>NZ_JBEYVS010000081.1:0-16189 GCF_040644095.1 Streptomyces sp. NPDC047028
TCGCCCGCCTGCACAACCTCACCCTCACCGGATGACAAGGCAGACGGCCAGGTCAGCGGGCATGCCCGAAGTCATTTACGGGACAGCCCTTAGTGGGCCTGTGCCGACACGATACTCGCGGGCGGCTTCGGCATTGCTGTCAGCACCGCCCACATCTAAGGGCTGTCCCGTAACCGCTGGTCACGGATGAGATGATCTTGGTGTGGGTGGTGTGATCACGGCGTCGGAGCCGTCCTGGATAGCCCCGTTCACTGGGCTGAGCCCGCGCTGCTTCGGCAAGTTGATGACCGTGGTGCGTCGCGAGGTCGCTGACGAGCCGAGGCGAGGGCGGCCGTGGAGCCTGCCGCTGGAGGACCGGGTACTGCTGGTCGCGGCGTACTGGCGCACCAACCTGACGCTTCGCCAGCTCGCCTCACTCTTCGGCGTCTCGAAGTCGGCCGCAGACCGGATCGTCGACCACCTCGGCCCGAAGCTCGCGCTCCAGCCGCGCAAGCGGTTCGCCAAAGACACCGGTGCTCATCGTGGACGGCACCCTGGTGCCCACCCGCGACCGCACGATCGCCGAGCACTCCAAGAACTACCGCTACTCCACGGCCCACCAGGTCGTCATCGACGCCGGCACCCGCCTGGTCGTCGTGGTCGGCCGGCCCCTGGCCGGCAACCGGCACGACTCCCGCGGCTGAAAGGATTTCCTAACCCTCGCCGGGCAGGCGAGGGCTGACAGGGACCGACTACGCCCGCATCGACCCGGTGATCTTTACGGGACAGCCTTTAATCGCCGACCGCAAGCGCCGCCGGCTCGGGTTCGTTCTGACCGCCGGACAGGCGGCTGACAGCCGCAGTTCATCCCCGTGCTAAAGATCGGGGCCGCGGGGCCATCGGCCGACCCTGCACCCGTCGCGACGCCGTGGCCGTGGACAGGGCCTACTCGTCCCGTGGCAACGGCACACTGCGGAAGTACCGCATCAAGCCCGTCATCCCCAAAGAAGGTCGTCCATGCCGCCAACCAGAAGAAGAAGTGCTCCCCGGCGGCCGGCCCGTCGGCCACGACGCGGACCTCTACGAGGAGAGGAACACGTCGAACGGCTGATCAACAAGCTTAAGGCCTGGCGGGGCATCACCACGAGGTACGACAAAACCACGGAGAGCTACCTCGCTGGCCCCCTCACTGCGCGCCCCCATGATCCGGATCATAGACCTCAGCAAAACACCTCGTTGCTCACGACTCGATACGCACCCTAAGAGCCTGAAAATGTGCCAATGGGCTGGGGTCTGACAAGCCAACGGTGTCACTCGGGTGGTGTGAGTTAGCGGCGGCCGACGGAGAGTCGGTCGTCGAAGGCGATGTCGAAGCCTGCAGGGCGGGCATCCAGCGCATAGTCCAGTGTCTGCGTCCCTGGCCGGTGGGGTCGAAGGTCATGGCTGCCGTGTAGACGCATCTGAGGGTTGCGGCCTCGTTTGGGAAGTGCCCGCAGGCCCGGACGGCTTTTCGTATGCAAGCGTTGACCGACTCGATCGCGTTGATGGTGCAGACGACGCGGATCTCGGTGTCGAACTGGAGCAACGGCACGACCTCTGCCCAGGCGTCCTCCCAAGCCGCCCGACTGACGGATGCTCGGCGCCCCACTCTTCCTGGAACTTCAGGAACCGGTCTTCCACCGCGCTCGCGGTCGGAGCCGTGTAGACCGGCTTGAGCGCGCGGGAGATCTTGTCCCCGCTCTGGCGGCCCGTGTAGCGGAACGACGCCCGGATCAGGTGTAGGACACAGGTCTGGGGTACCGCCTGGGGCCAGACCGCCGAGATCGAGCCGGGCAAGCCCTCGAGCCCGTGTTGACGACCATGCACACGTCCTCGACGCCACGGTTCTTGATCTCGGTCAGGACCGGGAGCGAGTATCTGGCTCCTTCGCCGCCGTCTCCGGCCCACAGGCCAAGGATGTCGCGTGTGCCGTCCACCGTGACCGCAAGTGCAACGTAGATGGGCCGGTTCGCCACCTGCCCGTCTCGACGTGCACGCAGTCGATGAAGATCACCGGATAGACCGGGTCCAGCGGCCGGTTCTGCCACTCGGCCTTCCCGTCCATGACCTTGTCGGTGATGGTCGAGATGGTCTGCTTGGACACGCTTGCGCCACAGACCTCGGCCAGGTGGGAGGAGGTGTCACCGTGCGTCAGACCACGCGCGGACAGCGACAGGACCATCTCGTCGACACCGGTCAGGCGCCTCTGCCGCTTCTTGACGATCTGCGGCTCTAAGCTGCCGTCTCGGTCACGCGGCACCGCGATCTCCACCGGGCCGACGTCGGTCAGCACGGTCTTGGACCGGGCCCCGTTACGGCTATTGCCGCTGCCGGCACCGGCCGGGTCGTGCTTCTCGTAGCCGAGGTGGTCAGTGATCTCGCCTTCCAGGACGGACTCCAACTCGCGCTTGGTCAGCTACTGCAGTAGCCCGCCCTCGCCCATCAGCTGTAGGCCGCTCGCGCGGGCTCGGTCGACCAGCTGCCCGATCAACTGGTCATCCAGCAGGTCCGCCGGCAACTCGGCCGACCGGACCTCTTCGATCGCCTCAGCAAAGACAGTCACGTCGCTCATCAGGTGCTACTTGCCTGATCGGGAGTTACACCGAAGACCGTACAGACCCCTGGTTGGCGTCCGGGCCCGGGGCGCGGCTTGCCTTGCATGGCTCCCGCGGGCAAGCACCTGAAAGCAACTGCCGAAACATGGGCCACACGGTGGCCGACGGGCTCGGCATTGCAGGAGAACGGGAGTGACGGAACGATGAGGGTGTGACTCACTTGCTGGAGCGCTCTGCGGAAGCCAAGGAATTTGCCGAGATGATCGCGAGACTCCGCCACGGCAGCGGCGGAGCCCTGCTGGTGGAGGGGAAGGCAGGTGTCGGCAAAAGCCGACTACTGTCCGAAATGCGCGCCCAAGGTACAGACGCTGGTCTGCGAGTCCTGTCCGCGCGCGCTTCGCAGATGGAATCGGCGTTCACGTTCGGCATCGTGCGGCAGTTGTTCGAGCCGCTCCTGATGACGGCTATGGTCTCCGAGCGGGGCGAATTGTGGTCCGGCGCAGCCGAACCTGCCAAGAAGATCTTTTCCACCGATCAAAAGAGCACGATCGGGGAATTTGCGGTCTTGCATGGCTTGCTTTGGTTGACGCTGAACCTCTGTGAGGCAGGGCCGGTGGTACTGCTGATCGACGACCTGCAGTGGTGCGACGAGCCGTCACTGCGGTTCCTGGCATATCTTATTCCCCGGCTCGGTGAGGTGAATGCACTCCTGGTCACCACGCGGCGCAGTGGCGAGCCCGCCACCGATGAGCATTTGATGCTCCAGATCGTCGGCCATCCGGACGTGGCAGTTCTTGCGCCGCAGCCGTTGAGTGCCGCCGGGACAGCAGCATTGGTCCAAGACGCGTTCCCGGAAGCCGAGGACACCTTCGTTGAGGCATGTCATCAGGCAACCCAAGGCAATCCGCTGTTGCTGCGGGAGCTGATCCGTACGGCGAAGGCCCTAGGGATCGCGCCCACCGCACCTTCGGCGCCTCAGGTCATAGAGCTGGGGCCCCATGCCGTGGGGCGCCTGGTCAGCGCAAGACTCGACCGAGTATCCCCCGCTGCCCAGGCCCTGGCCCACGCCGTTGCCGTACTCGGCGACGGCGCCTCCCTGGGCACTGCAGGCGCGCTGGCCGGACAGAGCGCGGATACTTCGCTGGGTGCACTGGAGGATCTCGAACGCCTCGATCTCCTGCATCCGGACCTACCCACCACGCAGGAGGATCCCACGGCCCGCATGGGAGGGGTGGGTTTCGTACACCCACTGGTGCGCACAGCTGTCTACAGTGCACTGCCGCGCGGCGAGCAGGCAGCAATCCACGGCCGAGCGGCACAACTATTGATCGCCGCCGACGCCAGCGCTGACCAGATCGCCGCGCACTTGCTACACGCGCCTGCCCATGGCGACAGTCTGGCCACCGCGATCCTGCGCCAGGCGGCTAGCGAGTCATTGCGGCTGGGCTCCCCGGCGGCCGCGTGCACCTACCTACGCCGGGCACTGGAGGAACCCCCGCCCGAAGGCCAGGAGCTCGCCGTCCTGCTCGATCTGGCCCACGCAGCCCTGCCCATCGACCTGTCGGCCGCCGCGGCCCATCTGTCACGCGCATGGAAGCATCCTCGGCTGACCGACCCCCTCCAGCGCGCCCATGTGGCCGCCCTCCTGGGCGAGACCTACCACTATCTGCAGCAACCCCAGCAGGCGGCGGTGATCTTGGACGCCGCGCTCGACGAGGCCGAAACAAGCCTCCCCGGCACCTCCGAAGCTGAGGACATCAAACGTCAAGTGGAGGCGATTCCACTTCTTATCGCAGGAGGACGCACTCCCCACCGCGCCGCGTTGACGGCCCGCCTTCCAGCCCTGCGACTCCTTTCCCCCCACGCCAGCCTGGGCGGCTACACCCTGGACTGCGTCATCGCCTTCCACGATGCCCTCGCCGGCGATCCCGCCGCGGTCCCACGCGCCCGCCGTGCCCTGACAGACCGCCTCCTATTCGGCCGCGAAGATGCCGCAGGGACCCTCGCTCTGGGACTGACTGTCTTGCTCCTGGCGGACGACGCCACCGCTATGACCCACCTCGACCACGCCTTGGACCTGGCCCGCCGCCAGGGTTCACTGCGCACCATGACCACCCTGCACACCTCCCGCGCACTGGGCTGGCTCGAACGCGGACAACTGACCGAGGCAGAGCAGGAAGCCGAAGCTGCCCTCGACACGGCCCGAACCAGCGGCGTCCCTGTACTGAACTTCTGGAACGCTGCCTTCCTAGCAGAGGCACTCATTGGGCAGGGCCGTCTCGACGAGGCGGAAAAAGCCCTTCACCCTCTCTTGCCCTATACCCAGGCTCCGATCCACCTGCCCGCCGACGTTCAAGCTCACCTCCTGCGCGCTCGCCGTCGATACCCGGAAGCATTCGACGCCGCACAAACCGCCGCTCGGATTGCCGACGACATCGGAATCACTAACCCTGCCTACACCACGTGGCGCTCAGAGGCCGCATTGGCCCTCTACTGCATGGGACACACCAGACAAGCACAAGAGTTCGCCGACGAGGAACTCGCCCTCGCGCAACAATGGAACGCCCCTCGAGCCCTAGGTAGAGCCCTGCGCATCACTGGCATCGTTCACCCCGGGCCCACTCGCCGCCTGGAAAATTTCCACCAAGCAGTCGACGTCCTATGCACTTCTCCCGCCCGCCTTGAATACGCCCACGCCCTCACCGACCTAGGCACCGCACTGCGCCACGCCGGCCGCCCCAAGGATGGTCGCACCCCCTTGCGCCAAGCCCTCGACCTGGCCGCTCAATGCCAGGCCTCCCGTCTCGCCGAACATATCCGCGCAGAACTCCTCGCAGCCGGAGCCCGCCCCCGCCGCACCGCACTCACCGGCCCCACCGCCCTCACCCCCAGCGAACAACGTGTGGCGAACCTCGCCGTCCAGGGAGCCACCAACCGAGAAATCGCCCAACTCCTTTTCGTTACTCCCAAGACTGTCGAAGTCCACCTCTCCAGCATCTACCGAAAATTGTCCATCACCAACAGAAAAGAACTCAACAAGCTAAGCCTCGAAACAACACAGAACGAGAAGCTATAGGGGTCAGGCGGTGGGGGCCAGACCTGTCAGTTATCAGATTGGGCTGATCTGGATCTTGTCAGCAGTCTTCCTGCGCATCTCCGAGGCCTGGACGAGCGTGGGAGTAACCATGACCATCGCCGCGGCAAGCTGTGCTCGAGGGCACGGCTCAAGAGCACCCACGATGGGCCGGGAGGCCGCGCACCAGCGGTTACAGGGCGTGACTCGTGAGTGCGCATCGGAGATGTCCAGTGAAAGGGGCAGGCCGTACCGGGCGCAGACGAGGAGGATCTTCGATCAGTGCTTGCCGCGGTCGGTCGGAGTCGGGCCGCTGAGCAGCCCCTAGTGGCGGAGGACGATGAGCGACTCGGTGGCATGCCGCGACCAGTCCAGCTCGCGACCGGCGCCGAGGTCCTTGAGGATCACCCGACGCAGCTGGGCTCACACCCGGCCACGCCTCGCTGGGCGAAAGACTGGTACACGTCTGCCACCTCAGGCCGAAGACAGGCGGCAGTTGCCGCTAGGTGCATTTGACCAGCCGACTCCCCCACCCGGGCGGTTCAGGTACTCGGTGGTAGCCGACTGGGCTAACGGCTGCGTGGACCGGATCGAAGTCTGGCAGAGCGCTCACCGGCGTTGGGCCTTGCGCCGGTGAGCCCGGCTGTGCGGAGCCTGCGGGCAGATGCCCAGGTCCCGGGCAGCGCGCCCGAGGAGAGCCGGTTCGTGGACCTCATGAACCGCGCGCGCTCACGCGCAGGCCGTCGCATCGCTCGTGGTTCTCCGTGTGCCCGGAGCGTGCTCCGGGCACACGAGGGCACCACGGCGCCCGAGGCGATCTCTTGGGGGGACGTGGTCAGAACTGCTTCACAAAGTACGGCTCCACCGTCATCCACCCATTTCCCGAGGCGCCGCTCAGGCGGCCTTTGCTGTTCGATGCGAGGGAGTACCAGGATTCGACGTAGTCGTCGTCGTCGGTCCACCACGACGTGGGCAAGGCGTTCAACACCGCGTTCACCAGGGGGATGTATGTGCCTTGGTCGGTGATGGCGAGCAGGGCGTCGGCGATGGCCTGGGCGATCGTCTCGTAGTTGGTGTCGCTGTCGCCCTCCATCATCACCACGTCGGTCAGGTCGTACTTGTACTGAGACCAGTTCACCAGGATCTGGTTGGGATAGTACGTAGTGTGGTCATTGTTGAGCCAGGGCATGTCGACGGAGTCGACGCGGACCTTTCCGTCCCGGCCGAAGCCGGTGACCAGGCAGTAGGTCTCGGCGTCGCCCTTGTACCAGGGCTCCTGGTCGTCTGCCAGCCACACGGAATCGATCTTCGTGGCCCACCAGCCGCCAGCGACCCTGAATTGATTCGGGCTTGAGGGGCTGTTCAGGCCTCGCTGGGCGAAGACTTGGTGGAGGACGGCCAGGCCGGCTCGGATGGCCTTGACCTCGTCGAGGTCCACTACGTAGATGGGGCTGGTCGGCGCCCTGCGCGCGGTGACAGTGTGGGCGCGGCCCTGGCTGTCGTAGGCGAGGAGAGTGCCGGCCTGGTCGCTGCTTCCCGCAGAGAGCACCCAGGGGTCGGCTCCTGCCGTCAGCGCAGTGCGCATCGTCGGGGCGCCCAGGCGGACACGCAGCAGGGAACCGACCGTGGGATTCAAGCCCTTGGCCAGGACGATGTCCCGGTCGGCGGCCTTGAGCTGGGTGGTGAGTCGCTTGGCCCCGTCGGTGTCGACCTTTGCGGTCGTTCTTTGCAGGTCGATGTCGCGGGAGGCAAGGGCTGCATGGCGGACCTGCGCGCGTAGGGCCGGGTCGGCCAGGGCGAGGGCGAGCGAGCGGGCCGTCTGGTCCTCGATGCGGCCGACCACTGAAACGGGCGCGGTGGTGCGCGGGGTTGGGAGTGGCTGGGCCGGTGCGGCGGCAGCGCCGGGAGCAGCGGCGAGGACGGCCGTACCGAGAACGGCTGTGCACGCAGCGGCCGTGATCCGGCTCCAGGGCCGGATTGGGCGGGTGGTCAACAGATCCTCCTCAAGGGGGGTGGTGCCCTCGGCCGGTGGGCTCGAGGGTGCGGCTGAGGCGGCCGTCTCGGCCGCGTCCCGGGTGCCCTTAGCGGCCGGGGTGCGCGTGACTCCGGCTTCGGCCATGCGGGCTATCTCGGCGGCGGTGCGTTCAGCCGGTGCGGCATTGGTCGGCGAAGGATTGACGCTCCGGAGGCGGGGGCCCCGTTGGAGTCGAACAGGCCGAGCCTTCCCGGCAGTTCATGTCTGTCGTCGGGGGCGCTGGTGGCCGGGTCGTCGCCGATGCGAGCAGGCTCGAGCAGATGGGTCGTGACCGTGCCGGCCACTTCCTCGGTCCACGGGCGGATCTGGGACAGCTCGTTCTTTTCCACGATGGTGCGCAGAGCCGCGTCGGCCAGCGCCCAGGCCTGCCGGGTGAGGGCGCGGACGTGCAAGCGCATGGTGGCCCTGGCCGAGTCTGCGTGCGGCAATGCTTCTGGCGGTGGGCAGACAGGTGAAGGTGCCCTCGGTGCCGGCTTCGGTCATGACCAAGACGGTCAGCCAAAAGGTTAGGGGGCTCGCATCTGGCGCTTTCCCACGCCGCCGCGCTCCAATGATCCTTCTGGTAGTAGCGGCAGGTCATCACGGTGACGAAACGAACGGGCTTCGCGGCCTGGAGCCGTAGCGTGCTGCCATCGTCGAGCGTGACATCGCATTTGCTGGACTCCATGCAGCGGGTCCTTGAGCGGCAGCCACCGAGGCAGCTGCTCGCCCCCCACAAAAGCGGTGCCAGTCGCACGCGCCGGCGAAGCCCGGCTAGGTGAGGGATCCCACTGCAACCCCAGCGGTAGCCTCCTGCACCGCCGACGTCTGGGCTACGCCTCGGATGGCACCGGTGGCGGCGACGGTTCCGGGGGACGTGGGCGGCGAGGCGCCGCCTGGAACGAACGCCGCGCCCACTGCCAGGGCTTAAGTAGGCAACGGATAAATGTCCACCCAAACCGGGCACGGAGAACCTCCTGGACGTTGACCGAAGGGGTGGCGCACAGGGCGAAGCGGTCGCCATCACCTCCGGCGACGGGAGGCGGCACACCGAGGATGGAGCACAACTACCGTCCAGTACAAGAGTGAGTGAGTGACTGAGCCAATTAATCGGTTTCGGTGTCGAGCGTGGACCTCCAAGGCGCGTGAGACGCGGATCCCAAGAACCGGAGAGAACGTGTGGTGATGATGCGACACCCGCAGCCGACGTCAATGCGGTCACAGCACCGATTGCGCGGGCAAGCAACGGGTACTGCGGCAGCAAGGTAGGTGGCTGGCCCCCAGGCGCCTGCGCAGCCTGGTCCGCTTGGCCGCGGGACCGACCTGCGCAGGTGCGCTCTCGTCAGCGTGCAGGTGGATCCGTGAACCGGAGGAAGTACCGCGGGAGACCGCGATGCAGTCCACCCAAGAGACGGATGTTCTTGGTGTTGTTCAGCTGGCGAGGAAAGGCGCGTGGCGCGGCCCGGCGACTGCATCACGGTGAGCACTTCGCGTCACGTCGCTGTCGGTGAGCGCGTGGAGGGCGACGACCGCCCGGGATGCCTCGCCGATCGCTTGTACCAGGTCCCGCCGGAAGGACCGCTTCCATCCGACCGGGGCTTCGACGCCCACGGTAACCGATCCGTGCACGGCTCGGAGGTCGGTGGATGAGTGCTCCCCGATTTCTACGTCTTACGGCCTCTTGGGCAGCCCTTCTGGGCTGGCACGTTGCTGCTCTACGCCATGCTCGGAGGCGAGGAATGGGCCGTCTCGGCGGGACACGCAAAGGGCGTGCATCGCGTCGAGACCGATGGTTCTGTTTGACTGGATGACTCGGAGTCGGCATGGTCTGCCTCTGCCGACTCCGAAGCTCTCTTGGAAATGATCAGTTAGAGCCCACACTCGGCATCTCTGAGTGGGTGAACCACACGAAGAGCTGACCACCTGTCGCCGTTCTGGCGGGACGCAGGGCATGCCCCGCCGGCTTCATCCGCGCGCCCATGCCGCGACGGTTCCGGAACATCGTCGCTGGCGTGTGGCCTGCAGCCGATTACGTGCAGCCCCGGTCTGTCGCGGTTCAAGGGAGGAGGCGGTTGCGCAGAGTGGGGGGGAGATGTTGGAGGAGGGCGGCGGGCCAGCGCAGGCGGTTGGGGGCCCAGACGATGCGTTTGTGGCTGTGGAGGGCTTTGTGGATGGCGTCGGCGACGTTGGCGGGGTGGACAGCGTGGCGGGGTGTGGGGAGGTGGGCGGTCATGGTGGTGGTGACGTGGCCGGGGCGGACGATGAGGAGCCGGACGCCGGTTCCGGCGAGTTGGTCGGCGAGGGATTGACTGAAGTGGTCGAGGCCGGCTTTGGAGGAGCTGTAGGCGGGGTTTTTGGCGCGAGGCAGTTGTGCGGCAATGGAGGACAGGATGATCACGGTGCCGTGGCCCTGGGTGACCAGATGGGGGGTGAGGTGGAGGAGGGCCGAGGTCGCCCCCACGTAATTAGTGGTGATCACCTCCAGGGCGGTGGTCGGGTCAGGCCGACAGTCGTCCGGGTTCCCGAGAACACCGGCGGCGAGGATGACGAGGTCGATGGCGCCGTACTGGGCCCACAAGTCGGTGAACAGGCGGGCGTGGCCAGCCAGGTCGGTGGCGTCGAACGACGCGGTGTGAACGTGCATGCCGGTGCGCTGCAGGGTTGTGGCTGCGGCGGTGAGGGTGTGGGGGTGGCGCCCGGCGAGGATGACGGTGGTGGGTGGTGGGTCGAGGCGGGCGGTGACGGCGTGGGAGATGTCGGAGGTACCGCCGAGGACGAGGACCGTTCGGAAGGGCGTCGGCGGGGGGTGTTGGGTGAGGGGGTTCACGGGATCACCGTCTGGTTGGGGCGAGCAGGTGGAGACGTCGGGCTTGGTCCGAGGTGAAGATCCGGTGGGGGTCGAGCCGGTCGCGGACCAGTCTCCACGCGTCGAGTTCTGGATACATGCTGAGGATGGTGTTGGGGTTGGTGCGGGAGTCTTTGGCGAGGTAGAGGCGGCCACCGTTGTCGAGGGTGAGGGCGTCCAAGTGCATCAGGGCGGTGGGTAGTTGGGGGTGGTTGGCGGGGAAGTCGAGGGCGAGGGTGTAGCCGGGGCGGGGGAATGACAGGTAGCTGTGCGTGCTAGTGCCGAGGCGTTTGAGGACAGCGAGGTAGGGCGGGCAATCCAGCAGGTGCAGGGTCTCCAGCATGCGGCGCAGGAAGGTGATTGCCCGGGTGTGCGGGATCGTGCACTGGTATTGGGTCAGGCCGCCTGACCCGTATAGGCGGTTCCAGTCGGTGACAGCGTCCAGGGGATGGAAGAACCGGTCACTGTGGAGGACTTGGGTATGGGAATTTTGGGGAGTGCGGTGGTATTTCGCCGTGTTGAAGACGCGAACGGTGGCGGGCCGCAGGAGTCCGGTTGGGACGTGGCTAGGCAGGGGCCGGGGCCGGGGCGGGGGTGGGGTGGGTCGGGCGATGGTGTCGTAGCCGGGGGCGGCCCAGTCGCCGCTGGTGAGCAGGGAGCGTCCGAGGCGGCGGCCGGTGGTGAAGCAGTCGATCCAGGCGGCGTTGTGCTGGTGGGCCGAAGCATCGAGGTTCTTGACGAGGGCCTCCAGGTCCCGGCAACGTTGGGTGTGCTGGGCAATGAAGGGGCTGGGGATCGGTTGGGCGCGCACCGTCGCGGTGGTGATGATGCCAGTCAGCCCCATGCCGCCGATGGTGGCCCAGAACGCCTCTGGTTCGCGGTCAGGAGCGAGCTGGTGTTCCCCGGTCGGGGTGTACAGGGTCAGGCCGAGGACGTGGTCGCCGAAGGAACCGTGGGTGGGGTGGTTCTTGCCGTGGACGTCAGCGGCGATGGCGCCGCCGACGGTGATGTGGGCGGTGCCGGGCAGCACAGGCAATGAGAAACCGAGGGGCAGCAGCTGCTGCTGGAGGCTGGCGAGGGTGGCCCCGGCGTCGACGCGGATCAAGCCCTTGACCGAATTGAGGTCGTGGATGCGGGCGAGTTGGGTGCAGCGGATGACGTGGCCGCCTGCGTTTTGGGCGGGGTCGCCGTAGCTTCGGCCCGCGCCGCGAGCGATCACCCCACCCGGACGGGCTGCGGCCAGCAGCGCTTGGACGGCGGCGCGGGTGACGGGTTCGGCGACGCGGGCGGTGCTGGGGGCAGTGTGGCCCCAGCCGGTGAGTTCCTCGAGGCGGGAGCCGGTCCTGTCCCACCCGGTCAGCATCTGGGTGGGGTCAGACATAGATACCTGCAGTGAAGAGAAGGAGCCAGGTGGCGGCACAGCCTTGCAGGAATCGGTCGGAGAGGACGAGGTCTTCGGGGCGGGCGCCGTGGCCGTGGTGCAGGTGGAGGCTGTAGCGCAGGAGTCCGGCGAGGACGGGAAGGATGGACAGCTGGAGCAGGACCGTTCCTCCGTGCCTGGCACCGGCCAACGCGTTCGCTGTGCCTGCGGCGTGGAGGGTGAGGGCCCAGAGGCAGTAGGCGATCAGGGCGCTGGTAGCAGCGAGGGTGCGCAAGTGGGCGAGGTAGGGCAGGGTGTACGCGGCCAGGACGGGTCGGTGTGCCCTGGCCGCTTCGTCGTGCAGTTCCTGAAGTTCAGCGGAGCGTTTGCCGGCGATCATGAACAGGGCGCCGGAGGCGGTGACGATCAGGAACCAGGGGGAGACGGGCACGTGTGTGGCCAGGGCGCCGATGACGGTGCGCAGCGCGAACCCGACCGCGACGGTGAGTAGTTCCAGAACCGGGATCTGCTTCAGGTGCAGACTGTAGGCGGCGGTGAGCACGAGGTAGGCGGCGACGGCGAAGGCGGTGTGCGGGCCTAGCCAGGCCGTCGCCACCGTGACCGCACCAACGGCGAGGACGGCGGCAGTGGCCCATGCGGCCGGGAGCCTTATCACGCCGGCAGCGATGGGCCGGTGCCGCTTGCTCGGGTGGAGGCTGTCGGCGGCGGCGTCGCGGGCGTCGTTGAGGAAGTATCCGGCGCTGGAGGCCGCACACAGGATGACGGCGGCGAGCACGGCATGAGCCAGCCGCACCGGTTGGGTGAGGACCCCGGCTGCCGCGGGGGCGGCGAACACCAGCACATTCTTGAGCCACTGCCGGGCCCGGCAGGTGCGCCACACCCCCCACCCGACACCCTTTGGATCGAAGTCCGTGCCCCCGGATACCGCAATGCGTGGCGGTTGCGGGACCGCAGTGGGGGCGGCGACGGCCGCCAGGTGCCGCCGGTCAGGAGTGGGGAACGGGTTGCGGGGGTGTGAGGGCGACAAGGTCCTCACCTCCGTGGTGCGGGGGCGGTGTGCCCGGTGGAACGGAAGGGATGGGATGGCGGGCGTAGTGCCATAGGATCGCCGCGAAGGTGGGGACGGTGAGCGCGGAGATGAGGGTGAACTGCTGGTCGGGTCCGGGCATGCCGGGGAGGGGTGCGAGGGCGACGAACTGGCTGGCCGCGGCCAGGGCCAGGAGCCAGGCGCCAATGCGGGGGCGGTCGGTCCACAGCAGCGCCAGCACTACGATGATCATGTAGTAATAGTTCAGCGGGTCGGTCAGCGTCGGAATCACGGTGATGCCGAGGACCAGGGCGATCCACGGCGGCACCCGGCGGGCAGCCCAGGCCAGCGCGGCGAGCGCGACGAGTGCGAGCAGAAGCGCAATGGGCCGCATTGTGGCGGCTTCGTGGGCGACGGTGTGGCGCCAGGTGCCGGTGGCGTCGACGGCATGGGCTTGGTAGAGCTCGTGGAGGCCTTGGTGGGGGCGCCAGCGCAGGACGGTGAGGACACCAATTTGATTGGTCATGATGTCCTGCTGGATGCGGGCCAGGTTGTGGTAGAACGCCCGCCAGGTGCCGAGCCCGCCGACCAGGATCCCGCTGACGGTCACCAGCAGCGCTGTTGCTGCGGCGCCTCCTGCGAGGAACCGCATCGCCCACCACCGGCCCACAGCGCTTTCGAGGCCCTCGCCGGCCGGCGGGCGCTGCGGCCTGGCGATGGTTTGAACCAAGTGCGTGGGCCGGTTCCGCCAGGCGGCCAGGACCTGCCAAAGGAAGGCGAACAGGGGGCCGGCGAACAGGATGGCGGGGAAGATCCGCAGGCAGGCGGAGTAGCCGAGGGCCAGGCCCGCGCACAGGGGGTGGTTCTTCTTCAGCAGGCAGACGGCGGCTACGGTCCACAGCAGCCAATCCCAGCGCAGAAATGCTCCGCCGGTCCAGCTGTGGGCGGCGGGCAAGAAGACACCCAAGACCAGCAGGCTGACCGCGGCGGCGCGGCGGCCGAAGGCCCAGCCGATGGCCAGCACCATGGCGAGCAGGAACAGCGGGTCCAGCAGGGCCAGCAGCTCGACCTCTGTGACACTGACCGGGCCGTGGTTCGCCAACAGCCTGCCGAGGGTGGTCCAGACCGGGGTGGGGTTGTAGCCGTGGTCGACCAGGATCGCGTTCCACTGCTGGGGGTGGACCCGGGCCTCAAAGAAGCGGACATCGTGGCGGAATTCGTTCCAGCGGGCGGGGGTGAAGTGACGCGTGCACTCCTGCGGATGCGTGAGGATGGCAGTAGAGCCTTCCACTGCCCCGGTCTGCAGGTTCCGGATCGGCCGCCGGGCTACCTGAGCACGATGCCCGTCCTGGGCATCGGCGGTGTCGATGCAGATGTAGAGCCGGGTATAGGAGAGCTCGTTTGCGTATTTTGCGCCGAGGTAGTAGTGGGTCCACTCGTGGACGTGGATCTTGCCTGGGTCGAGGGGATAATCGGGGCTGGCGGGGATCCGGGCGGCACCGAGCCAGGCCAGCATCGCCGCCACCGCCAGGCTGGCCAGGACCAGGCCGCGACGTCGCCCACTCCCCACTCCCCGGCTGACCCGGTAGCTGCGGGGCTGGTCAGTATCGCTGGGTGCGGCAGGCTCCTGCACATCGGTCGCAGGCGTCTGGAGGGTGGCCTTGTTTTTTGCCGGCCACAGCATCCAGGCCAGGCCTGCAAGGGCGAGGAGCAAGCCTTCGCGGAACAACCATGCGTCGCTCACGACACGTCACCCCCCTTCCGCCAGGATGATTGGCCGCCGGAGAGGGGGGCGGTGCTCGTGTCGCAGGCGATGACCTTGGCAGCGCGGTTCTGGACGGCCCGGGCCAGTGGATGATCCGCCTCGGCCCGGTGTTCGACGATGGCCGCGGCGCGTTGCCACAAAGCGCGGGCCAGGTCGGGGCGCCCGGCTGCCAGGTGCAGGTCGACCAGATTGATGAGGGTGACGGCCACATCCACAGCGTCAGGGCCGAGGACCTGTTCCTTCGCTCGCAGTGCCTGGTTCATGAGCCGGGCGGCTCGCGCCTGGTTGCCTCGGCGGGCTTCCACCACGCCGAGGTTGTTGGCGGTGACAGCCCAGTCCAGGTGGCAACGGCCGTGGAGCCGTCGGTAGATCTTCAGAGCCCCTGCGAGGTCATCGGCGGCATCGTCGAGGCGACCCTGCTGGGCGAGAATCGCGGCGCGCGCCGCGATGTCCGCGACCACCTCCTGGCGCCCGGCCCCCGCCAGAGCCTGGCGCAATTGCACCGATCGCCCCGCCTGCACCTCGCCTGTGTCAAAGTCGCCGCGGGCGAATGCCAGCCCGCCGAGGTTATGTGCCAGCGTCGCGGCCAGGGGACGGGCCACACGCCCCGCATGCTGCACGTATTCAGCTGCGTGTGTGTATGCGTCCTCGGACCGCTCGAAGCGGCCCCAGAACTTGTAGAGGACCCCCAGGAGGTTCCAGGTCTGCGCGGCCTCCAAATCGATGTGGTCGGGCAGGCACCGGGTTCGGGTCTGCGCCTGTTGCAAGAGTGATTCTGCTTGCGCCCACTCGCCCTGCCACATCAGGATCGCGCCGAGCTGACGGAGACATTGCACGGCCAGTCGCGCATCTTCCCCGCTCACCCTTCTCTCTGTCTTTGTCCCCGCGTCCCCAGGGCTTTCGGGAAGGGTGAGAGCCGCGCATGCCTGCTGGGCGTGGGCGTATGCCGCCGTAAGGTCGCCACGCTGCTGTTCGACTCGAGAGGCGAGGAGTCGAATGGCGCCGGCGACCTGCGGCGCAGTAGTGACATCGGACAGGTGGCGTAGGGCGAGATGGGTGTGGAACCGTGCCTTGGAGAGATGGCCAGCGTCGAGCGCCTTGTTGGCGCGTTGGGCCTGTACAGCTGCCCGGGTCAGGGGGGTGCGGTCGCGCCGGTTGCGTAGATGGTGCGTGAGCTTCACGGCGTCCTCCGGGGCTCAGGCGGACCGCGCGGGTCGGCGGTCGACGTCGCTGGGGGGAGGTTGGTGGTTTGGGCTGTGGTGGGGTGGGGGGTCCGGGCCGGGGTGGCCCGGACCTTGGTGGCTGTGGGGGTGTCACAGGCCGAGGAGTTCGTTGTGGTTGGTCTGGTTGCCCCCGGTGCCGCCTGCGGCGATCTCGATGGCGTGTTGGGTGGTGGGGTTGGAGGCCAGGATGACGAGGGTTGCTGTTCCCGCGGATGCGGCGCTCACGGTGGCGAGCTTCATGCGGGTGGTCATGCTGCGCAGTTTCCGGAACATCGTCGTCTCCTTGCT
>NZ_JBEYVS010000082.1:0-15103 GCF_040644095.1 Streptomyces sp. NPDC047028
CTACGACAAGACCGCCACCGTCTACCTCGCCGGACTCCACATCGCCGCCATCTTCATTTGGTCGGCGAGGTGATCCGAAGGAAACGACCTAGCCCAACGACCAGCACAGCAACAGGGATCCATCATGTCTGCTTCTTCTACTCCTCCTTCCTCCAGTGATAGCCAGTCGCCGCAGGCCACCGATCCCTTGGCGTGGCGACGGCACCTCCCGGCACTGGCCTCGGCCGCCGCCGGCATCAATGAGGCGTCCGACGCCTGGGACGCGGTCTCGGACTCCCTCTGCGACGCGGACGGCTGGCCGCTGGACGAAAAGGTCTACGGGGACGGGAAGGTCAAGCGAGACGCCGAAGCGTGGAAGCACGCCGAGGTGTTCCTCGACCACGGACCCGAGGTGCTGGCCGGGGTCCGCGCCGCCGCCGACGGCCCCGACTACGTCGAGGGACCGATCAGTGACGACCTCCGTCGGCTGCGCGGGATCGACACCATCCTGTTCCGGGCGGAGGAGTTGCGGCACGAATGGGACGGCGTCATGGCGCTTATGGACGGTTCGCAGCCGAGCGTGCTCCACCTCTACCAGGAGCGTGCCGAGGAGCACCGCAACACCGAAGGCTGGCACTACTCACACGAACTGGGTTCCAAGGGACCGGCGTTGGTGCGCGTCGGCGAATACCTAGTTCACCGGGCGGACACCGAACGGCCGGAGCAGACCGAGCGGGCTCGCGTCGCCCTGACCCGCTCGACGCACAACGCCCCTGCCGGATCACCTGCTTCGCCCCAGGTCCCGCCGGCATCGCATCCGCCGGCTCCCGGTCCCTCGCGGTGATCCCTAGCACGCAGTCACGGCAGCGCCAAACCGCCCGATCACCGGATCCTCATGGACCACCGCACTCCTTCAAGCTCCACGCCCCCGTCGGCTCCCGCCGTGCGGCGGGGTGTTCGCAACGGAGAACTCCATGCACCACGAAACCCCGCCCCCGACCGCCGCGTCCGATCCGCGTCGCCTTCAGGCCGCCCTCTGTTCCGCACTCGGGCAGCGCGGCCTGGAGGGCACCGTCGAGTACGGCCTCAGCGACTACATCGTCCACGCCGAGCTTCCCGACGGTAGTTCGCTGATCATCTCGCCGCCGCAGGAGCCGCCCTCCACGCACCCGGAGTCCCCGGAAAGCTGGATGGTCACCCGCCACCGGTCCGCCGAGCCTGCCGTCTACGAGGTGATCTACGACTCCGAGCCGGACGGTCCGCATGCGCGCCACGGCGGCAGCGTGCCGGATCTCCTCTCCGCTGTCGACGCCCGCCTGGACCAGCTTGGCGTACCGCCACGCCAGGAGCAGGAACGATCTGGCAAGGCGCGCGCCGCCACCGTGCTCCCGCCCGACTCCGCTCCATCCCGGGCGAGTGTCGCTCTCGCCTCTTCGCCGTCGGTCGGCCAGCGCGTGCTCCCGACCGGTCCGCCGCCGGAGTCTTCCGCGCGGGCCGCGCCGCCGTCGGCCAGTTCCTCATCCGCTTCCCGGCTCTGACCGACCGCGATCCAGGAGTCCTCCGTGCACCGCACCCTCAGAACTGATCCGCCCGTCGCCCGCACCTGCAACCGCACCCGCCTCGGATGGATCTGCCATGCCCAGCCACTACGACGTGCTGCCCGACCTGGCCTTCGGCCACCACCCCGTCCACGGCATCGTCGCCGCGAACCCGAAGAACCTCGCGGCCAGCACCTGGATGCTCGAGGGATTCGACTTCCATCCCGTCCCCGACCAGCCGTCGTTGTACGCGCTGGCCGACCAGAACCGTGACGGACACGGGCGTACGAGCCGGGCCATCGAGCTGCTGCGCAAGGCCGGCTACCAGGTCGATGTGGACGTCGCACTTGACCCTGCACCGGCGCCCGACACGGCACAGGTACGCAACCGCGTTCCGCTCGGTGAACCAGACGTCGCCTTCGCCGATCACCCGCAGCTCGGCATCGTCGCAGCCCTTGACGACCGTGTCTCCGGCCTCAGCGGGCTGGCGCTGGTGGAGGACGGCTGGCGGCACAACTCGAGCCTGGACATCTACACGCTCCCCGCGACCACCGATCGCGTCGAGGCGCTGGGGAAAGTCGCCGACGCCACGGTGGCCCTGCACCGTTCGGGGCTCCAGGTCGCAGTGCAGCCCCGCCTCGCTCAAGAGGTGACGGCTCGGCCCCGCCCTGCTGCCACGCCGACCGCCGGCCGTGAGCGCGGCCGTGGTCCCGCCCGCGCGTCTCCGTTGAGCGCCGCCGCGCTCGCCGCCAGCCCGGCCCGTGCCGGTATCCCGGGCAGGACGCCGGTCCCCGCCGCCGCCGTCACCACACCGGCGGTCCGGCCGGTAGACCCTCGCATCGCGTACTCCCGCGACCGCTGATCCAACTCCTCAAGGAGGCCCTTCCATGGCCGTGAAGACGATCTGGCCTATCGACCACACCTGCGGTCACCATGCCGACCGCGACTTGTCCGACCGCCCGGCCGACCGCCGTGCCGGCTTCGCCGAATGGCTCGCCAGGCAGGAGTGCACCGACTGCTGGCGCGGCTCGAACGAAGGCGACGAGCAGGACAAGGCCGCCTGGCTCAAGGCGAAGCGCGCCGAGGAGCAGACGGCGTCCGAAGCCTGGTCCGAGCAGTACCGGATGCCTCCCCTGGATGGGACCGAGCGGGCCGTTCCCTGGGGCGTGCGCTGTCGTCACCAGATCCTGACCAACGCCTACACCGCACTGGTCACCGAAGGCACGACCAGCGAAGCGGAGTGGGCGGAGATCGAGGAGAACGCTCGTACGGTGACCCGTGCCGGGTGGTGGATAGACCAGAGGTCGTCCGAGCCCGAAGATCTCACCGAACTGCTGCGAGCCGCCACCGGGGCCGACCGGCCGACAGAGAATCCCTTCTTCTGACCGACCGGGTGCCCTGCTGCGGCGGGGCACCCGGCTGACCGCCACCGTGCGGCCTCTACCAGCGATTCTCGGCCGGACCAAACCCCGGATTTGTCGGATGCTCTGCCCACTGGCCCACCTCCAACGGGTCCTTCGCTCCCTCTGCCCCGGAGACTTCCGTGCCTACCTCGATCACCATCACGTCCGAGTTCAGCGGCAGCGTCGTTGCCAAGGGCGCTACTGATGACCTCTCCGCGCAGCTCCTCCGTCACGCCGGTTTCAAGCAGATCGACGACTGGCACGGCCGACGCCATCGTCTGCCCACCACCACCCCGCTCGCCGACCAGGTCGGCATCGCCAGCCATGCGGCCGAGATGCTTCGAGCCGCTCGCTATGACGTCACCCTTCCGCCGTCTCTCGACACGGCCCGGCTGAGCCCTCCGGTGCATGCGTTGGGGCCCTACGCCGCCGGAGCCGAACTTCTCAGCATCACGGACCAGATCCGTGCGGCCGAAGACGGAGCCAGCCTTCAACGGGCAGTTGACCACCTCCTTCACCCCGAGCATGGTGCGCTGGAGCGTGTCCGGGAGGCGCTGGAAGCGGCGGGAGAACAGGTCAACGACTTGGACGACGAAGCGTATGCGCTCGCTGACCGGTTCGGCTTCGCCTCGGAGTTCGTCAGCTCGGCCCAATCTGAACTTGTCGATTCCGAGGCCGAACTACGCCGCGTCGGCACCTCTTCGACGAGTTACTCCGCAGCACGGACCGTGCGTGATCACCGTGGTGCCGCTCTGGCCACTTCTCCCGCGGCGAACCAGGCCAAGGTCTCCTCGGCGTCCAGTCCCCAGACGGCGCCTCTCACTACGACGGGTCACCCGCCGCGCGCCTCAGCCCCCCGACGGTGACCCCGACCGCTCTCTGCCGTCGGCCACCAGTACATCGCGCGCCCCCGCTCGACCCACCCGTCCAGGACCACTCACCCGAAGAGGCAAACGTGCCCGAGTATTACTCCAGCATCGGCGAGGCCGTCGGTGCGGCCATGCAGCACAACATCCGGCTCGCCCACCGCAGCGCGGCACCGGGCTCCGACAAGCCGCTGCAGGTCAGGCACCTGCCCAGCGCTTCCACCGATCCGTACTCGGTCCGAGGGATGATCTCTCGCCTCCACGAGGACGCCTCCCCGGATGAAGTGGCGGGCATCATCGAGGAGGTCAACGGCGCACTGGTCGGTGCTCTGCCCGAGCTGACCGAACTCGTGGCCTCTGCCGCCGACTGGACTCGCGCCCGTCTCGACTTCGACGACCCGCATCACAATCCGACTTTCGAGACGTGGACGCGACTGGCCGCCGCGTACGGGATGCTCCAGGACGTCCGTGAGCAGTTGGAAGTCGCCGAGGACGGTCTCGCTGCCTGTCCCGCAGAGCGCACGGACCCCCAGCACCACCAGATGGTCAACGTCTTGCGCAGCCGGGAATTGCTCGACGATGTCCTCGGTGCCGAGGCTGCCCCTGCGCCTTCCGCTGCCCGGAACGTCGATTCAGACCGGCAGCGGGCTGCCCGCGCCTCCTCGCCGCGCGCCGGAACATCGCCGTCGACCGGCAGTCCGCCGGCCACCGCAGCACCTCTGCCCACGCCGCGTTCTGCCGGCCGACCCCGCTGAAACGTTCCGCCTCAGACGTCCAGGAGTACCCCCATGAGCTGCACGAGAGCCGAGCGCGCCCCGCCCCCGCCCGCTCGCACACCCAAGGAACCGCCGTGCCTTCCCCGCGCACCAGCGCGCCCTCGACCACCACCGGGTCGGACGCGCTCCTCTACCTCCTGTTCGGCATCCTCGGCGCCGCCATGGCCTTCGGCTCCCTGGCCTGGCTGACCGGAAATCTCACCAATACCTTCGTCGGGAGCGGGACATGGGCCCCCTTCCGCGTCACGGACGCACTGCTGCACCCGGAGGTGATGTGGCCGGCCTTGAGCGCCAGCATGCTGATGGTCGGCGCCCGCGTCGTCCCCGCCCTGTTCACCGTTGCCCTGGTCGTCACCGCTGCCGTGCTGTGTATGCGCTGGCGTGCCGGGTCCGAGTCCGGCCTCGCCCGCAAGGCGGACCTGGCGCCGCTGCTGGACAAGGAGATCGTCGCCAAGGCGAAGAGCCTGCGCCCGAGCCTGGGCGGCCGGGAGAGTAAAAGAGGTCCTGCCCGCTGACCGCGGCATCCTGCTCGGCACCCTCCATCCCGGTCGTGCGGAGGTCCGCGCGTCCTGGGAGGACGTGATCGTCGCGATCATGGCCCCGCGTTCCGGCAAGACGTCCGGGCTGGCGATCCCCGCGATCCTCTCGGCACCGGGTCCGGTTCTGCTCACCAGTAACAAGGCCGCGAACGACGCCTTCACCACCACGGTGGACGCCCGCGCCGAGGTCGGCACGATCTGGACCCTCGATCCGCAGCAGATCGCCCATCACCCGCGCGAGATGTGGTGGGACATCCTTGCTGACGCCCGCGATCTCGCCGGGGCGAAGAGGTTGGCGGGGCACTTCGTGACCGCGAGCGTGGACGAGTCCAGCGGCTCCGACTTCTGGTCCACCGCCGCGAGCAACACCCTCGGCGCCCTCTTCCTCGCTGCCGCGTCCCACCGGCGGCCGATCACCGACGTCCTGGCCTGGCTCGCCATGCCGGCCGACCGCACCCCGGTGGACCTGCTCACCGACGCCGGCCACCATGCCGTCGCCGCCCAACTCCAGGGCACCGTCTCCGGCGCGACCGAAACGCGCGACGGAATCTACGAGACCGCGAGGCAGTACGCGAGCTGCCTGCTCGACCCGGACGTCGCCGCCTGGGTCACCCCCAACGACGACCTTCCCGAGTTCCAGCCGTTCGCCTTCGCCACGTCCCGCGACACCTTGTACCTGCTGAGCAAGGACGGCGGCGGCAGCGCGTCCGCGATCATCGCTGCAGCGGCCGACGCCGTGATGCGCGCGGCCGTGATCGTGGCCGAGCGCTCCGGCGGGCGACTCGACCCGCCCGCCCTGTGCGTCCTCGACGAGGCGGCGAACGTCTGCCGCATCTCGGACCTCCCT
The DNA here is from genome assembly GCF_040644095.1 of Streptomyces sp. NPDC047028. Lineage (NCBI taxonomy): Bacteria > Bacillati > Actinomycetota > Actinomycetes > Kitasatosporales > Streptomycetaceae > Streptomyces > Streptomyces sp. NPDC047028. The sequence goes on from NZ_JBEYVS010000082.1 coordinate 5,949, forward strand.
GATCTCTACAGCCACCTGGGCAGCCGAGGCGTCATCCCGATGACGATCCTGCAGTCATACCGTCAGGGCCAGCGGTGCTGGGGCGAGGCCGGTATGGACGCCCTGTACTCCGCCGCCACCATCAAGATCATCGGTTCTGGCATCGATGACGCGGACTTCGCCGACCGGCTCAGCCGTCAGGTCGGCGATCACGACGTCCAGACCACCTCGGTGTCGACCAGCGAGGGCGGCAAGTCCACCTCGGTGAGCATGCGCACGGAGCGGATCCTTCCGCCGGACGCCATCCGCGCCCTACCCAAGGGCAAGGTTCTGCTGCTGGCCACCGGCATCCGGGTCGCCATGCTCAACCTCAAGCCCTGGTACAAGGAGCCCTCCGCCAAGGTGGTCGGCCCGGCTTCCGCTCGCGCCACGAAGGCCATCACCGAGCGTGCCCTCGCGAAGAGCATCGGCCAGGACGATCTTGGACTGTCGGCATGAGCGCGCCCACACCACAGCAGGGGCGGTTGGCCCACGCTCCGGTCGTCCTGCGTTGTGGCCGGTGGTGGCTTGACGGTGGGGCAGGCTCGGTTCCCGCCTCCGATCCCGCCTTCACCGCCGTCCTGGACGACTTCGCGCTGTCGATGGCCGCTGCCGACCAGGCAGTCGCCAACCTCCTCATCCGGCAGGACGAGGCGTCCTGCGTTGATCCCGGAGGCCGTCGGTGAACCCGCTGATGAGTGCCGAGCAGGCGGTCCTCGGTGCCGCACTCCTCGACCCCGAGCAGCTCACGCACCTGGAGTGGCTCGCTGCGGACCACTTCTATCGGCCCGTCCACCAGGCGCTGTTCGACGCCCTCCGCAAGCTGCGCAACGACGGGCATCCGCGCTCTCGGCCGATGGTCCGTTGCCGCTGTCGTGGGTGACCGACGCGGTCGAGGAGGCCGGACAGCACGTGCGCGGGCTGACCGCGGCGTACGCCCACACCCTGATCCAGGCGTGTCCCCGAACCGAGCACGCCCCGGTGTACGGACGCATGGTGCTGGAGGGGGCGATTCACCGCACCGTCGCCCAGCACGCGATCCGTCTCCACCAGGCGGCTCGGGCCGACGCCGTCCAGGACGAGGTCGAGGGAGCCTTGCGCACGGCGGACGTCCTGACCGGCGTACTCACCGACCTTGCGCGACGCTGGGGAACCGACCCTCGACCGGTCCCACCCACCGCTGGGCCCTCTGCCGCCACGGACATCCCGCCTCCGGCGCAGAGCGGCCAGGTCGCCGAGGACGAGCGGTTCCTCCTGGCCGTCCTCGCCGAACAGCCGGGGGCCATGGGCGAGGTGGTGGCCTGGCTGCGGCCGGGAGACTTCGCCGACCCGACCCACGGGCAGCTCTACCGGTGCCTGGGCGCGCTGCACCACCGGGGCGAACCCATCGACCGGATCACCCTGCTCTGGGAGGTCCAGCGACGCGGTCTGCTGGCCGACGGCACTGTGTCGAGCGAGCAGCTGACCGCCGTCTGCGAAGGCATGGTCCCCGGAAGCGCTGACTGGTTCGGACAGCGGGTGATGCGCTCCTCCGTCACCCGCACCGCCGCCGCCTCCGCGCGAGCCATCCGGACCCTGGCCCAGGACGAGGTTCTGGGGCCCGGCCGGCTGATCAACCACGCCCTGCACGAACTGGGTCCGCTCGACGAGGTACGTGCCCGCTGGGCCACCGCGAACAGCAGTCCGGCTCCGAAGGCCACGGCATCCGCTCCGTCGGCGGCCGAGCCGCCGCCCGACCGAGTGAAGGCCGCCCGCGCCCGCAGCACACCCCGCCCAGGCGCGTCACCCCCAGCCCCGGCCAGCCGTCTCCCCACGCTGTCAGCAGCCCGACCACCCTCGCGCGGCCACCCGTGAGGCCCCCTCCCCACCAGCCTCTTCTGCCCCTGGAACTCGCCTTGATTTACCCCATCTCCGCGCCCGCGCTGGACCTACGTGCCACGACCCCGAGCCTCGCCGCCCCGTTGATCGGGTCTCTCTGCTCGGGGTACGGCGGCCTCGACCTGGGTGTGCAGTCCGCGCTCGGCGGCACGCTCGCCTGGCATGCCGAGGTCGACCCGAACGTCTCACGCATCCTGGCCCGCCACTGGCCCGGCGTCCCGAACCTGGGCGATATCACCGCCATCGACTGGTCCACCGTCCCCCGGGTGTGCGTCCTGACGGCCGGCTTCCCCTGTCAAAGACGTCTCGGTCGCCGGCCGCCGGGCCGGACTCAACGCCCAGACCCGCTCCGGGCTCTGGCTGCACGTCGCCCGTGCGGTCGCAGCCCTCCGACCCTGCCTGGTTGTGATCGAGAATGTGCGCGGCCTCCTCACCTCCCCCGCCGGTTCCCCTGGCGACGTGGAACCCTGCCCGTGGTGTCTGGGAGACACCGCAGGTCAGCCTGCTCTGCGGGCACTCGGTGCCGTACTCGGATCCCTGGCCGACCTCGGGTACGACGCGAAGTGGCTCGTGCTTCGCGCCTCCGACGTCGGGGCCCCGCACCGCCGCGAGCGGACCTTCCTCGCCGCATGGCCCGCCGGGCACCCTGCTGAAGACGCCGACCAGCAACATCGGGAAGAACGGCGGCAGCCAGCATCCATCGAAGCGGAAGAGCGGGGGGCACGGTCCGAACCTGGCCGACGAGGTCGAGTGGCTGCTGCTGCCGACCCCGAAGGCGTCGGACGGAATCAAGGGCTCGCCGAACCAGCGGCACGGCAATGGCGACATGACCCTGCCCAGCGCGGCTGCGTCGTTGTTGCCGACGCCGAGGGCCAGCGACACGGGCACCCCGGGCCGCCGCCCCGGGGAGGGGTGGCGGCCTCCCTTGTCGGCGGTGGTCCTGCCCCTCTGGGCGGAGGAGACGCCGGAGGCGGGGACGCGGACCGGCGATGGGGAGCGTACGGATCCGCCATCACCCGATGGGAGAGCCTCACCCGCCCGGCCCCGGCCCCCACGGACGGCGCCGGTCGGCTCCGCGCGGACTTCGTGGAGTGGATGCAGGGCCTCGACACCGGCTGGGTCACCGCGACTCCGGGGCTCGGCCGTCCGGCTCAGCTCACCGCGCTCGGCAACGGCGTCGTCCCACAACAGGCTTCGCACGCGTTGCGGTTGCTGGCACCACCCTTTCCCCGCTGTCCCCGCTGCGCCGACCGATAGCGCTCCACTACCGCGACGTTCCGGCCGGACCAAACCGCTGATTCTCCGGATCCTCTCGGGCATGTCGCCGTCTCACAGATGGAGCACACCCCCATGGCCGACACCAGCCCGACCTCCCCCGGCCCCGAGCCGTACCGCGTCCCCGACGCAGACCTCGACGACCTCGCCAGCACCCTCGCCAAGACCATGGCCGAGGTCAGGCAGCACGGCGTCATCCTCGACCGCCTCGGCTCCGAGCCCGACCCCGGCGCCGTCCAGCCGCCGGACGGCGCTCCGGAAGCCGAGGCGGCTGACGGGAAGAAGCCCGACGGCCCCGCCTCGGTGTTCATCCTCGCCCTGGGCGGCAAGGAGTACGCCGTCGAACTCGCTGCCCTCAGCGACTGGGTGAACTACCTCTTCCTGCCGGTGTACGGCCGGGAGATCAGCACGAGCCGTCCCTGGTGCGCGCACTGGCACGAACACCCCGAGGCCGTCGCCCGGCTCCACGCACTCTGGCTCGCCTGGCAGCAGTTCACCGACACGGAGGCCGGCCTGTCCGGCCCCTCGACCTGGCACCGCGACCACCTGGACCAGACCCTGGCGCACCTGCGTGCGCCCGACGGACCGTTCGCGGCCTGCACGACCAGCGCAACTCGCCCCAATCACCGGGTGCTGGCCACCCCGGCGCCCGAGCAGGCGGGGGTGGCGGCGTGAACGACATTCTCGACTTCGGCCTCGCCGATCTATCGCCGGTCGACGACGACTCCGAGGAGGCGATGGAGGCTCTCTGGGCTGGCGACCTGACGGTGCTGTCCCAGCACCACACCACACCCAACGGTTCGCACAGCTTCGTCCTCGCCCACGACCGATCGGTCACCTGGGGGATACCCGGCGAGCCACAGCTCGTTGCGATCGCGGTCGCTCGGGATCTGCGGCAGTCCACGTTCACGTTCGAGACGAGTCACCACGCCACGGCGTCCTTCGCACAGAACTGGCTGGCAGAACGCGGCTGCCCGCTCGAACGGATCGCACTGCACGGTGGCGACTACATCAAGCCCGCCGACGACCTCACCCTCCAGGTGGAACAGCAGATCCAGAAATCGGGCACCCGCTACGAGGTCCTCGACACCTACACCTCTGACGACAACCCCAGCGAGGCGTGGACACTCGTCAACGACTCCCAGGCCACCCAGGCCCCGGTTCGCCTCTTCTACGAGGAGTGGAACCACGGTGCCGGCACGTACACGATGCGCGAGGGCGCCTTCCCCGACGTCGGCGTCGCCCAGACCTGGCTGGACGAGCGCAGTGAACCGCTGCCCGAGCCTCCGGAGTACAGCGACCACAACGGTGCTGTCGTCCGGGCCCGCATCGCCCGGATCGCCCTTTCCCGGTCCGCCGGAACCTCTCCGACACCGCAGACCGGGCTCGACGCGCCCCGCGCGTCAGCGGCGGTACCGGTCCAGCGCGCGGTCCAGGGGAGGCTGCTGTGAGCCGCGCCCGCTTCGCCTTCGCCGCGCACCCTGACGCCATCGCCGACCTGCGGGAACTCCCGTCTGAGATGCGCGATTTGGCCTTGCTGGAGCTGCAGAACCTGGTCCACGGAAGCGACGACTGCTTGCCGTTGAAGGGCCGTCTCGCCGGCTTCCACAAGGTGTACGTCGACCCGGCGGTCTCTTACCGGCTGGTCATCCAGTTCCGCCAAGCGCCACCGACCTCGACCCACAAGCGCGAGATCTACCTCGTGGCGGCTGGCAGCCGGAAGGACTACGCGGTCTACCGCGCGGCCCACCTGCGGACCGAGCCCCAGCAAGGGGTCGGCCCGGACTCCGCCACGGAGGCCCGCGTGCAGGCCGCCCGGTCTCGCTCGACGCTCACCACCGAACGGCCGACAACGGGCCGCGCGGCTGCCCCGTCACCGGCGCCGCCCTCGGCCACTGCTTCTCGAAAGGCCACCCAGCGATGACCAACGACCATACTGCGCTGACCCGTTCAGAGCTGGCGGATCTGCTCACCGATGCCGCTCAGAACGTCGGCGGCATCCCTGCCGCCGAGTACCCGACGGCCGCCGCCCGCTCCTACCTGCATCCCGTCTTGGGTCCGCTGGCCGCTGGGCCCCGCGTGATCACCGAGCTGAACGACCGGTTCGAGAGCTTCGTGGCCACCGAGCCACGCCCTGCTGGTTCGGCGGGCCTGTTCGCTCTGGCCTCCTACGCCTCCGCGCTGGGGTGGCTCACCGAGTCGTTCGCCGAGCTGACCTCCTCGGTCGACGAGATCTGTACCCGCGTGGGCATCCCCACGGAGCCACGCGCCCCGATCGCCGCTGCGCCCGGTGGTACGGAGCGGGACGACGAGCTCGACTTCGCCTTCAACGCAATTGAGTTGGAGGCGGTCCGCAACGCAGCCGAGGCCGCCGGCCTCGCGCCGGACTACTACGTCGAGGTTCTCTCCCAGTCGCTGCTCGCCGCCGCCCGGATCACCGACGCCTGCATGGAGATCTCCAGCGGCCTGCTCGATGACGCCGATCTCCTCCGCGAAGTGAGCGACCGCCCTCGGCTCGACAACGATCCCGGGAGCCTGCCCGCTCTGGTCCGCTCCCTGCTCGCCCGGATGGAGACGACGGGGTGAACCCGTACGACGCAAACACACACCCTGGGCCGCATCTCGTCGTCGAAGTGCTCGGTGTCGGGGATGTCAGCGTGCACGCCCTCGCACATGGTCCGGAGGAGCCGCTGCACCAGGCCGCTACACGCGTCATCGAAGCCGCAGCGACGTTGGACGAGCGACACGAGAGCGTGCTCAACGCGGTCCAGCGCGCTCAGCGGCTGCTCGAAGGCACTGGTCGCGGTGAAATCGGCCGAGCCCAGGTGTCGTACGCGCTGCTGCGCACAGCTCTCCCGGACCTCGGAGACGGCCTGGCCCAGCAGGACCGGGCATACAGCCAGCTCGTCGAGTCCCTGTCCGCCTACCCCCGGCTTCGTTCCTCGCCCGAGCCTGATCAACACGCGAGCACCAAGAGCCACGGGCAGGGCCAGAAGACGAGGCCGCCCCAACGGGACGACGACTGGGCCGTCGCCGGGGAGCGCGGGCTGGTAGCCCTCCAAGCGGTTGCGGCCGGAGGTGTTCGCTTTCGCCGCAACGCGATCGGCGAGGACCCGTACATCTCGCGGGAGAAGGCCCAGTGGCAGGACCCGGCGGTCTTCCCGCAGACCGTGCAGCGGCTGGTCGCCGACGGGCTACTGCATCAGGACATCACCGAGAACGTGTACCGGCCCGGCCAGCTCCTCTCGCTCACTGCGCAGGGGGAAGCCGCCCTGCGTGATGGTCGCGCGACGACCTCCCGGGTGTCCGCCGCCCTCGGCCGCACCACCACGCGGACCACGTCAGGCACGCTCTCCGACCCGGCCGCCGTGCCCGTCGCCAGGACCTCCCTCGCGGCCCCCCGCTCACGCTGACCTCACCCCGATAAGGACCCCACCATGGCTACGCCCGGCCTGCCTCCCACCTTCTCCATCGCTTCCATCCACGCCCAGCGCGTCGAGGAGGCTCTCGCCCGGATCGGGCCCAAGTGGACCACCTGGACCGCGATGACCCTGGCCCAGGTGAACGGCCCCGTGCGCGTCCGCGACGTTGCTGCGCAGCTCCCCTTCGTCAGTGAGCAGTTCGTAGGCAAACGGCTGGCCACGATGCACGCTGACGGACTGGTGATCCGCGATGACGACCGGCGGGGCGCGCCGTACCGGCTCAGCGCGCTCGGCACGTCTCTGGCCCCCGTCCTCCGCACGGTCTCGGACTGGTCCCGCACCCACCTGACACAAGAACCGATGGCCGAAGCCGAGCGTGTCGAGGACGCGCTACGCCGCCTGCATCTTCGGCACTCAACTGCCGTGATACAGGCCCTCGACTCGGCTGACGGCCAGATGCGGTTCGTTCACATCGCCGAGGCGGCCGGTCTGGACTACAGCCTCACACGGCAGCGACTTGTCCGGCTTCAGGCCGATGGCCTGGTCACGCGGACGGGCTCCCGGCACGGAGACCCTTACGTGCTCACCGATGCCGGCCAGGCGTTGGGGGCCGTCTACGCGAGTGTCGAGCACTGGAGCCAGCCCTTCGCGCTGCGAGGTGGAACAGCGGCACCGCTTCCGGCAGCGGCAGCCACGCGCACCCACGTCGGCATTCCGCTGGGTGCGGGAGCCGACAGCGCCCGGACCGCGGCGGCTCTACGACGGAGCGCCGCCGCGTCGAACGTCATGTTCAGCCACGCGCCTCAGCCGGAACCGCGGGTGCCGGCGGCCGTGACCGCTCAGTCGGCACCGGGCCGGGGCCGGTGACGGGGGTGAGAACTAGAGGCCACTCGCCGCCACTACGGCATCCGCGTGCGCTCCGGCGGCTCCCGCCGCTGCATACGCGGATCCGTTCTCCTCCTTCGCTTCCGGAGACTCGACCATGTACGCCCCTGATGACCTATACCAGTACCAAGAGGTGCTGGTCAGCCCCATGTATCTGGCTGGTTCCAACGGGACCGGCGAAGCTGGCTTCGCGCCCGTCGCCCACTGGCCCCATCAGTACCTCGATGAGGGCCCCTGCCAGCTCCTCGTAACCTCTCCCGACCAGCGGATTCGGATCGGCTGGTTCGGCGACGACTTCGAACTATGGAAGATCAGCGCAGCCGAGGACGCCTTCTCGGCGCCTCGCTGGACGGCGACGTTCAACCACATCACCCCGGCCGAGATAGTCGCCGGCCTCACCGCCGCACTGGTCAAGGACTACGACGAAGCCATCGCCTCCGACACCCCCGGCCGCTTCTTGACAGGGCCAACCGTCCCCTGGAGGGACACCGTCCGGCCGCTGACCGATGCCGGCTGGAACCTTGACGGAGCTGCTGAACTCGGCACCGTCGAGATCATCGCTCCTGACGACCAAGCGGGCATCCTCATCGATCGGCGCGGCTACGGCTCCGACCGCACGACCGTCGAGCTGTGGGCTGGCCCGCCGGGCTGGGGCACTCGTGCCGAAGCGACGTTCACGGCCCGCACCCCTTCCCACTTGATCGCCGCAACCGCCGCTGTGATGTCGAAGTCGACCCCAGTGGTCCGTGAACGCCACCAAGTCGACCAGCGGATGCAGCACTTGGTCACCATGACCCCTGTCGCTTCGGCCACGCCGATCGCCGAGGCTCAGGTCCCGCGCGCTCCGACTCCGCTGGACGTACGCCGCACCGCGGTCACCCAGGCCGTACACCGGGCCGCGCGGGCACCACGCACAGCAGCCGACCTCCGGGTGATGGCCGCGCAGAGCCGCTCCACGGGGGCGGCGCAGAAACGGACGGGACACCCCGCGCCCGCGACCTCTGCCCGGCTGCCGGCCAGCTCGCCGACGCCCCGGCGCGGACGCTGACTCCCACCCCAGGCCGCACTCCACTCGCGACCGTCCCCGCCCAACAGGAGTTCCACCATGCTCGACCAGGCCACGGCCATGATCGAGAACGCCTGGGGCCAGCCCATCGAAGCTCTTGAGGTCCTAGGGGTCCGCCGCCCCAGCGAGGACCCGCTCCTGCGCTGCGCCATGCACACCCGCGCGGCCCTGGCCATCACGGACAGCGCGGTAACCGTTCACCAGGACCGTCTTCACGCCCTGTCCCGGAATGGGTACGTGCCTGACTTCCACGAACTCGACCGAATCACCGAAACGGCGGTCAAGCTCCGCGTCGCCCACGCGGAGAGCCGTGCGTACCTCCAGGCGATCCGGCGCGTGGTGGAGGCTCGGGAGGCCGCCGCACCCGAGGTTGAGGCACCGGCGGTTCGGCTGGCTCAGGCCGCTGTCGCCCGCTCCGGGCAGACGCGGCACGCCTCGGTGGCCGTGCCCGAACCGTCCTCTCCGGCGGCGGTCGTAGGGCCGTCAGCGCCCACCACGGGGCCCCGACGTTGAACGCCTAGAGCCTGTCTCTTTGTCCGGTGATTCTTGTGGGGGGGTGGTTAGTCTGCTGCGATGACGGACAGCGAGCTGATCGTTGACCTGCGGGGTCG
>NZ_JBEYVS010000083.1:0-14489 GCF_040644095.1 Streptomyces sp. NPDC047028
TGGGGCGCGGCTGACGGGGCGGCTCCCGAGTGGAGCCGCCCCTTCGGTTTGACACCTAAAGGGCTACGCCCAGCAGCGCGTCCACTGCCCTTGTCACCAGGCCCGGGGCTGCCGTGTCCGTGCCGCCGTCCGACTGCTGGTGGGTTGCCCAGCGGTCTACTGCCGCCAGGGCCGTGGGGGTGTCGAGGTCGTTGGACATGGCCTCGCGGAGTTCTTCGACCAAGGTGTCGGCGGAGGGGCCGTCGGGGCGGGAGACCGCTGCTCGCCAGTGGGTGAGGCGGCTGAGCGCGTCCTGGAGGGTCTGGTCGGTCCACTCCCAGTCGGCGCGGTAGTGGTGGGAGAGGAGGGCGAGGCGGATCGCGGCCGGGTCGACGCCGTCGCGGCGCAGGGCGGAGACGAAGACGAGGTTGCCCTTCGACTTGGACATCTTCTCGCCGTGGAGGCCGACCATGCCGGCGTGGACGTAGGCCTTGGCCATCGGGAACTCGCCGGTGAGCACCTGGGCATGCGAGGCGCCCATCTCGTGGTGCGGGAAGGCCAGGTCGGAGCCGCCGCCCTGGACGTCGAAGCCCATGCCGAGGTGGTCGAGGGCGATGGCCACGCACTCGATGTGCCAGCCGGGGCGGCCCCGGCCGAGGCTGCCGCCGTCCCAGCTGGGCTCGCCCTCGCGGGCGGCCATCCACAGCATCGGGTCCAGCGGGTTCTTCTTGCCCGGGCGGTCCGGGTCGCCGCCGCGCTCGGCGGACAGCAGCCGCATGGCGGCCGCGTCGAGGTTCGAGACCTGGCCGAAGTTCGGGTCGGTCTCGACGGAGAAGTAGGTGTCGCCGTCCAGTTCGTAGGCGGCGCCAGTCTCACGCAGCCGCTCCACGAGAGGGACGATGCCGGGTATCGCCTCGACGGCGCCTATGTAGTGCCGGGGCGGGAGCATCCTGAGGGCGGTCATGTCCTCGCGGAAGAGGGCCGTCTCCTTCTCGGCGAGGACGGCCCAGTCGACGCCGTCCCGGTCGGCGCGCTCCAGCAGCGGATCGTCGACGTCGGTGACGTTCTGGACGTAGTGGACCTGCCGCTTGGTGTCGAGCCACACGCGCTGCACGAGGTCGAACGCGTTGTAGGTCGCCGCGTGACCCAGGTGGGTCGCGTCGTACGGGGTGATGCCGCAGACGTAGATACGGGCGACGGGACCGGGGTCGAGGGTGACGAGGCCGCCGGTCGCGGTGTCGTGGATCCTCAGGTCGCGGCCCTGACCAGGCAGGGCGGGGACCTCGGAAGCGGGCCAGGCATGCATGTACATGAGCCTAACCGGCCGCGAGTTGTCATGAGGAACCGGAGCGGGTCGGATGGCCGGTTGTGCGGTCTTGCGGATCGGGACCCGGTGTGCTCGTCACGTCGGCGGGGCGCCGCTCACACCGGGGGCCAGGGAATGGCCGGCCACTCCCCGCCCGGTTCCGGGTGGCGGCCGGCGGCGAGCAGGGCGTCGACCCGCGCGCGCGTGGCGTCGGTCTCGGCCGGGGTGAGCAGTCCGGCCAGCCGGGCGGCCAGTTCGCCGCCGAGGGCGTCCCGCAGCCGCTGGAGGACCTCGACGGCCTCCGGGGTGAGGAGTTCGCCGGCCCAGCCCCACAGCAGGGTGCGCAGCTTGTCCTCGACGTTGAAGGTGACGCCGTGGTCGATGCCGTAGAGGCGTCCTTCGGCGGTGGGCAGCAGGTGGCCGCCCTTGCGGTCGGCGTTGTTGATCACCGCGTCGAGGACGGAGAGCCGGCGCAGCCGCTCGTCGTCGGCGTGCACGAGCAGCGCGGTGCGTCCCTCGCCGACCTCGGCGAACCCGATGGCCTTCCAGCCGGGCCCGGGTTCCTCGCCGTCCACGAGGGCGAGCAGCTCGGTGTCTGCGCTCGCTTCGATCCAGAGCTGGACCATGCCCTCGCCGTAGGGGCCGTCGCGCAGCACGGTCGGCGGCACGAGTCCCCAGCCGGTGGCCTCGGAGACCTCGTAGGCGGCCACCTCGCGGCCGGCCAGGGTGCCGTCGGGGAAGTCCCACAGCGGGCGCTCCCCGGCGACGGGCTTGTACACGCAGTCGGCCTCCCGGCCGTCGTGGGCGACCGTGCAGAACAGGGCGGCGTTCGAGGCGTCCCGGATGCGGCCGCGGACGGTCAGCTCACCGTGTGCGAGCAGGTCTGCGGCCTCGGTGCCGGCGGTGGTCACGCTCCGCGGCGGTATCCGTTCTGGCGCGGACATACGTGTCCTTCCGGGTCGAGCGGGAGGCTGCACAGCGGGCACGGCGGCCGCCCGGCGTTGACGACGTCGAGGGCGCGCTTGGCGAAGGCCCGGGCCTGCGCGCCGGTCAGCCGGACCCGCAGCATCGGGGGCCCGTTCTCCTCGTCCTGAAGCAGGCGCTCCTCGGCCTCGGCGAGATCCTCCTCGGTGTCGGCCTCCAGCTCGACCAGGGCCTGCGCCTCGACGATCATGCGCTGCTCGTCGCCGTCCCAGGCCAGGGCCATGGTGCCGACGCGGAACTCCTCCTCGATGGGGGTGTCCAGCGGACCGGTGTCGCTGATCTCCGTGGGCGTCATGGCGGGGACGGCGGCGCTGCCGCCGCTGCGCCGCACGACCTCGTCGAGCAGTTCGTCCATGCGCTCGGCGAGCGCGGCGACCTGGGTCTTCTCCAGTGCCACGCTGGTCACCCGGGGGCCTGCGGTGGCCTGGAGGAAGAACGTACGGCGTCCGGGCAGCCCGACCGTGCCGGCCACGAAGCGGTCCGGCGGATCGTAGAGGAACACCTGACGGGACACGTCCTGTCTCCATTGAATTCGAGAGTTACGGCGGTACGGGCCATGCGGGGGTGGGGCGGTGCGGGTCGCTTCACCCTACTGCGGCCGACGATCACGGTGCGCCCGCACCGCCCCCGACCGGTGCGTCGCCCTCCGGGGGCGTCTGGTGCGGGGCGAGGGAGGCGAGGTCGCCGGTGTCCCCGAGACGCACCAGGAAGGGCCTGAGGCGGGTGTAGCGGATCGCGGTGATGGAACACGGTTCGACGGAGATGCGCTGGAAGAGGTCGAGATGCAGTCCGAGGGCGTCGGCGACGAGGGACTTGATGATGTCGCCGTGGGAGCACATGAGGTAGACGGCGTCGGCGCCGTGGTCGCGCTCCACGCGCGCGTTCCACTCGCGTACGGCCTCGGCGGCGCGGTGCTGCATGGCTCGCATGGACTCGCCGCCGGGGAAGGCGGCGGCGGTCGGGTGCGCCTGGACGACGTCCATGAGCGGTTCGTCCTTCAGCTCGGCGAGCTTGCGGCCGGACCAGTCGCCGTAGTGGCACTCCCCGATGCGTTCCTCGGTGTGGGCGCGCAGGTCGGGGCGGGCGTCGAGCAGGGGGCGTACGGTCTCCTGGCAGCGCTGGAGGGGGCTGGTGACGACTTCCGCGAGCGACAGCCCGGCGAGCCGCCCGGGCAGCGCGGCGGCCTGCGCGGCCCCGCGCTCGTCGAGCGCGACGCCCGGGGTCCAGCCGGCGAGCACGCCCGAGGTGTTGGCGGTGGAACGTCCGTGCCTGACGAGGATCAACGTGGGCATGCGGCCAGGGTAGGCGCACCAGGTGGTGTGCCGGCGGTCGGGCGAGAGGAGAATGCGCGGCGTGATCGTTGACTGCGCCATCTACCGGGACGGACACCGCACCGAGGGCCCGGACGACCTCGGCGACGCGCTGGCTCAGGCGCGGGCCGCGGGCGGGTTCGTGTGGATCGGTCTGCATGAGCCGTCGGGGCGGGAGTTCGCCCTGGTCACCGAGGAGTTCGGGCTGCATCCGCTGGCGGTGGAGGACGCGCTGAAGGCGCACCAGCGGCCGAAGCTGGAGGTGTACGACGACTCGTTGTTCATGGTCCTCAAGCCGGTGGTGTACGAGCCGGAGGGGGATACCGTGTCGGCCGGCGAGGTCATGCTGTTCGTCGGCGACTCCTTCGTGGTGACGGTCCGGCACGGCGGGGGCGCGGCGCTCGCCGCCGTACGGCACCGGCTGGAGGAGGAGCCGGAGATGCTGGGCAAGGGCCCCACCGCGGTGCTGTACGCGATCTCCGACGCGGTCGTCGACCACTATCTGGAGGTCGTGACGGAGCTGCAGACGGACCTGGAGGAGCTGGAGGCGGAGGTGTTCCAGCCGGACGGCGGCGGCTCCCGCAACACGGCGTCGCGGATCTACACGTTCAAGCGGCAGGTCCTGGAGTTCCGCCGGGCCACGGGTCCACTGGCGCTGCCGCTGACCAGGCTGGCCGGCACCGGCGGCGGGCCGGTCGGCGGGGTGCCGTTCGTGGACGACAAGGCACGGCCCTTCTTCCGGGACGTCAACGACCACCTCACCCGGGTGAACGAGGGCGTGGAGGGCCTGGACCGGCTGGTGTCGGACATCCTGTCGGCGCATCTGGCGCAGATGAGCGTGCGGCAGAACGACGACATGCGGAAGATCTCGGCATGGGCGGCGATGGCCGCGATCCCGACGATGATCGCGGGGATCTACGGCATGAACTTCGACCACATGCCCGAACTGCACTGGCTGTGGTCGTATCCGGCGGTGATCGCGCTGATGGCCGTCCTGGAGGTGCTGCTCTACCGGCTGTTCAAGCGGCGCGGCTGGCTGTGAGCGGCGCTCAGGCGAACTCGGGGGCGGAGGTGGCGGGCCCGCCGAGGGCGTCGCGGCGCTCGGGCATGGTCAGGGTGGTCATCCGACGCCAACCGCCGAAGCGTTCGTAGAGGTACACGGCGTGGATGCCGGCGGCGAGCAGCGCGGACTTGGCCTTGGGCCAGCCGAGGATGTGGCCCATGTGGGCCATGACGGCGAGGCTGACGTCGCGGTAGACGCGCATCTCGGCGAGCGCGCAGGTGCGCAGGGTCTCCTGGATGACCTTGTCGTGGCCGATGGCGGAGAGGCGCAGGAGTTCCTCGTGGGTGTAGGCGAGGTGGTTGTCCTCGTCCTCCGAGATCATGCGGACGGCCCTGCCGATCTCGAGGTGTTCGGCGAAGTGCTTGCGGAGCATGGCCATCTGGTCGGCGGCGCGCTGTTCGGTGACGCGGCTGTGGGCGAGGTAGACGACGATGTCCTGGAGGGTGAGCGGTTCGTCGGCCCGGAGCCTGTCGTGGGCGAGGCCGATGCCCTGCCGCTCCAGCAGCATCGTGTAGTCGGTCTTGGGCGGCACGGGCACGGGCTTGAGTCCGCGCTTCCTGATGAGCGCGGTGAAGATACGGCCGTGCTTGTCCTCGTCTGCGCCGTGGCGGGCGATCCTGGGGGCGAGGTCGCGCTCGCTCTCCGGGACCAGGGCCGCGATGCGGCCGTTCTCCCAGCCGCCCTGGGACTCGCCGCTGGCCGCGATGGAGCAGAAGAGGCGGAAGGACTCGTCGTTGTCGACGATCTCCTGGAAGAGACTCTTGGCCGAAAGCATGGGGGCACCTCTCTGCGTGATTCCGCAGAGACCGAGTCAAATGGGGGCGGACCGGGCTGGCAACCACCATGCGGCCGAACTCATCCGAACGGACCAGCAGACGCGTCGCGGTCCAGGCGTAACCGCGCGGACGCCGGCGCGTTGTTCCTCCTGACGGCCGTGGCGGGGAAGACCCCCCGAGCCCCCACCACGGCCGCGGAAACCTCTCGCGATCGGTCCCGCCCGGTCAGGTCCTCCGGTCAGGCCGTCAGGTCAGGCGAGTCCGGCGCGCTCCAGGGCCTCGCTGCCGGCGCGCAGCGAGGCCAGGCGCTCGTCGAGGGTGAAGCCGGCCGGGGCGAGGTTCAGGGTGGTGACGCCGACGGCGGCGTAGGCCCGCATGCGGTCGGCGATGCGGTCGACGGAGCCGAGCAGGGTCGTCTTGTCGATGAGGTCCTGCGGGACGGCCGCCGCGGCTCCCTGCTTGTCCCCGGAGAGGTACTTCTCCTGGATCTCGGCGGCTTCCTTCTCGTAGCCCATGCGCTGGGCGAGCCGGTTGTAGAAGTTCTGCTTGATGCTGCCCATGCCGCCCACGTACAGCGCGGTGTAGGGGCGGAAGGTGTCGGCGAGCCGGGCCACGTCACTGTCCTCGCCGACGGCTAGCGGCAGGGTCGGGGCGACGTCGAACCCGTCGAGGGTCTTGCCCGCCTTCTCCCGGCCCGCGCGCAGGTGGGTGAGGGCGGTGTCCTCCAGGTGCTCGGCGGACGGGAAGATCAGCAGGGCGCCGTCGGCGATCTCGCCGGTCTGCTCCAGGTTCTTCGGTCCGATCGCGGCGATGTACAGCGGGATGTGCTCGCGCTGCGGGTGCACGGTCAGCTTGATGGGCTTGCCCGGGCCGCCGGGCAGCGGCAGCGTCCAGTGCTCGCCCTCGTACGACAGCCGTTCGCGGGTCATCGCCCTGCGCACGATCTCGACGTACTCGCGGGTGCGGGCGAGCGGCTTGTCGAACCTGACGCCGTACCAGCCCTCGGAGACCTGGGGGCCGGAGACGCCGAGGCCGAGGCGGAAGCGGCCGCCGGAGAGCGAGTCGAGGGTCGCCGCGGTCATCGCGGTCATCGCGGGCTGACGGGCCGGGATCTGGAAGATGGCCGAGCCGACGTCGATGCGCTCGGTCTGGGCGGCGACCCAGGAGAGTACGGTGGCCGCGTCGGAGCCGTACGCCTCGGCGGCCCAGCACACGGAGTACCCGAGCCGCTCGGCCTCCTGGGCCACGGCCAGGTTGTCCCCGTCCATTCCGGCACCCCAGTACCCCAGGTTGATCCCGAGTTGCATGCCCATCCCCTTACCCATGAGTAACGTCCCTGTGGACCGACCTTAGCGGAGGGAATGTCGGCCGGGGGCGCCGTGACGGTTTCGGTGCGCTTACAAGTGCGGCCGCGTCGTGGCTTGTCGCGCAGTTCCCCGCGCCCCTTACGGGGCACGTTCGCAGCTGCGGGCAGGCGTGCCCCAAGGGGCGGCACGGGTGGGCGCAGCGGCACCCTGCCGGCGCCGGTGAGCGACACCCGCCCCCCGCCCGCCGCGGCGCGGGGCGCCGAATGGTCGGGAGGGTTATCCACAGGCAACCCACCGCACCGGCTCTGGCCAGTAATCTCGCCGCATGGAGCAGAGGCATCTCGGCCGTACCGGCCTGCGCGTGTCCCGCATCGGCCTCGGCACCCTCACCTGGGGCCGGGACACCGACGAACACGACGCCGCGGACTTGCTGAAGGCGTTCTGGGAGGCCGGCGGCACCCTCGTCGACACCGCGGACGTGTACGGCGACGGCGAGTCGGAATATCTGCTCGGCCGGCTCATAGAAGGCCTCGTACCGCGCCGGGACCTGGTCATCTCCACCAAGGCGGGCAGCGTCCCCGACCCCGACCGCCGTTTCGACGGCTCGCGCGGCCATCTGCTCGCCGCCCTCGACGCCTCCCTGGCCCGCCTCGGCACGGACTACGTCGACGTGTGGCACGTGCACGCGTACGACCCCGGGACCCCCCTGGAGGAGACCCTCCAGGCCCTCGACCTGGCCGTCAGCAGCGGCCGCGCCCGGTACGCCGGCGTGTCCAACTTCTGCGGCTGGCAACTGGCGAAGGCCGCCACCTGGCAGCTCGCGGTGCCGGGCACCCGTACCCGGCTGGCCAGCACGCAGATGGAGTACTCGCTGCTCCAGCGCGGCGTCGAGCGCGAGGTGCTGCCCGCCGCGCTCGACCTGGGCGTCGGTCTGCTGCCCTCCTCCCCGCTCGGCCGTGGTGTGCTCACCGGCAAGTACCGGGGCGGCACTCCCTCGGACTCCCGCGGCGCCCTGGAGCACCTGGCGCCGTTCGTCGAGCCGTATCTCGACGACACCGCGACCCGCATCGTGGACGCGGTCACGACGGCGGCGGACGGGCTGGCGGTCACCCCGCTGCAAGTGGCCCTCGCCTGGGTCCGGGACCGGCCCGGCGTCGCCGCGCCGATCGTCGGCGCGCGCACCGCGCAGCAGCTCACGGCCGCGTTGTCAGTGGAGGCCCTTAGTCTTCCTGACGAGATCTGCCGGGCGCTGGACGATGTGTCGGCGCCCGTGCACCGCTATCCCGATCACGACTGGAGCACGCTGTGAGCACGGAGCCGGAGACCACGGAGGAACCCGGACCGCGGACCCCGGACCACCGGGAGCCCGAGGACGGGGACACGGCAACGACCGACAGCGATCCGGCCGAGGACGCCGGCGAGGACGCGGCGGGCGACACGACGGCACCGGGTGCGAGTACCGGGGCCGAGGGGGCCGACGCGGCCAAGTTGTCGGAGGCCGAGGCCGAGTTGGCCGCCCAGCGGGTCGAGCGGGAGCGGATCGCACGACGGAAGGCCGAGAAGGAGGGGCCGATCGCGAGCGGGACGAAGCTCAGCGGCAAGGCGGCGGACCTGCTCGCCGCGGTCCGCGCGGTGGAGAGCGGCGAGAAGCCGTTCACCGCGGTGTTCGACGAGCCCGAACCGGCCCCGCGCCGCGCCGCCCCGGAGCCCGTCCGCCGTCCGGAGCCCACCCCGGCGGTACGGCCCGGCGGTCCCGCGCCCGAGGCCGTCGACGCCGTCCGCGGCGTGCTGACCGAGGGAGGGGCCCCGGACGCGCTCGCGCCTCAACTGGCCGCCGTCCTCGGCGAGGGCGCCGGCGCCGCCCTGCGGGACGACCCCTGGCAGCTGCTGCGGGTCGCCGGTGTGCGGCCGGAGCAGGCCGACGGGTTCGCGCGGGCGCTGCTGGGCGCGGAGTGCGGCCCGGACGACGAGCGGCGCGGCCGCGCGCTCACGGTCTGGCTGCTGGAGCAGGCCGCCGTGGCCGGGCACACCGCCCTGGACCTGCCGGCGCTGACCACCGCACTGGACCGGCAGGGCGTGCCGGACGCCGACACCGCCGTCCAGAACGCGCTCGCGGAGGGCGAGGCGCTGGCCTTCCAGGACGCCCTGGAGGAGCCCGGCGCTCCGGCGCCGCGGGAGGAGGGCGAGGAGGAGGCGGAGCGGCCGGTCCGGGTCCTCGTCGGCCTGGAGCGGTACGCCCTCGCCGAGGAGAGCCTCGCCGACGGCCTGGCCCGACTGGTCAACTCCGTGTCCGAGGAGGCGTCGGAGACCTGGGAGAAAGCGACGGCCGAGCTCCCCGGGACGGCGGGAGGCGCGGCGGAGCTGGCCCGCGCGGTCGCCGGGCACGGCGTGGTCCTGCACACCGGCGGTGAGACCGCCCGGGCCGAACCGGCCGCACTGCTCGCCGCCGCCCGCGCCGCGGGCCTGCGCGCGTTCGCCGCCTGCCACACCCCCGCCGGACAGCACCACTTCGCGACACTGCTCGCCGCCGCGGAGAACAACGGCCGACCGCCGGCCGGCGCGGACACCGGTGCGCTGGGGGCGACCGGGGACGACGGCCCTGAGGCCGCCATGGACGTGGTGGGGACGGTTGACGGTCTGCTGGCCGGGGTGGAAGGGCCCGGGCGGGACGCGGACGGTGCGTTGGATCTCGATCTGCTGGTCGTGCTGGACGCGCCCCAACTCGGGGTGGAGAGTGCCGCGATGCTGGTGGAGTCGCTGGCCGACGGCACCCGGCTGGTGCTGAGCGGCGATCCGGCGGTGCTGTGGTCGGCCGGTCCCGGGCGGGTCTTCGCCGACCTGCTCGCGGCCCGCTTCTGCCCGCAGATCGCCTCCCGCACCCCCGATCCCGGCCCGCTCGGCGAGCTGGTCTCGGGGATCGGCATGGGTGAGCTGAACCAGGTGGCGGCGCCCGGCAAGGAGATCGTGATCGTTCCGGTGCGGGACGCGGGCGAGGCGGTGCACCGGACGGTGCAGCTGGTCGCCGACTCGGTGCCGCGCGCGCTCGGCGTTCCCGCGGAGCAGACGGTGGTGATCACCCCGGGACACGGCGGCGCCGCCGGCACCCGGGCCCTGAACGCGGCCCTCAAGGAGCGTCTCAACCCCGGCCCGGGCCGTTTCGGCGGCTTCGACCCGGGTGACCGGATCGCCTACTCCCCCGCCCCGGGCCGTACGGTCGCGGGCCGGGTGGTGCGGGCCGACGCCGACGGGCTGCACCTGGAGTGCGCGGGCGCCCCCGTGGTCGTACCGAAGGAGCAGGTGGAGCGGTCCCTGCGGCACGGCTGGGCACTGACGGCGCACCAGGCGGTGGGCAGCCGGTGGCCGGCGGCGGTCGTCGTGCTGCCGGGCGACGCCACGCGGGCCCTCAGCAGACCATGGGTGTACACGGCGTTCGGCCGTGCGGAGCGCCACCTGTCCGTGGTCCACGGAGTCGAACAGGCCCTGCCGAAGGCGGTGGCGGAGATTCCGGCCAAGCCCCGCACGACCCGCCTGGGGACCCTGCTGACCACACCGGCCCACCCGGCGAGCTAACGCGGAGCCGCCACCGCGGCAAGGACCGGCGGTGCCGTGTCGCCCTCGGGCGCCACGGCACCGCCGGCCGATCTCACCTGTCCGCGTCCAACGGCTCCAGATCCTGCTCGTCCTCGCCGAGGTCCACCTCGTCCAGCCCGTCGGCGTCCTCGTCGTCCTCCTCGTCGTCCTCCTCGTCGAACACCGCGCTGACGTCGAACCGGCACACCACCCGCTCCGGGTCCACCTCGTCGAACGGTGCCTCCAGCCACTCCCCGGGCTCGGCCGGGTCGTCCGCGGCGGTGACCCAGAGCGTGGAGTCGCCCTCCTCCAGGCCGAACTCCTTGTGCCGGGAGGCGATCTCGTCGGGTTCGAACTCGCCGAACAGGACGCCGAGCGCCCCATGCACGGTGCTCGCGCCGTCCTCGTCCCTGCCGCCCAGGTCCTCGCGGTCCACCGCCTCGACCCGCTGGGCCTGCGCCAGCAGCCGCTGCGGTTCCACCACGGAGTAGTCGCGCCGGATCAGCACGCTGAGCGCGTTCGGCTCCTCGGGTCCGGCGTACGGCGGCAGCGAGTCGTCCCCACCGGGGATCTCGAAGGGCGTGACCTCGTCGTAGCGCTCGTACAGCAGCTCGTCGTACACCTCGGCGGCCGCGGCGAGCTGGTTGAACGCCTCGTAGACGGCCGGGTCGTCCTCCCCCGACCTGCGTTCGACCGCCGCCAGGTGGCGGTCGAGCGCGGTCTTGACCGCCTCGGCGGCGGCGCGTACCTCGGCAGCGGTGGGCTGCGCAGCATCAGACATAGTGCAGACGCTATCCGTACCGGGCCCCAGCCCGCACAATAGATGCGATGCCGGAATACGAATTTGTCGACGTGTACGTGCCGCGCGGGGTGTCCCGCAAGGATGCGACGCGTCTGCTGACGGACCATGCCGAGTACGGACACTGGGAGTTGGACCGACTGAGCCTGCTGCGCGACGGCAGCCGCAGGGTGCGGTTGCGCCGGCGGATCATCCGCCAGGTGCGGGCCACGTGGTGAGGCGACGGAACTGAACGGAGCGGGCCCGCCGGGATGGCGGGCCCGCTCCGTGATCAGCGTGCGGGTACGGCGTTCCGTGTCACGCCGCGGCCCTGGCCTTGCGGTACAGCACCGCGCCGGCGAGCAGCGCACCCGCGCCGACCGGCAGCGCGAGGCCCATCGGCAGGTCGCTGCCGGTGTGCGCGAGCTGGGCGCCGCTCAGGGACTGGCCGGAATCGCCGCCCTGCTGCCGGACCTGCGTGGAGGTGTGCGGTGTGTGCCCGCCCGTCCTGGGCGGGGTGTTCGGCGTGCCCGGGTGTCCGGGCGTACCCGGATTCCCTGGCGTGCCGGGGTGTCCGGGCGTACCGGGCTTGCCCGGCGTCCCGGGGTGACCAGGCGTACCAGGGTGTCCGGGGTGACCAGGCGTACCCGGGTGGCCCGGGTGGTGGGGCGGGCACGGGTGCCCGGGGTGACCCGGGTGCCCAGGCTGTCCCGGGTGCCCCGGTGTCCCCGGGTTGCCGTGACCACTGCCGCCGTTCACGCAGTCGTTGCCGGCGGCGGCGTTGCCCAGGCCGATCACGTTGACGCTGTTACCGCACAGGTTGACCGGCACGTCGACCGGTACCTGCACGGTGTTCCCGGAGCCGACGCCCGGCGAGCCGGCGGTGTGCCCACCCGCGTGGGAGCCGCCGCGGTGGTGCCCTCCCCCGGAGGCCCCGCCGTGGTTGGCGCAGCTGTTGCCCATCGCCGGGTTGAGCAGACCGACGACGTTCACGGTGTTGCCGCAGACGTTGACCGGCACGTGCACCGGCGCCTGCACGGTGTTGCCGGACAGTACGCCGGGCGAGCCGGCGGCTGAGCCGGCCGCGCTCGCGTCGGCGTGCGCGTAACCGCTCGCGGCGGCGATCACGCCGGTGGCGGCGGCCACGGTCATCAGGCCCTTGCGGGTGCCCTGTCGCATTCTCGAGTTCCCCCCTGCCTTGGATCCTGCTGTGCGTGCACCGCGGAGACGCGGAAGCGGTCCGCGGGAAGAGACCGGCCGGCCCCGGAGCGCATGGCGCGCGCTCCGGGGCCGGCGGCACGTAAGAGACGACGCCCCTCGGGGAGTCGGCGTCAGTCGTTGACGCAGGTGTTGCCGAAGGCGGGGTTCAGGAGCCCGATCACGTTGACCGTGTTGCCGCAGACGTTCACGGGGACGTGAACCGGCACCTGGACGACGTTGCCGGAAAGGACACCCGGCGAGTGCACCGCGGCACCCTGGGCGCCCGCGTCGGCGACGGCCAGGCCCGCACCGGCGAGAACCAGACCACCAGTGGCAGCCGCAGCAGCGACGACCTTCTTGATCATTATTCCTCCTAGTTGGCAATGCGACCCCAAGGTGCGGCGTCGCATCACCTGTAACGAGGAGGGAGTATTGGAGCTACGAGCTTATGGTCGCATTCACCCTTCTCAGTCGATCTCGTACGTGCGCCCGATTACCTGGGGGCAGGGCCTCACGACGCGTCGAGGAACCGGTCGAGCACCCGTACGCCGAACTTCAGGCCGTCCACCGGCACCCGCTCGTCGACACCGTGGAACATTCCGGCGAAGTCCAGCTCGGGCGGCAGCTTCAGCGGGGCGAAGCCGAAGCCGCGGATGCCGAGGTCGTCGAAGGACTTGGCGTCGGTGCCTCCGGACAGCATGTAGGGGATCGCCTTGGCGGTGGGGTCCTCGGCGAGCAGCGCGGACTGCATGGCCGCGACGGTCGCCCCGTCGAAGGTGGTCTCCAGGGCCTTGTCGTGGTGCACGTCCTCACGCCGGACGTGCGGGCCGAGGAGCCGGTCGATGTCGGCGAGGAACTCCTCCTCGTGGCCGGGCAGGAACCGCCCGTCGATGTGCGCGGTGGCCTCCCCGGGGATGACGTTCACCTTGTAACCGGCGTTCAGCTGGGTGGGGTTGGCGGTGTTGCGCAGGGTCGCGCCGATGAGCTTGGCGATACCGCCCAGCCGGGTGAGCGTCGTCTCCATGTCGTCGGGGTCCAGCTCGATGCCGAGGGCGTCGCCCAGCTCGTCGAGGAAGGCCCGGGTGGTCTTGGTGACCCGGACGGGGAACTCGTGGCGGCCGACCCGGGCGACGGCCTCGGACAGCTCGGTGATGGCGTTGTCCCGGTGGATCATCGACCCGTGGCCGGCGGTCCCGGCCACGGTCAGCTTCATCCAGTGCATGCCCTTCTCGGCCGTCTGGATCATGTAGAGCCGGCGCTGCTCGCTGATGGTGAAGGAGAAGCCGCCGACCTCGCTGATGCCCTCGGTGACGCCCTCGAACAGCTCGGGGTGGTGGTCGACCAGGTACCGGGCGCCGTAGGTGCCGCCGGCCTCCTCGTCGGCGAGGAAGGCGACCACGACGTCCCGGGGCGGCCGGCGCCCGCTGCGCAGCCGGTCGCGGACGACGGCGAGGGTCATGGCGTCCATGTCCTTCATGTCGACGGCGCCGCGCCCCCACACGCACCCGTCGGTGACCTCGCCGGAGAAGGGGTGGTGGGTCCAGTCGCCGGCGTTGGCCGGTACGACGTCGAGGTGGCCGTGGATCAGCAGCGCGGGCCGGGACGGGTCCTCGCCGGCGATGCGGGCCACGGTCGAGGCGCGTCCCGGGTGCGACTCGTAGATCTCGGGCTCGAGCCCCACCTCGGCGAGCTTCTCGGCGACGTACTCGGCGGCCTTGCGTTCGCCGGGCCCGGAGTGGTCGCCGTAGTTGCTGGTGTCGATGCGGATCAGCTCGCGGCAGAGGTCGACGACCTCGTCCTCGCCGCTGACGCCCTTGGCCGTGTCCGTGTCGGTCACGCTGCTTCCTCCCGCTGTCACTGCCGGCCGCGCGGGGCCGGTGGTCCCCCTCATCCTCTCTCCGCCCGCCTCCGCTGCCCAGAACCGGTCCCGGCCCGTCACAGGCCCTTCGCGCCCGGCGGGACGCGGCGACGGGGTGTGATCGGCCCTCCCTGAAAGCCTGGTAATGTTTCCTTCGTCGCCGCGGGGGAAGCCCCGCACGACAGACACCTTGTCCGGGTGGCGGAATGGCAGACGCGCTAGCTTGAGGTGCTAGTGCCCTTTATCGGGCGTGGGGGTTCAAGTCCCCCCTCGGACACCAGTGAGGGCCCTCGCGGAAGCGGGGGCCCTTCCGGCAGCTGGCGGGGCAGGCTCTTGTGCACCGCCATCAGGCTGTCGG
>NZ_JBEYVS010000084.1:0-13949 GCF_040644095.1 Streptomyces sp. NPDC047028
AACCCCCCCATCGATTCGGGGGCTCGCCACCCCGCAGGGGCCCCCCCCCCCCGCCCGCGTCTTCACACTTCTACAGCTGGCCTTTCCTCCGTCTGCGCCTGACGGAGTTGCTGCCGCACCTCAGCATCGATGCCCCGAGCGAGCTTCCGCTGATGCTTCGCCGTCGAGTGCTGATAGATCAGCTGGGCACGCTCGGAGGACTGGCCTGCGCGGACCATGAGGTCCTTCAGCTTGGCGCCAGTGTCGGCGGCGAGGGTGTTGCCGGTGTGGCGGAGGTCGTAGAAGCGGAAGTTGGACGGCATGCCAACCTTCGTCCTCGCGTTGCGCCACTTCCGGCCGAAGGTCGAGCGGCGGAAAGGGGCGCCCTTCTCGCCGACGAAGAGGAGGCCGTCCCGTTCCTTCTCGGCGAACCACTGGAGATGGCGGCGCAGCTCCGGGAGCAGGAAGTCGGGTAGGTACACAGTGCGTTTGCCCGCACGGGACTTGAGGTCGCCGGTAACCCGCCGCCCGTTTGTCAGCTCGGGGGACGCATGTGTGATGCGTAGCGAGCATTCGTCGAGATCGACACTGTGACGGCGCAGTTCGGCCAGCTCCTCCGGGCGGAGGGAAGCGAAGGCGCCGAGCAGGACCATCAGGCGCCAGCGGGGGCCCATTGCCTCGGCCAGGTCAAGAACCTGCTCGATGGTCGCCGTGGGGCGTTCGTCGGCTTCCTCCTTACCGGCGCCCTTGATGCGGCACGGGTTGCTGCGGAGGAGGTCATCGTCGACCGCCGTCTGCAGGATGGCCTTCAGCAGGCGGTACGACTTGGCGACGGTGGTGGCGCCGGTGGCCTTCAGTCGCTCGGCTCGCCAGGTACGGACCGAGGGCGGAGTGATCTCGTCCAGGTCCTTGCGACCGAAGGTCGGCAGGATGTGGAGGCGGAGCAGTCCGTCGTAGCGGTCGACAGTGGTGGGTGCCAGGCCGCGCTCCTCGATCCAACGCAGTGCGTACTTCTCGAAGTTGACCGCTCCGGCATCCGGGTCGCGCCAGATGTTGCGCTCGATGTCGACGCGGACGCGGTTGAGCCAGTCCTGGGCGTCGGACTTGGTCTCGAAGGTCTCCGGTGCGGTGTACCGCTCACCGTCGGGGCCGATGTAGCGGGCCTGCCACCGGCCGGAGGCGAGCTTGCGCACCGTGCCGAACTCGCGCCGTCGCTGGGGCCTGCGTCCCGCCATCAGGCCGCTTTCCCGTAGCGAGCACGGATGCGGCGGACCGGCTCGACGGTGCGCGCCTCAACGTACTTGGCGACCGCACTCTCGGGAATGCGGACCGGGCGGCCGAGCTTCACGTAGCGGATACGGCGCTCGGCGATCAGGCGGCGGACGAAGCGCTCGCCGGTGCCGAGCAGTTCGCCGGCCTCGGCGACTGTCAGGAGGCGGTCAGCCATTCGCGATCACCTCCTGTGCGGTGCGAGCGATGGGGCGGGAGCGCGTAAGCGCAGGGGATATTGCAGGTCGGCGCAAGGGCGATGAGTCCTCTACTGGGGGGCGGTTCGGGGTGGCAGGCAGTCCGGCCTGCGGCGCCTGGGGTTGCGCGGCGCTGTCCCCTTGAAGAATGGCCAGCGGTGAGACCCGGAGGGCCTGGGCGAGGGCGATGAGGTCGTCGATGTCGCATCGACGTTGGGCGCGTTCGATGCGGGACAGCATCGTGTTCGTCGTCGGACGACCGAAGGCGGTGACGCGGGCAGCGAGCTCGCGCTGGGAGAGGCCGCGTTCGGTGCGGAGGATTTCGATGGTGCGGGCGGTCCGTATTCCGGCCGGTCCAATTTCCAGGGATCGTGCTGCCATGACTCCAGTAGTAGCTTCCATTCGCCGGTTTCGGTAACCGGCGATCATCGGCTATGTTGCCCCGCGCGGACGACGGGGAGTTACCTGTGGGACGGGTTCCGGGCGGTCGGCGAATGCTGTCTTCTCCGGCCTCACCGCGGGCTCTGGCATGTGGTGTTGTGTTGTAGCTTCCGCCCCGGCGGCGAGTCAACGGTCCCCCGATGTGATCCTCCTGGCTTTCGCCTGACGGTTCATAATTTCGGCGACCGGCGATCCGGGTTTATGGTTTTGGTGATACCTCGCAGCACGCGTTCGCCGTCAGCTGTCTGAATTCCGGAGGGAATGCTGGACTTGTGCGGCATTAATGTGGCTGTCTTGGCCATACGACGCCACCAGCCCTCCCTGTGCCTTCGGCCCAGGACTGCGAGCCCCTCCCCCGTGGATCGCCCAATGAGGGCCGACCGCACCTCCCCACCTGATCTAGGAGCCGTCACCCGATGAGCCACGACGCCCGCGAATGGGTGTGGGACCACAGCCTCAGCAAGGGCACCGCTCGGATGGTCCTCGCCCTGATCGCCGACCGGTGCCGCGACCGGCAGTGCGTCGCGTACGCGTCCGTGCCCACCCTCGTGAAACGCGCCAACGCCTCCCGCACCGCCGTACGCGACGCGCTGGCCAACCTGATCGCCAGCGGCGAGCTGGTGCCGCTCGCCGGCCGCAAGGGGCCGCGAGGAGAGACGTACTACTGCCTCCCGGTCGCCGCCCGGTTCCTCGCCGAGCAGGCGATGGAGGGGGACCGGAGTCCAGCCCCCGAGGGGTCGGAATGTGACCCTGCCGAGCACTTCGCGAGGGGGCCGGAATCCGACCCCGGGGAACGGAACCCGACCCCCAGGGGGGTCAGTTTCCGACCCGAGGGGGGTGCGGATTCCGACCCCCAGAACAGAAGGGAACCGAAGGTGAACGGTAAGAGCAGCAGCAGCTCTGCCCCGCTCATCTCCGCTACCGAGTGGCAGATCGACGACGAGGCTCGTGACTGGCTCCAACATCACGGCCACCTCGACCGACTCGGCGAGCACGCCTTGCACGCCGCCGACGAGAAGTGGCGTGCCTACCGGGCCTCATGGGCACCCCGCAGCGCCTCCGCGTGGGGCGCCGACTGGCGCGCGTGGATGGCCCGGGAGCACACGCCCGCGCCCGGCCGACCCAACCTCTACTCCCTGCCCGGCGGCACGTCCGCCCCGCCGACGCCGGGCATGACCCGCACCGAGGCACATATGGCCGCCCTGCTCGCCGCCCTCGACGAACCGACCGGAACGGAATAGCCACTCTGGAACGAAGCGAAGTCGCCGCCGTCCTGGCCTACATCGGCCGCCTCGATCCCCGCAGCATCCGCACCGGCACGGGCGAAGCCCGTGACCAGCTCGCCCAGTGGCACGAGCTGCTCCACGACGTGCCCTTCACTACCGCCCACGGCTGGGACGTCCGCGAGGCGATACGGGTCCACGTCCTCGACTCCCCGTACCCGATCCTCCCGGTGGACATCGCCCGCAGATGGCGCGCGTACCGGCGCGACCGCCTCGACCGGCACACCGACCCCACACCAATTGCCGACCCGGACGATCCGGCCGCCTGGCGAGCCGAGTTGCTCCGTGCTCGGAACGCGGTCGCCACGGGTGTGGCCGCCTATTCGACGCACCTGCAGATCGACAGGGGCGGCCCGTCTCGCCACGTGGAGAAGCGCCTGCGCGAGATCGGATCGTCCATCCCGCCAGCCGTCAGTGCCGAGCTGGCCCGTTACCGTCCCACCCGCGCCGCGCGCGAGGCCGCCGTCGCCAAGGGCGCCCCCGATGCGCTCGGAGTGGGGTGCGAGTGGTGTCACGCACCCGTGGGTGCCCCGTGCCGTCGACGGAGGGCGACCCCTGACGGTGCTGCCAGGGGTAGTGCCATACGTGCCGCTCCCCACCCGTCGCGCATCGACCTCGCCGCTGCCCGGAGGGGCCGACGCCGGCTGGCGTGACGCGGGCCCGGTCTTGCACCTCGCCGTAGCTGCGCGGTCCTACGACCTCGGTCCCCAACCTCCCACGTACGCACCGAACGGGACGGTCCCCAACGAGCACCTTGGGGACCGCGTCCGGGTGACCGGTCCCCACTGAATCCGCAGCTCAGGTGGCCTTTTGCGCCGGTCCCCGAAGCGTCCCCGGCAACGGGGACCGTCCCCACAACAGTCCGCATCGGTCCCGTCGGGGACCGCGACCGTGCAGTGGAAGGGCACGGTCCCCGTGACGATGTGCCAGAAGGACCGTCCCCGATGGACATCCCGTCCCCGTCCCCAAACGATCGGGGACCGCGCACCGCAGCGCTTTGGGGACCGGTCCCCGTTGCCCTCCCCGCGACTGCGGCTCTGGTTCCGACAACCCTCCCTCATCCCCCTTCCAAGATCGCACCTCACAGCCGCCGCAGTGCTCCGGCCATTGCCCTCATCTGCCGTCGGTCGGCACCCCGGCGGCTCAGCTCCCCTACCGAACACTCCCGGAGGACTCCCACCCGTGCCCAACCACCACCCTGAGAACGTCAACCAGAAGGAGATACCGATCACCCCAGACAACAGCGCAGCAAGTTGGAGGTTCGGACACTCCCCCGCAGGGGGAGCGCCCGAGCCCGACCCCGCCCCGGGGGTGGCACGGCCCGACCAGCGCCAGGGGGCGCCGGGCGGGAAGGCTGCGACCGAGGGCGGACCGCAGCCAGGCAAGGCCAGCCCGAAGGGCAAGGCCAAGAAGGGGAAAGCGCGCCCCCGTGACAACAAGCAGCGCCCCGCCCACAGCGTCCGCCTCAACAAACACGAACTCGCCATCATCCGATCCGGTGCCGCGCACGTCGACATGAGCGTGGCCGGGTTCCTGGCCTACTCCGCCCTCGCCGCCGCCCGCGACCAGTCCCGCACCGCGGCAGCCATCGCCACCGAGCGGGACGTCCTGACCGCGCTGTTCGGCGTACGCCGACAGCTCGGCTGGGCGGGCAGCAACGTCAATCAGGCCGTCAAGGTCCTCAACTCCGGTGCCGACGCTTCGCACTTCGCGTCCGCCCTCGCCGATCTGCAGCGCGCCGCACAGGCCGTCCAGCGAGTGGCCGACAGGATCATCCATCGTCAGGAGGGTGAGGCGGCTTGATTCCCCGGATCCACAAGCAGGGCAGCAACACTCTCGGGCTCCTGCACTACCTGTACGGCAAGGGCACCCACGAGGAGCACATCGACCCGCACCTGGTCGCTTCCTTCGACGGCATGGCCCCTGACCCCTGCCGCGACCCCTCGGCGACGAAGGAGGACCTCCAGCACCTCCTCGACCAGCCCCTCGCCCTCCTCGACGCAGACCAGCGCCCCGCCAAGCACGTCTGGCACTGCTCCGTGCGCGCCGCCCCCGACGACCCGGTCCTGTCAGACGAGCAGTGGGGCGACATCGCCCGCCGCATGGTCGCCGCCACCGGTATCGACCCCGGCGACGGCGCCGGCTGCCGCTGGGCCGCCGTCCGGCACGCCGACGACCACATCCACATCATCGCCACCCTCGTCCGCGAGGACGGCCGCCGCCCCGACCACCACCGCTCCGGCCAACGCGCCCAGAACGAAGCCCGCCGCATCGAAAAGGAACTCGGCCTGCACCAGGTCACGACCGGCGACGGCACCGCGGCCCGTCGCCCCACAAGCGCCGAACGCCACAAGGCCGACCGCCAGGGCCGCCAGCGCACCCCGCGCGAGGAACTCCGCGAAACCGTCCGCCAGGCCGCAGCCGGCGCCACCAGCGAGGAGGAGTTCTTCGACCGGCTCGCCTCCGCCGGTCTCCTCATACGCCAGCGCATCGCCCCGTCGGGAGACCGCCTCGGCTACACCGTCGCTCTCCCCGGGGACCGCAACAAGGACGGCGAGCCCGTCTTCTTCTCCGGGTCCAAACTCGCCCCGGACCTGTCCCTGCCCCGCATCCGCGAGCGCTGGACCCCTCCCGCAGATGCCGCCACTGCGACAGACGGATCCCCGCCGGAGGTATCGGCCCTGCCGCCTGTGACAGGTCCCGCGTTCGCGCGGCGCCGGGCCACCGCCGCCACGTGGCAGGCCCTGCTGATCATCGACCACGGCGACGACGGCACGGCAGCGGCCCAGATCACAGCAGCAGGGGAGATCTTCGACGCGCTCGCCAAGACCTCGGCCTCCCACACCCGCACCGAACTCCGCGAGGCGGCCTTCGCGTTCGAGCGGGCCACCCGCTCCCACATCAAGGCCGTACGCGGGCACGATCACGCCCTGCGCCAGGCCGCCCGCGACCTCGTCCACAGCGGGCCCGCCCTCGGCCGCGGCGAAGACGGCGCCACCACCGCCATGCTCATCGACATGGCGTTCTTCCTCGCCATAGCGGCGGCGAACTGGCACGCCAAGAGGCACCACGCCCAGCAGGCGCAGGCCGCCCGCCAGACGGCCGAACACCTCCGCGCCGCCTACCAGGCCGCCGCAATGCAGCCCATGGCCAACCTTGGCCAGCGAGGCCGCCGCATGCCCCAGCCCTTGCGGCACCGGCAGGTGGCCATCCTGCGCCATGCAGTCCCCGACCTGGCCGAACAAATCCTGACCGAACCCGGCTGGCCCGCGCTCGCCGCCACGCTCGCCGACGCGAAGGACGCCGGCCACGACCCGGCCACCCTGCTCACCGAAGCCACACGACGTCGCGAACTCGACACCGCCACCTCCATCAGCGACGTCCTCGTCTGGCGACTGCGCCGCAGCGCCCACCTGCCCGCCGCCCCGGAAAACCCCCAGGACAAAACCACCCGAGATAAGCGGCACGTCCGTTCTCCGGCGCCCGGCGCACAACCCCCGAACAGGGCAGCGAACGGCGCAGCCCGCAGGCGCTGACCGGACAAGCGCAGGCGGAAGGTAGCCGACGATCCCCGGTTACCGAAACCGGTGATCGTCCGGAGTATCTGATGTCCACAAACCCCACGCCCCGCCCCCGGCCCCGCCGCAGTCGAGCACGCATCGCGCCCACCGCCGACCCGCGCCCGACAAACACCCCAACGTGAAAGCACCGCACGTCATGCCCCGAGCACCGCCTGCCCCCACACCCCCCGAACCGCTCGCCAGCACCAACCGATCTCACAACACCACCCACAAGGAAACCGCCCGTGCCCTCCTCTGTCCGCCCCGAAGTCGTCCTCCTCATCACCAAGGTGGACTTCAGCCACCCCGACAGGACGCGCCCCTACCACCGCGACGGACGCCCGTTCACCCGCGCCGAGCGCGACCTGC
Organism: Streptomyces sp. NPDC047028; assembly: GCF_040644095.1. Classification (NCBI taxonomy): domain Bacteria; kingdom Bacillati; phylum Actinomycetota; class Actinomycetes; order Kitasatosporales; family Streptomycetaceae; genus Streptomyces; species Streptomyces sp. NPDC047028. The sequence continues at coordinate 7,099 of NZ_JBEYVS010000084.1, forward strand.
TGGTCACCTTCACCCCGGAGGAAAAGGCCGCCGCGAACGCGCAGATACAGCTCGAAGCCGAATGGCAGCGTGAACTCGACGAAATGAAGGACGCCTTTGTCGACCTGCTCATGAAGTACTTCGCCAAGCTCCCCGAAGGATCCGTGGTCAGCGATGCCGTCGCCATCATGACCGAGGAGGACTACGCGGAGTTCGAGCGCCTGGCCGAGATCGTCACTGCGGAAGACACCCTCGAATACCGCGCCCTGCACGAAGGAAGCTGACCGGCCACATACCAACGGCGGCCCACTCCACGAACACCCGAAGCCGGGCCTCCCCGACGGGAGGCCCGGCTTCAATGCGTTGGACGAGCCCTCAGCAGGCCGGAGCGCGCAGGAGCCGATCGCGGGTACTTTCGGGCAGCACCCGGCGCAGGACCGGGGCGCTGGAGCTGAGGGAGTCGGCGAAGGCGGCGACGAGGTCGTGCGGCACGCTGCTGCTGAACGACGCGGCCCACAGGTAGCCCGCGCCAAGCGCAGGCTCGGCCCACGCCTGCCACCCGGTCAGGGCCGCCTCGTCCGCCTCAGCCACCAGCGCGAGTGGGTCGCCATCCTGGATGAGGGGCGGCACCTCGCCGAGGTGGATGTGGGAGGCGAACGTCGGATCCACCGCGCCCGACCCGGGCTGGTCCACGTCGCACAGCCAACCGTGCGCCGTTACCACGTCGAGGACCAGCTCGGGGCCACCGCGCGGCAGGGCGGGCTGATCGCGCGCGTCGAGCGCGGCGAGGAAGCTGGCGAGGATCTCCCCTGGGACGTCGGGTGTGAAGTAGGCCGACCACTGGGCGAGCGGGCTGCTCGGGTCCGTACGAGCGGACACTTGCCAGGCGATCGGCAGGTTCCCCAGGTGGAATGGCTCGTCCGGCAGGACCCACTGCGCCCACCGCAGGGAGTCGGGGCTGATGTGCAGGACGGTGCTGCGCAGGACCTGACGGTCCTCTGGCGCCTCGTCCGGCTCCTGGCGCCCGCGGACGAGCGTCAGGCTCATCCACCCCAGGCCGGCGAGTGTGTCAGCGACGGCGTCGTAGAGGCGGCCGTCGTCACCGGCCAGGTGCCGGGGACCGACCCAGAAGGCGGACGGAACACTAGCCGGAGCGGGTGGGTCGATCGGGAAATCGGGATGCAGGTACGCCTCCAGGGGTTGGGGGCCGGGGGCTTGATGCCGCCAGCAGTGCGTGCAACTGGATGGAAGTGCCGGGCTCACTTCGCGGCGGCCTTGGGTAGCAGATGACTGGGCCACCTCGTCCCGCCCTCACCAGACAGACGACGGGCCCCCCAAGAGCGCCGACGCGAGCCTCTGGCTGTCACACCCGCTGAGACGTCTCCAGCACACGAGCGACTGCGGCAGCGACGACGTCCGCCGGCGTCTCGGTGTCGAAGGACATCTGGTAGCCGCGCACCTTGGCCGTACCGGTGACGGCGATCTTCCACCCCTCGCCGTCGGTACCGGGACGGCCAGCCGAAAACCAACCGAGATAGAAGGATCCATCCTTCGAGTTGACGTGTACGTCCGCACGATCGTCCACGACCAGGTGGAAGTCGTCGCCGGAGAACTGATCCATCACGAGCGTCGCCTGACCCGGGCCGAGCAGCCACTCACGCAGCCGCAGGGCCTCGACGCTGGTGGAGAATCCGGGACCTGCGGGTGCCGCAGTCACGACAATCACCTCTCTGACCTGGTGTTTTACGAGAAGGTCGTCCAGGTTCACATGCCGTTGCCGCGTTGGCCAGTCATTGGTGGATCTTTGCTGTCTGCCCCCGGCGAACTGAGACGCAGGGCGCGAGACCTCGCTGTCCAGCCGCGGAAAACGGCGTGCGCGCGGTGAGGCCAGTGCTGATAGTTGCCGCATGGATGGGATCGAGGCCGCACGCGCCGTCGTAGACGAACATCACCCCGACGCGCGTGCCGCGTTCCTGGGCGGCAGCGTCGTGACGGGCCGCCGCACAGCGACGTCGGACCTCGATATCGTGGTCCTGCTCCACGGAGCTCCAGCCCCCTACCGCGCAAGCCTCCAGCACGCCGACTGGCCGGTGGAGATGTTTGTGCACACCGAGGCGACGTGGCACGCCTACGTCGAACAGGAACTACGCAAACGCCGGTCACCGCTCCTATGGATGTGTGCCGACGGGCTGCTGCTCTTCGACACCGATGGGCTCGGAGCGCGCCTCGCCGCACAGGCCCGGAAGCTGACCGACGCAGGGCCACCCCCGGTGTCGCCGGAAGAGATCGGCGACCGTCGCTACGCGATCACCGACCTGCTGGACGACCTCGCGGGAAGCGACGACCAGAGCGAGCGTCTTTTCATCGCGACCGAACTGGTCCGACGCACCGGTGAGCTGGCGCTGGCCGTCGGCGGTTCGTGGGGTGGCGGTGGGAAGTGGCTGGCACGCCGTCTTGAGACGACCGCGCCAGGGCTCAGCACGCGCCTCCACCACGGCCTACAGGAGGTACTGGGCGGGAGGGTCGAGCCCCTCGTGGCCGTTGTGGACGAGGTGCTCGGGCAGGCCGGCGGCCGGTTGTGGGTCGGCTACAAGCGTGGAGGGGTGCCCTGAGCGGTTCTCCACTCGCACGGGGTGCACTCGCTCAAGGGCTGCTGGTTTGGGAGAGGCTGTGGGCGAGCTGGCCCAGGGCGCTGAGAATGCCTTGCCCGAAGCTGGTGGGTGCGATCAGCACGCCGAACACCAGCACGATGACCACGGTCAGCTTCTCATCGAACCGGCTTCGGGCATGCGTGCGTCGGCGCAGCCGCACAATGATGACGACAGCCAGCAGAACCGCCACGTTGATACTCAGAACCACCTGGCCAGCCCTCCCGCACACAACACTTCGGACGTCCCGCCTTCCTGCATAGCCGGAACTCGACAGCACCACGTTTCGATCACCAGTGATTGGCGACGAAGTGCCTGGTCAATGGCTGGATTGGGGCAGCTGCGCGAAGCGAACAGCAGCGCCGCCTGCCCCATTTGCAGCTCGCGGCCGCCGTCGCACTGGCCGCCCTGCCCTGCGCGTCAGGACAGGGCGGTGGGGCGGCGCGGCGGGGGGATGCGGTCCAGCAGGTCCCACAGCGGTCGGGAGCCAGCCGCCCATTCGCCCAGCAGACGGCGGTCGACGAGGTGTATCCGGTGCTCCGCGCCCCACGGGATGGCTTTGGAGGAGAAACGGCCGTTGGTGAGCACGACCGCGACGTCCGCTCCGTGGACCTGACGTGCGGTGCCGTTGACCTGCTGAAGGACACCGACGCCGACGGCGGATCCGCGGTCTCCGTCCCGGCGGTGTTTGCACTGGATGGCCCAGACGCGCCCCATGGGATCGACGGCGCGGACATCGCAGGCGTTGTCGCCGGCGCCGCCGAGCTGCTCCGCCTGGCAGCCGTCCCTTCGCATCAAGTCCCGTATGGCGAACTCGAACGCACGGTGGTCCAGGGCGTCCAGCTCCACGATCCGCATCCGCAGAGCGCGGGCACGCACACGCTCCCACTCGGCCCGCTGCCGTGCCTGCTGCAGCCAGAGGCCACCGGCCACCGCGGCGACCACGGCAGCGACGAGAATGATCCACCAGTGCACCAGCAGCCAGTGCACAACGGTGATCACCAACCCGATCCCCAGGACCCCAGCCCCCAACAGGGCCAACTGATCGTCCTGCTTCTTGGAACGGCGGGCCGGCCGACGCGCCGGACGACGGCCGCTCATCGGGCCATCCTCAGCTCAACCGACAGGCTGCGTTCAGTAAGCCGGGCCAGGACCCTTATCGGCACAGCGACCCGCTCGCACGCCTCCATCCGTACCGCCATGAAGCAACTCACCTCTGTCCACAGGCTGTTGACGATCCCCGCGCAGGCTATGAGAGCACGCGTCACTGACAGCGGGTCGAGATGCGATCACCTGAAGTGAACGGTTTTCGGTCAGCGTGGGCCGCAGCCCGCTGCGGCTGGTCACCGACGACCAGGGGCTTTCGGTGCTCGTCCGACACGCTTCTGCCGTTTCGCGGCAAGCATGGGATCCGACTGCTCCTCTCAGCGGACATCGACCCTCCCACCGGCAGCCTTCCGATCCAGCGTGGAGTTGCGCGGGTGCGCAGGATTGAGGAACCACTTGCGCGCGGAGGCCAGCCACCAGGTGCCGCAGAAGGCGATGACGGCGCCGACCGCGACGGGCGCGTAGTTGAAGGGGTGCGCGGTGACGGGAGAAGTCTGCGGCAGCACGAACAGCACCGTGATCACGAGCACCCAGGCGACGGCAATCGTGCCGACGAGGGGGGACCAGGAGCCGAGGTGCCAGGGGCCACGCTCGAACCGGCTCCCCTGGCGGAGCCGGAGGTAGGTCGGGATGACGTAGGCGATGTACAGGCCGATGGTCGCGATCGACGTGACCGCCGCGTACGCGGTGGTGTTCCAGAGGTAGGGCAGGCCGAGGGCAAAGGCGCCGCCAGTGGCGAGCCATACGGCGTTGGTGGGCGTGCGGGTGGCGGGGTTCAGCTGGTGCCAGACCTTGGAGAAGGGCAGGGCGCCGTCGCGGGAGAAGGCGTAGATCATGCGGGAGTTGGCGGTGACGGACGCCATGCCGCAGAAGAGCTGGGCGACGATGACGACCAGGAGCAGCCACTTGCCGGCCGCAGTGCCGAGGGCGTCCATGAGGATCTGCGCCGGGGGCACTCCGGTCCCGGAGGCGAGTGCGCCGGAGTAGGACTGGATGGCGTAGGTGAAGCCGAACAGCAGGATGAAGCCGGCGGCGAGGGAGACGAGGATCGAGCGGACGATGCCCTTGGGGCCGGCGGTGGCAGCGTCGATGGTCTCCTCTGTCATGTGGGCGGATGCGTCATAGCCGGTGAAGGTGTACTGCGCCATCAGCAGTCCGATCAGCACCACGTAGGCGCTGGAGGAGAAGCCGGTGTTGTTGACGAACTCGCCGAAGACGAAGCCGGCCGACCGGTGGTGGTCGGGCACGAGCACCAGGGCGCCGCAGATCACGACAACGCCCAGGATGTGCCACCAGATGGACACCTCGTTCAGGAAGGCGACGATGCGGACCCCGAAGGTGTTCAGCACGCCGTGCAGGACGAGGATGATCCCGAACAGCGCGATGGTGTGACCGGGCGTGGCCGCGAAGCCGAACTGAAGGTCGAGCAGGGCGTTGAGGAAGGTGGCGGCGCCGAAGTCGACGCCCGCGGTCACCGCTATCTGGCCCAGGGCGTTGAACCAGCCGGTGAACCACGCCCACGCTGCGGCCGTTCTCGCCGGGGCCATGCGGTGCGCCCAGAAGTACAGGCCGGCGCTGGTCGGGTAGGAAGAGCAGACCTCGGCCATCGACAGGCCGACGAACAAGGTCATCAGGCCGACGAACAACCAGCCCCACATGATCACGGCCGGGCCGCCGGTGTTCATGCCGAAGCCGTACAGGGTCATACAGCCGGACAGGATCGAGATGATCGTGAAGCTGACCCCGAAGTTGGCCCGACCGGACATCGAGCGGGAGAGCGTCTGCTGGTAGCCGAGCTCCTTCAAGCGTTCCTCGTCGGAGACGCGTGAGACGTCAAGAGGCATGGAGGTGCCGTCCTTCCTACATCAGAGGGGATGGTGTGGGTGCTCAGTGGTGCCGGCGCCTCGGCGGGCTGTAGGCCCAGGCCCGGTGCCGCAGGAACAGATCTTCCGGCTGGCCGCAGTAGGACCACGGGACGCGGGTGGCATAGGGGCCGATCGCGTCGAAGACCTCCGCCGCTTCGCTGTGGCGGTTGGCGAACGACAACGCGTGCGCGAGGTAGTTGGCGTCGTCCGCGAAGCAGGCATGCGGGCCAGGCGCGCGGTAGCGCCACCAGCGTTCCAGCACGGGGTCGATCTGCGGGCAGTCGATCCAGGGGTGGATGGTCAGCCCGTACGCCGCTTTGTCTCGCTCCTGACGGGATCGGTGGGCCTCGGTGATCACGACCAGGGGCAGGACCGCGATCGGCAGCCCGCGCGGGGCGATGGACGCCTGCTCCTCCGCCCACCACATCGCCTCCCCCGGCCTGCCGTGGTTGCGCTGGAACAGGTAGGTGACGACCTCGTGGTGGGCCTCGCGATTCCACGGATCACGCTGCTTGATCTCCGCCCACACATGCCGCAGGGTCGACCGATCCGGTGCATGCGTCCGCAGCAACGCGAGCATCACCACCAGGGGCGCCACATCGTGGGACCACACCCCGAGCGCTGCCCGGCAGGTGGCCCAGGCTTCCTCCATCAGTGACCGGCCGCTGTTCCGCCCGGCGATCATCGCGCGGAGGGCTTGTACATTCGCGAGCAAGGCTAGGGCGTGCGGTGATCGCGGCTCTGCCTTCGCCCAGGTGTCGGCGAAACGCAGCCGAGCACCCGCTTCGGCTAGCACCTGGAGGCGGAAGATCCGGCAGTCCCAGTCCACACCCGTAGAGGCCAACAACTGCTGCGGGCCCTCCCAGCGCCCCATGGAGGCGTCTTCCAAGGCCCGCCGCAGTGCTTCGTCACCCCGTGCTGGGTGCGTGTCGAGGGGCTCTCTGGTTCTCATCCCTCCTTGCCCCCGTCCACCCTCGACTGGGCAAGGCGGTCGTCCCGCCAAGCTGCACACCCGTAGGCGGTGGGTCCAGAAGTACCGATGCCGAGAGCGGGAGATGGCGCGCTGATCATCGGAGTGCGGACCTCCTGTGATGACGTGTGGGTAGCTTCCCCAGGGACCTGGCTTGGTCACGGCAGCGCAGCGGCTACCGTCGAAGTGAACCGCCCCGGGTGAGGTGGAGACTCGATTCCGTGTAAGGATTCCGAGTCATGGCACGACCCTCGATGTACCCGCCCGAGCTGCGCAAGCGCG
>NZ_JBEYVS010000085.1:0-13554 GCF_040644095.1 Streptomyces sp. NPDC047028
ACCCCGCAGGTCAACGATCAGCTCGCTGTCCGTCATCGCAGCAGACTAACCACCCCCCCACAAGAATCACCGGACAAAGAGACAGGCTCTAGGTGTGCTCGGTGATCGCCAAGGATCTGCGGGACACGTGCGGTCGGTGCGGCGGTGGCGGCGGACGTGGGAGGAAGGAGGGCGGCGCGCGGGCGCTGCGGTCGCAGGGACGAGCTTGCCCCCTGGTCACTCCGGCCGCGCCACGGCAGATCGCCTTGCCTGCATCGGCCCTGACACGGCCGGCCAGCTCCTGACCACAGCGGGCGACAACCCGGCGGCTGCGTTTGGAGGCACCCTTCGCACACCTGTGCGCCGCCGCCCCGCTGCTGGCCTCGCCCAGCCGTACGCACCGCTACCAGCGCAACCGGGGCGGCGACCGCCAGGCCAACCCCTGGACACGATCGTGCTGGACCACATGCGCTACAACCAGCACACCGTGAGTACGTCGGCCGACGCACCGCCGAGGGCCTGATCACGAGGGACGTCATGCGCCGCCTGAAACGGTTTGTCGCCCGGCTACCTGACTCGCCCCCAGATCTGAACAGTTCACCCATGCCACTTGACGATCTATTAGGAGCTTCATCAGACCCGCCTGACCAACAGAACGACATCACGAGATCACCTCAGTAGATATGTTGACCACGCCCCTCATCCTTCACCGTGGCGCGGATGTGTTGCCACGCCGGTTTGACGCCAGGAGCACGTGGCCGAGACCGAGATCTCAAACGCGGTTTGAAGTTCACAGGGCACCATCCTGAATAAGTCCCCGGAGTTCCTTGCGATCAGAAATGGCAAGTTTAGTAAACATGTTACCCAAGTGATATTCGACGGTTTTTGGACTCAGGTACAAATGATCAGCTATCTCCCGATTTGTCATACCCTTTCCAATATACCGAGCTATCTCCCGTTCACGCTCCGTGAGAAGGTCACGCTTATTGCGACTCGTATTGCTTCTTAGGCCGCAGCGCGCAAGCTGCATCTCGCAAGCATTCAGGTAAGGAATGGCGCGAAGTGCGGAAAATATGGCGTACGCCTTCTGAAATTCTTGGCCGGCTTTACGCCGTTGCCCAAGGCCGTATAGACATTTTCCGTATTGAAATTGAACATGTGCACGAAATATTGGTGCGTCGTCGCTTACGGGAACTACTTCGCTTAACGCTTGATCAAATGTCGTTGCAGCCTCTCGCGCTCTGCCTTGGCACATGAGTAGCCAACCACGGAGCCGAGACACCTGCAGTCTCATAAATGGCGCATGCATGGCATTTGTTAGTTTCGCAAGATTGACACCTGCTTCCTCCAGGCGTCCTGTGCCTAATTGAGCTTCGGCCAACAAAGGCCGCCACCATCGTTCTATCATCGCAGCATCAATATGCCGCAATGAGAGGTCGTGCCACGGCCTTAGGGCATCATACATTGCACCATAATCACTTTGTGTCTGAGCGATGACAGCACGCGCTGTTCCTGATATTAGCCGGCCAGAAGCAGCCCCAGCAGATGCCGCACTCTGCTCTACGAATTCCAGCAGTTGTTGCGCCTGCTGCCATTGCCCTCGAGCTGCAGGGACAAACATCCCTGCCAAGTATTCAAAAGAGTAGTCAAAAGTGTAGCCTCCTGACAGAGCCTCATCTACGGCCATCTCGGCTGTGAGTACAGATTCATCCCATTCTCCTTTCAAAAATTGTCCCCAAGCTGCGTATGCCCAGAGGCGGCGACAGGCTGTGATTGGCGCACCCGAACGAGAATGGTCCATGGCTGCCTGGAGATTTTTTAAGCCACTGGATAGTTTTCCGTCCAAAACTTCCCATACGCCACGTGCTCCTATTCCATCCACGTGAGCTGGATTAGTGACAACAGTATATTGAGTAAATTCTAATACGCAGTCGAGTGCTGCCTGTGGCCCTTTCAAGACGCCTATCGCACCACTAAGGATTGTCAGGGTACTACTTGCGGCCTTCGGGTCGAGTTCGCCGCTATTTAATGCCCAGCGAGCACTCTCTACAACCTCGGAGGTGCGTTCTCCAACGAGAAGACCCCAGGGCAGTAAGTACGCTGTATCCTGGGCTAGTTCCTTCGACTTGAGATTGGCGCGAACTAAATCCAGGAGCCGTACAGCCAGCCGTGTAGCTTCATCATAGCGCCCGGAGAATATATTGACAGCGATCAGTACCAGATCTCGAGCGGGACTGAAGGAAGAGGCTTCTATCCGTTCCTTATACCGCAGAACCTGACGCAACTGGTTTGCAGCCAGTAATGATAGGGCCGCTGAAAGCAACCGGCGCTCACGATCTTGCCGAGTGAGACTTAGGTCAGCGGCCCAGAGGAAATGCGTTCCAGCCAATCCATGCCGACTCATTTGGACCTCATTGCGTGCTACAGCCTCCAACTGTGCAGCCAGCTCATCGTCGGGCCCCGCTGTTGCTGCCACACGGTGAACCCAGATTGCCGTCCCATCTACGACATCAACAGCTGCGGCGTGCAAGCGTTGTCTCCGCTCCGGCGGAATCAGGAAATAGACGGCGTCACGCTGGACCGCGTGCCGTATCGCAATAGGGGTAATCGGTTCATGCGGCCACCACTCAACCAGCCCCAAGCTCAGAAGAGGAATAAGGGATTGCGTGACGGAATCACTACTTATCTGCGAAATCAAAGCTGCGCGAGATAGGGGTACCCGGGCGTCTAGCACAGCAAGAGAGTCTAAAAGCTGCCTAGATTCGTGAGGTAGTGTGGCTAACATTCGTCTAATCACGGCCGTCAGCGATGCGGATAATAAATTTTCGCCACAGAGTAGACCGTCCTCAGGTAGTTCGGCCAGCAGCGTTCGGACAAACAAAGGATGCCCTCCGGTTTGTTCTAGGAGACGCGTGATAGATTTATCCGGAAGCGTCTTCCCGAGGATGGCTTCAACCAACTGCGAGATCTCCTCCTTGTGGAACCCCTTGAGGCTTATCCCCGAGCCACCCTCGTGTTTCCGAAGATATGAAGTAAATCCTGCTGTATTTACGCCTGTGACGTCGCGACGCAGGGAGACGATGAAGAGGATTTGGTCTGCCCTGAACCGGCGCATCATAAATGTGAGTGCCCTGGCCGAGAACTCGTCTATCCACTGCATGTCATCGAGAACGATTGCTACTGGTCCGTCCTCTTGTAGGCACCCGAGCAGCGACACCAATTGGGCCCCCGCGGCAAATGGAGTGGTTGACGAAATCCCTTCGTCTGAAAGCGGGTACGCCTGCAACGTGTCCCCGCTCACCGCGCGCGCGATCTGACCCAACACGGCACCGGGCAAGTTGTCTTCATTGCGGTCCGCCGTGGCCTTAAGGATCGTAAACTCAGACAGTTCAGTCGCAAATTTCTGCAGAAGGGTGGTCTTTCCTATGCCGGGTTCACCCTCTATGTAGACCAGTTGCGGGTATCCCTCCGACGCCTGGATTGCTGCCAGCCTCAGTGTCGAAAGCTCTGTCAATCTTCCAATGAAATGGTCAATTCGAGGACCGTCGCAGAAGCCGCTGTGATTCAATGCTAAAACCGCCTCTTCAGTTCTCTCTCCCGTGTTACTAGGCCCGTGAAAGAGTTTTGGGTCCATTTTCTGTAAAGACGGCAGCAGGCTGGGCTGCCGTCGTGAAGTGGGTCCCTGTGTTGAAATTTGACACCCACTAGACATTCAGTAGGCAGATAAAGCCTTGATAATCATAGAGTAGAAACTACTCAGGTGCTGGCCAGCTACTGCGTATTTTTCGGGCGGCACGGCATCGTCGCGGATCGGGCCGGCGTTGTGGTTAGCGTCGGCGAGAGCCTCCGTGCTCGGGCGGGCGCTGGTGCCCCTGGAATGACGAGGGGCGGCGGAGCAGATGGGGGAGCAAGCGATGCTGGTGAGGGCCAGGGAATGCTCGGCTTTGCCCTTGTAGCGGCGGTGCAGTCGACTGCATCCGGCAAGTCGGGACATCGCACATTCGAGGCTCCAACGGTGGCGTCAGGCGAGTTGGGGACTCGATGTTTTTGCGACGATGCGGTGTCTGATGCCCCGCTTGCGTGACCATCGCCTCAGGTGGTCGTAGTCGTATCCCTTGTCAGTTTGCCCGGCCTCCTCCCTCGGCGTCCGCGTCGAAATCGCCGGTACGTCCTTCACCAGGGGATCAGTGCCTGGCTGTCGTGCAGGTACGCCCGGGCCATATCCTCAGGACGGGGCATACCCGTCCGCCCGGGATCAAGTGGATCTTCGTGCCGTACTTGCCCTGGTCCACAGGATTCGGGTCTGCCTGGTCCCCCGCTCCGGGGCCCGCAAGTTCACGGACTCGATGCACCGACGGATCGGGCACCAGCCGCTCAGCCGCTCAGAGATGCCACGGTGGCCTCTTGGGGGAGCTGGCGGGAAGTCCATTTGCCCTCCCTCGTGAACTGATGGTCATTCAGAACTCGATGTTCCAATCACAGGGGAAGTCTCATCCACTAACGAGCTTCGGCTTCTTGTCAGTTAGTGGAGTAGTTTTTGCTTTTGACAGGATCCTGCGAGTTCGGCAGGGTGTCAGCTGCTAGGTTGGTTCTGGCATCGGCCAACTCGCAAGGGATTCCGAGAGAAATGGTTAAGAATTTAATGGGCAAGGTCATATTTAGGCGGGTTTCTTTAGTCGCCTCTGTAGTCGTGGCGGGCGTTATTGCTGCGACGGGGATGTCGGTCGGCCCGGCATCGGCGTCAGGGATTTCGCTCTTCCCCACGTCAGGTCAGTGGGGCACTGTGTGGAGCAATGGGTACTCACCTGACGGCACCCCGAGCAACAAGCCAAAGGACTGGAACCCGATGGACTGCCAGTGGTACCTCTGGGGAGGTCCTACCTCCGATCCGCACATGCACTGCTATACGGTCTGGGCGGACGTGAAGGTGGGGGGTACCTTCACCACTCAACAGGACGCGCAAGATCAGTACTACAAGTACCTGGACAAGGCGGAGACTTGGGCTCGCGGTCAAGTCGGCAGCCCCGTCTTCAGGGGAAGTTTCATGGACAATTGCTTCAAAATTGCTCACGACGGGTACAACCGCCCATACTGGAACTGCACGGGCTGGCAGGTGTTCAGCTACACCAGCTCTTGAGCCATCCCGGGAGGTGCAGACCACGCTCCAGGGGCGCAGCGGAGGAGGAGTCCGATCTCCTGCTGCGGACGCAGCCGGGTTTCCGAAGGTGCCCGACCGGGCCCCGCCCCGGGGCCGTGCCACGTACTCGGAGGCTGGACCCGGGGGGCAGGACCCGGTGGGGCACCGGTGCCGTCGGCTACGCGGCCGAGCCGTCGCCGGCCCTCGCGCGCAGGAATAACTGGAGGAGCAGTCGCCGGTCGGCGACCGGGACGGTCTCCTGACCACTGTGGAGCGCGTCCCGACCGTGCAGGAAGCGGCGTTGGTTCACGATGAGGTAGTCCCCGGGCTGGAGCATGAAGGAGACCTGACCCCGGACGAGCTCGTCGGCGAGTTCCCTGGCGGCGTCGGCGTGCGCCTGGCCGAGCTCGGACCTCTCCAGCGTCTTGGCGGTGAACCGGACGAACTCCTCGTCCGGGTCGGAGCGATCCAGGATCGGAAGCGGCTTGTACTCCTCGCCCACGTCGAACAGGTCGAAGAAGGTCCCGTAGTGGTAGGCCGACTCGGCCAGCAGGGCGCGGCTGTCCTCCGACAGCCGCGCCACCGCAGCGTGGGCGTCGGAGAGGATGCTGGGGCCGCCGCCGAGTGGGTCGGGGCGAACGCACAGGAGCGTGGTGTAGTCCGGGGGCAAGGTCCCGTTCACCAGGTCCATGTGGAACGTGTTGTACCCGATGCCGCTGGACTTGCCGGGGTCCTTGTCGACCTTGACCCCGATGTCCTTCCAGAGGGGCCACCGCGGGAACGGCGAGAAGGGGATTGCCACCTCGGCCGCGAAGCCCGTCGCCAGCCGCAGGAACCGGTCGTCGTCGATCCCCAGCGCCTTGGCGAGGGTCCCCAGGCGCAGCACGGCGTATCCGCCGCCCTCCCCGGTCAGGGCGCGGCGCAGCGTCGCGGCGGTCTCCTCGAACCGGGGGGTGGCCCCCAGCTCGGTCCGGTACCGCTCCATGGTGGACTTCGCCAGGAACGAGCCGTCCAGTTTCCACGTAGGGAGAGGAAGGTCGATCAGAGCGGCTTCGAGTTCGCTCGGGATGTCGATGAACACGCGGAGTTTCCTGTCTCTTGGGATATTCGGGGTGTCGTCGGGTGCCGCTGTCGTTCTGTCGCTGAAGGCGGTCCGGCAGCGAGTGAGTCTCGTGGGGACATGGGGGCCTCGGGGCCGTGAGTATCACCAGGAATACCGGCGCTGGTCGGCGTTAGTTCGATGGAACCGTTCGGGGAGCAGTGACCGACAGCGGGTTTGTGCTGTGTGCAGGGGCTTGCAGCCGGTACAGACGGGGGTATGGCGGTGGGAGGTGCATGTCGTCGACGGCGCTGTCGCCGCTGTCTGATGCGGGGGATGGATGAGGCCGTAGCGGGAGCCAGGGGAAGGCGGATGACGATCTGCTTGCCGCCCGTGGCGGTCTCTGGGAGGACCTCGGCTCTGGCGTGGACTTCCGGCACGAGGGCGTTGACTAGGAACAGGCCGCGGCCACCGAGGTCGTGGGCGGCGGGCAGCGGTTTCGGCTTGAGCGGGCCTGCGCGGCGGCGAACCGCCGATCGGGCTCCGATATGGCGGGCGGCAGGGCGAAGGCGTTCGGGGTGCGGTAGCACACGGCGGTGATGTCGGCGAGATCGACGGCGCGCAGCGCAGTGGCGAGGCCGCCGGACCAGCCTAGCCAGGCGTCGATACGCCCGGAGAGGGCCAAAACCAGCGGGAACTCCGCGGTGTCCATGCGGAACACCTCCGCGCCGCCGTCGGTGAGCGCCTTGACGACCCGGTCGGTCGGCCAGTCGTCGCGGGCCGCGCTCACGAGAACGGCGGGCATCAGGGCATCAGTCCTTCGGGCCCTCGTAGAGACTCGGGGGGTTCGACACGCTGCCGTCCGGGACGGTCGGGGTATGCGTCTGCATGTACGGCAGGGGCCCGTCGTAGAGGCCGACGGACATCTGCAGCTCCTCGTCGTACACCGCGGGCGGCACAACGACTGTCTGCGTCGCATCGGAGGTCCGGGCGAAGCGGAGGATCCACGGGCGGCTGCCGGAACCCGTCGGCCGCTCGGTGCTGTGCGGGATACATCCGCCCTCGGGCGTGAGCGGGAAGGCTTCCCACACATCAATGACGGTCACTTCGTTTCTCCTTGACTGGGTGGTGGATGGCACGGCTGGCGAGACCCGGCCCCGCCGGCGGCGTCTTGCGGGACACCGACGGGACGGGCGTCCTGGGTGCGGCCCTGACCCGGAGCGGCCGCCATGGGGGTGCGTCAGTACGAGGTCCTCGCGAGCACCAGAACGAGGACGGGACCGGTCACGGTCGCCACGAACACGAGCAGGCTGGCGATGGCCTTCACGACTGCTCGCTCGCGGGGGCTTCGCAGGTCAGCCGCTCGTAGTGGTCGCACAGAGCCTTGAGGGAGCGGGCGAGCTTGCGCGCGTTGGCGACGCGGATGAGTTGCGTGTCGCCGTCGCCGACGCGGAGCTTCCGGGTCGCCTCGCCGATGCAGGCGCGGGCGCAGTAGCTCGAGACGCTGTCCTTCGGCAGCTGTCGAACCTTCTCCTCCACCTCGGGGATCACCAGCGCCAGGTAGCCGCGCAGCATCGCGGTGAGGGCGTCCAGCTCAGCCGGTGCCGGGGGGAGTACCTCGCGGTCGTCGTCGGGGCCCAGGAGAAAGGCCACGGTCTCCCGCATCGTCGGGATGTCCACCATGGCGGTGTCGCTGTCGCTGTGCACTGCGGCGTTCATCGGCCCCCCGCCCGTCCGGCCCGGCACCGGGGGCACGCGCACGGCGGGTAGGCGGTGCTCAGCATGGGCAGCCGCTGGTTTCCGGGCGTCACGGTGACTGTGCCGCCGTCCTGATTAATCAGACCGTTGCGGTCCACCGTGTAGACACGCATCGTCATCCCGCTGCCCCGTGCGCTGGCCGGGGGCCGGGCGGTACCGTTCGTCATGTCGACGCTCCCTTTCGTCTCTGAGCGTTGGCCATGCCCCCGGATCGGTCGCACGGTCGCGGGGGTTCATGTGTCCCGGGAGGGTGTTGCTTCGGGTGCTCTTCTACGGTTCCAAGGAACGCAGTTGGCGTCACGGGCAGCCGTGACCAAGTTTTCTGGACGCTCAGCGCCTGCTCTGGCCAGCTCGAAGGCGGTTGTCTGGACACTCTGTTGGGCGGCTCGCGCAGCGATTTGCGGCTGACGGACACTCAAGAGAGCGACGTCGCAGCTACCGTGAAGTCAGCAAGCCCACGGTTCAGGGAGCATGCCGATGAACGCGCCTATGAAGCCCGGCTCGAAAGCCGACCGGGATGCCCTCCGACACGACATGGCCGCTGCGGCTTGCACCGTCGCGGACATCTCTATCGAGATGCGCACGCGCTACCGAATGCGCCCCCGTGAGGCTTGGCGGCATGCCCACGGCTGGACCCTCCAGGAGACCGCCGACCGCATCACTCGGGCCAGCCTCCAGCGGCCAGGCGGAGCAGTCGCAGCCGACGCCTCCCTGGTCGGCAAGTGGGAGAAGTGGCCCGCACCGTCCTCACGACGGCCGAGCCTGCCCGTGCTGCTCGCCATGGCTGACGCCTTTGGATGCCGAGTCACAGACGTTCTCGACCTGGACGACCGGCGCAACCTGCCCGACACAGATCTGCGTGTGCTGACCGGCCACGCCGAGGAGCCCGTCACCGAGCCCGCTCGGGCGACCATCTTGTCGTCGACTGCTCAGACGCTGGAGCCGACCGGCCCAGACCTCGTGCATCTCGCCGCAGACGAGTCAGCCACGTGGGCGATCTGGGCTGAGGCCAGCAACGTCGGCGACATCGCGCTCGAACAACTGATGGCCGAGACACGAGCCCTGGCGTCCGACTATCTCATCTCCGATCCGGTCGGCCTCTTCCTACGCACCCGGGCGCTACGCGACCGCGTCTTCAGCCTGCTCGAAGGCCACCAGTATCCGCGCCAGTCCGCCGACCTCTACGTCTACGCCGGCTACCTGTGCGGGCTACTCGCCTGGATGTCCTCCGACCTTGGCCAGCTCCGGGACGCCGAAACGCAAGGCCGTACGGCGTGGCTGTGCGCAGAACTCTCCGGCCACAACGACCTGCGCGCCTGGGTGCTTTCGACACGGTCCAAGGTGGCGTTCTGGGACGGGCGGCTGCGTGAGGCCATCACCTTCGCTCGCCGCGGCGGCAGCTACCGTTCCTCGGGCTCCGTCACCGTTCTGCTGGCTTGCCAGGAGGCCGACGCCTGGTCGGAACTCGGAGCCGGGTCCGAAGCGCTCGCCGCGCTGGCCCGCGCCGAGGATGCCAGAAATGCCGCGCACGGCGAAGACGAAGTGGGCGGTATCTTTGCCTGTGAACCCGCACGCCAGCAGAACTACGCCGCGGCGGTCCAGCTGCGCGCCGGTCAGCCCGCCGACGCGCTGCATGCTGCGGAAGAGGCCCTGAACCTCCTGTCGGCGCAGCGAGTCAGGGCCTACGGCACGGAGGCCCAGATCCACATCAGCCAGGCCGCCGCACACCTGTCCACCGGTGAGGCCGAGGGCGCGCTCGAGGCGCTGACGCCCGTGCTGGCTCTTCCCCCCGACCACCGCCTGGCCCCGGTCGCCCGCCGCCTCAGCGAACTCTCCGCAGGGATCGGCCGCCGACCCTGCGCCACCGGCGTCGCCTCGGTCGGCCTGCGCGCTGCCATCGAAGAGTTCTGCGTGAACTCCGCTTCGCGCCAGCTTGCGCTCTCGCCAGGCGAGGGCTGCGCCTGATTTGATCGCGCCCATGAGTCCTTCCTTTGACAGCATGCGCAACCACTGGTGGTGGCGGCCCGGTTGGAGCGTGGGGCGCCGCTTCTACACCTGGCACCTGACCTTCGAAGGCCAAGATGACGTACACCAGCTCGCCGCCCAGTACCGCAGCGCACTGGAGCCCCTCGGTAACATCGTGACTCCTATCCCGGACCGGTGGCTGCACCTGACCATGCAGGGGATCGGGTTCGTCGGCGAGGTCAACGAACAGGACGTCCAGGCCATCGTCGACGCCGCGAAGGTCCGGCTCGCCGCCGTGCCGGCCTTCAACCTCCAGATCGGTCCGCACGTCCCGGACCCGGAGGCCGTCCTGCTGCACGTCCACCCGGACGGCCCCGTCCACGCGGTGCGGGACGCGATCCGAAGCGCGATCGGTGACGTCCTCGAAGAGGTTCCTGAGAACGCCGACGGCTTCACACCGCACGTCTCCGTCGCCTACAGCGCCAGCGACGGTCCGGCCGACCTCATCCGCCAAGCCCTCGACGGGCTCGACCTCACTCCGGCTCACGCCCGCATCACCAGCGCTGAACTCATCGTGCTTCACCGCGACAACCAGATGTACGAGTGGGAGCCCTTCGCCCCCGTGCCGCTGGGCTGAACAACCGCGGGCCCCCGGCAGCTCGGACAGGAGCGGCTGGGGCCCGAACCATCCTTTCCACCCGGGTGAGCGGCAAGGACGACAGTCCACCGCCCCCGGTAGAGCCGGATCTGTACGACTTCGGTGAGGCGGTGGGCGACAACGATGCGCCATCGTGGGCGACGGGCGCAAGACTCCGGAACTGCGGAACACCGTGCCGATCACGCGTCCGAGAGGGCGCCCGCTGCGTGAGCCGGATGCTGCGCGGCTGCTCGCCGAGAACGAGACCGTCGGCATCTACCTGCGGCTGCAGCCGCGGTGATCCTGCATGAGCTCGGCATCCTCATTGCCAGGGGCGACGGTCTCGACGTCGCCCGGCTGCCCGAGGGCCCACAGCACGCTGTCCGACGTGCTGGCCGTGCGTCTCGACAGCCGGGCGATCCAGCAGGGACTGAGCGCCGCGCTGCGCGGTGCACACCGGTTCTGCTCGGCACCGGCGTTGGCTCGCGCCGTCGGCCCGTGAGCGAGTGGACAAGCCACCATTGCCTAGGCGTACATGACAGGGTGAGAGTCACGCCTGATTTTGGAGGGGGGTAATGGGTGGCCGCGCCACTGCAGTTGACCCGGCTACACCGCGTGCTCGTGTGTGTGGTCGTTGCAGGCGCCGTGGTCATCGCGGGTATCGGTTTCGCCGGTTCTTACACGGCGGTCCGTGAACTGGCGGTCAAGAAGGGCTTTGGCACCTTCGCCTACGTCTTCCCGGTCGGCATCGACGCTGGTATCTGCGTCCTTTTGGCCCTGGACCTGCTGCTGTCCTGGATCCGTATCCCTTTCCCGCTGCTCCGGCAGACGGCCTGGCTCCTGACGGCCGCCACCATCGCCTTCAACGGGGCGGCCGCCTGGCCCGACCCGCTGGGCGTGGGCATGCACGCGGTGATCCCGGTCCTGTTCGTCGTCGCGGTCGAGGCGGCCCGGCACGCGGTCGGCAGGATCGCCGACATCACCGCCGACAAGCACATGGAAGGCGTTCGCCTCACCCGTTGGCTCCTCTCGCCGATCCCCACCTTCCTGCTCTGGCGCCGCATGAAGCTGTGGGAGCTCCGCTCCTACGACCAGCTCATCAAGTTCGAGCAGGAACGCCTCGTCTACCAGGCCAGCCTGCGCTCCCGCTTCGGCCGGGCCTGGCGCCGCAAGGCCCCGGTGGAATCGCTGATGCCGCTCCGCCTCGCCCGCTTCGGCGTGCCTCTGGCCGAGACGGCCACGGCTGGTCTTGCCGCCGCGGGCATTGACGAGCTGCCCGTTCAGTTCACCGTCGAGCGGGCCGCGGTTCCCGCTCAGCGGCCAAGCCCCGAACTCGAGGCCGCCGTCGACCAGGAGAAGGAACGAGTGCTGGGGCCCGGCACCCGATCCCAGCCGGTGGAGCAGCCGCGAACCGCACCCCTGGAGCCGTCGCACGGCCTGGCGGACGAACGGAACACCCCACACCTCCCCAGCGCCTACCAGGACTGGATCGCGGCCTTCGGATGTGAGCCCACGAGTCAGCAGTTCGCACTGTGGCTTCAAGACCGGTACGGCATCGCCACCGCGGCCGGCGGGCCACTGTCCGAGGAGCAGCTCGAACCCCTGCTGCAACTCCTCAAACAGCGCCACAGGCCTATAGCAGACGGCAAGAGCGAACCTCAAGCTCCGAACGAAGCGGACGACGGATGGGGTGACTACTTCTACAACGCCTGGCTCGCGTACGAACAGGAGCATGGGGCGCGCCCGGATGCGGCCGCCCTCGCCGCTTACGTCTACGAACGGGACCAGATCACCAGCGGCAACGGCCGGCCCCTCACGGGCGCGGACCTGCAGTACTTCGTCTCCACCTTCCGGCAGCGCGAGTTCGACGAGACAGAGCTGCCCGCCGATGGGGAAGTCACCGAGCCCGCTGCGCAGGCCTCCACCGGCGAGCTCCTCCCGAACCAGGACGAACCTGAGGAGACACCGGCCGGCGAGGGCGCGCACCCCGCCAAGGAGACGCGCAGCCCCCGGGTGAGCGCCCCTATCGACGACCCGCCGGGCGAGGACGACGCGACCGGGAAGCCGGCCGCGCTCACCACCGTCGACCGGTACTACCTCGCCTGGACCGAGTACCAGACCGAGCACGGCGAGGAACCCAAGGCCGAGGAGCTCTCCGCCTACCTCGCCAGCACGAAGGGCATGACCGGCCGCGGTGGAAAGCCGGTCAGCCCCTCCACCCTGCGCCGCTACCTCCTGCCATTCCGTGTCTACAACCTCTGGGCGGAACAGCGGGTGCGTAACCAAGCCCCGTCGCTCGACGCCATTGCGCAGGAGTGCGCAGCCCACGGGATCACCGCGCAGCACAACCGGCCCCTCACAGCCGACTACGTCGCCGAGCAGGCCACCGACTTCGAACGACGCTGGCAGACACTGACCCGCCACCACACGCAGCCACAGCAGTAGCAAGCCGCGCCCACTGCTCGTCACCGCGCACCAGCAAGCCAGTCAGCGCCAACGC
Source organism: Streptomyces sp. NPDC047028 (assembly GCF_040644095.1). Lineage (NCBI taxonomy): Bacteria > Bacillati > Actinomycetota > Actinomycetes > Kitasatosporales > Streptomycetaceae > Streptomyces > Streptomyces sp. NPDC047028. The sequence continues at coordinate 13,016 of NZ_JBEYVS010000085.1, forward strand.
CTGCGAATCAAGAAGAACTGCAGGTCAGGGCAAGATTGTGTATCTAGCACGCACAGCGGTCTGCGCGCTGCGCACCGGCCACCGAGACCGGAGGAACTGTGCGCGTCCTGAGCATTGCCCCCGACACCACCGTCACGGAGCTCGACCTGCCGGAGGCCGATGCGGACTCCGCGATCCCACACCACATCGGAGCGACCGACGCGGTTGATCAAGGCGTCTACCACCGACGGGCCCTCCTGCACATCCACGGGGGCCGGCGCGTGATCGGGCTCGCGCAGAACATCACCGCATGGGCCCTGGCGAGCGCCGGGCGAGGCATCGCCCTGTACCCGATCCACGGGCCGGTCATCGGCACCGGACGTGCCCAGGGCGGGGGAGTCGTCGGCCTGGACGACGAACTTGCTGAGCACGTGCACGCGGTTGCGCAGACCGTACGGGAAACATGGGGGGGTGCCCCTATGACTTTGGTCAAGGGGTGATTGGGGTTGGTGGCTGGTAGAAGGTGCCGTCGCGGAGCATTGCGAAGAGCACGTCGGCTC
>NZ_JBEYVS010000086.1:0-11831 GCF_040644095.1 Streptomyces sp. NPDC047028
CGCGCTTGCGCAGCTCGGGCGGGTACATCGAGGGTCGTGCCATGACTCGGAATCCTTACACGGAATCGAGTCTCCACCTCACCCGGGGCGGTTCAGCTCGCCGTGTGCTGAGAGCCTCGCGGCGTTCGACCGCCAGTCGCTCTTCCCGCCTCTGCCTCTCTGCATGGTCGAGTTCTACCGTCTTGGCCTGAAGCGCGCTGCGGTGCGCCAGTAGCCCGGACGCGATTGTGCCGATCACCCCCACCACGGCGACGATCAGGGCGCTCAGGGAAGGGTCCATGGCCCAGAATGTAGTCCAAGGGCGAGCCACGGACCCTCGGTTACGACCATCAACCGCTGGTCGTGATCACAGCAGCCGGGGGCCCTCATTCAAAGTCCCCATCGCCGCAGCCGGGCTGTGCGGCCATACGTGCGGGATGTGGTTCTGATCGACGGCACCCTCATCCGCAGGCGGCGACGCTCCGGGAAGGCCGACCGGCGCATCTACTCCGGCAAGCACCATCATCACGGCTTGCAAGTCCTCGCCCTGCCCCATGGAGAGGCTTCCTAATGCTGTTGTCAAGCGGCAAGGGTCACGGGCGGTGTGACTTGATAGCACCGTCGGTCGCGGACGAGGGCCCACAGGACGTTGACGCGTCGGCGGGCGAGCACGAGGACGGCCTGGACGTGGCTCTTGCCCTCGGCTCTCTTGCGGTCGTAGAACCGCTTGGAGTTGGGATCGCTCCAGGAGCTGACCAGCGCGGACGTGTAGAAGACCCGTTGCAGACGCCGGTGGTATCGCTGCGGGCGCCGCAGGTTGCCGCTGGTCTTGCCGGAGTCGTGCGGAGCGGGAGCGACACCACCGAAGGCCGCGAGGCGGTCCGCGGTGGGGAAGCCGTCCAGACTGCCGCCGACGGCGACCAGGAACTCGGCACCGAGCTTGGGCCCCATGCCCGGCAGGCTCAAGATGACCTCGGCGAGTTCGTGCTCGCGAAACCGGCCCTCGATGAGCTTGTCGATCTCGGCGATCTTCTCGTTGAGGGCCATCACCTCCCTCGCCAGGGTGTGCACCATCTTCGCGATGACCTTCTCGCCGGCCACGGCGGTGTGCTGCCGCTCGGCGGCCTCCACTGCGGCCTTGGCCAGGGATTCGGCGCCGCGGACCTTGCGGTTGCGCAGCCAGGTGGCGGCTGACGCCGATCCGGCGCAGGGCAGTGGGAGTCTGGTAGCCCGTGAGAAGGACCAGGGGACCTGCGTTGGTGAGTTCCAAGGCGCGTTCGAGCGCGGGGAACATGCTCAGCAGGTTGCCCCGCAGGCGGTTGATGGTGCGGGTGCGGTCGGCGACCAGGTCGATGCGGTGGCTGGTGTGCAGCCGCAGCTCGATCGTGGTCTCGTCGTCGGGACGGATCATTTGCAGGTCACGGCGCATGCGTGCCTGGTCGGCGATGACCCTGGCGTCGCGGGCGTCGGTCTTACCCTCGCCCCGGTAGGCGTCGGAGGCCCGGTTGACCATGCGCCCGGGGATGTAGAGCAGCTCCTGCAGGTGGTTGACCAGGACGGCGATCAGCAGACCCGGCTCGCCGCCGGTCATGTCCATCGCCCAGGTCACCTCGCGGCCGTGGGCGAGGTCAAGGACGTCACCCATGAGCTTCAGCAGCTCCGGCTCGTCGTTGGCCACCCGGCGCGACAGAAAGGTCTTGCCCTCGCCGTCCATGGCGACGCAGTGGTGGTGGGTCTTGCCGCAGTCGATCCCGGCCCATATCCGGCTCATCGTGCTCCCGACGTCGTTCCTGCCTTGCGTACCACGGACGACCTCGCCGGCATTGCCCTACACAGCGATCTTGTCGCACTTCCTGATCGGCGGCCGAGTCGTCGTGGGGAGCAGGGCGGCCAAGCCTCCGGAGCCACGAACAACGGCAGCCAGCCTGAGAGCCACACCCCACCCCCCTGGGTGCCACAACCCTACGAATGGCTGCGGTGCACCCGTGAGTTGACAGGTAGGGCCGCCTGATCTGGTTGTCCGTCACCCGGCCCGTCCGCACCCACGTTCCAGTTGGCGGAGGCTCACTGGAATACAAGCAGACCGGTTTCGATTGCTCCTCCCGTAGTGATCGCGGGAGGGGGACCCTGGTGACCGACCTGAAACTGTTCCGGCTGGATGCCGACGGCCGGGATGTCGAGCTGCGCGGCTCCACGGTGACGCTGGAGGCGGAGCTGCAGCGGCGTATCGAGGCGGGTATGGAGGCGATGCTCGGCATCCGCTTCCTGGCGTCGGAGTACCCGACGGGGCCTTGGCACCGTGGCCGGATCGACTCGCTAGGCCTGGACGAGAACGGCGCACCCGCGCTGATCGAGTTCAAGAAGGGCTCGGACCGCGGGGTGATGTCCCAGGCGGTCTCCTACCTGTCCTGGCTGGAATCGGCACAGCACGAGTTCGAGGCGCTCGTCCGGAGGGTGCTGGGCGCGGAGGCCGCCGAGTCCGTCGACTGGCGTCGCCCGCGGATGATCTGCATCGCGGCAGGCTTCTCGCACCACGACCGGGTGGCGGTGCAGAGGCTGCCCGAGCGGATCGACCTGGTCCGCTACCGAATCTTCGACGGCGGCCTGCTGGGGCTGCTGCTCGTGGATTCCGCGACTGGCTTGCCGAGCGCTGCCTCGTCTCGCCGGGTCCGAGGGCGGGCACCCGTGGCGGACAGCGTTCCGAAGACTCCGGAGATCTCTCCGCCCGCGGGTGGCGGAGCCGTGCCGGAGTGCCTGCGGCACCTGTACGCGGAACTGGACGAGGCGCTCACTGCATGGGGCGAGGTGGAGGTGGCGCCGCTGCGGCACTACATCGCCTACCGGCGACTGGTGAACGTCGCGTCGGTGATCTTCCGTCCGAAGCACGAGGCGATCCTGGTGTACCTCAGACTCGACCCGGACACGGTCGAGCTGGAGGAGGGCTTCACCCGGGACATGCGCGGTATCGGACACCTCGGGACCGGCGACCTGGAGGTCCGCATCGTCTCGGCAGCCGACTTGGAGAAGGCGGCACCGTTGATCCGGCGGGCGTTCGAGGCGGCCTGACGTAACAGGAGGGGCGGCTGGTGCATCGCTTAGTCGATGCACCAGCCGCCCCTTTGGCGTCTGCGGGCCGCCGGCGCCGGCTTCTCCGCTCTCACGCTCATGCCTCCGGTCCGGCCAGCTCGAAGTCGTCCTTCGTCAGTTCGGCCCGCAGCCGCTCCTCGGCGACGTCGGCGTAGTGCGCGGACAGCTCGACGCCCACGAAGCGGCGTCCCTCGCGCAGGGCCGCGACCCCGGTGGAGCCGCTGCCGGTGAACGGGTCGAGGACGGTGCCGCCCTCGGGGCAGACCTGGACGAGTTGCTGCATGACCTCGACCGGCTTCTGGGTGATGTGGACCCGGCCCTTGCGGGGCTGGGAGGCGATGTAGTGGCCCGGCAGGTAGAGGTCGCGGGTGTTGTCGAGGGAGCCCTTGACGCCCCAGACGATGAACTCCGAGTCCTGCTTCGGCCCGCCCTTGCGGGGCCGGCTGGACGGCTTGATCCACGGGATCGTGCCGCTCCAGGTCCACCCCGCCATCTGCAGGGCGTCGGAGGTGGTCGGCTCCTGCCGCCAGTCGGTGAAGACCATGGCGACCGCGTGCTCGGTCGAGGCCCGGTACGCCTCGGTGAGCAGTTCGGTGAGCCAGGAGCGGTAGGAGCGCTGGTCGCGGTTCTCGCCGGGGAAGTTGGCGAGGTCGTGCGCCGAGTTGCTGGTGACGTACTTGGCACGCGCGGTGCGGCCGGTTCGATCGGAGCTAGTGCGGCCCCCTGAGTTGTACGGCGGGTCAGTGATCACCGCTTGGACGCTCTCGTCCGGGAGGGACTTCAGGACGGTCAGGGCGTCGCCTCGGTGCAGCGTATAGCTCATGGGGAGGGCCTTTCTTCGGGCGCGGCGGAGTCTGGACCCGCTCCGGACGGCGCTCAACGGCGGGCGTCTGGTGCGAGGTTGCAGCGGAGGTTAACGGCGAATTCCGGCCGCACCTAACGAGGCGGCTCCCCGCTGCGGGCCCCTGGATGGCAGTCGTTTGGCGCGGCCGAGATCCCGGTCTACTGTCTCGCCGTGCCACCGGGAAGGAGTGCTGCTCCATCCCCGTTGAGCTGTGCTTATCCGTGCCGTCTCGTCCAATCGAGCAGCGTCGGAGGCATGTTGCCCATCTGCCCGCGAGCGCTGTGAGGAGGCCCCTGTGTCCTGCCTGAGATTACGAGCGCGGCTGGCTGCCGCGCGTGACCTGAAACCGGCGTTCGGGAGCTACCAACTCCTCTGACCCGGGCCGTCCGAGAGGCGGATGCACATCGGCGCGGTGCCGACGGCTTTGCACGAGAAGTCGGCACCGCGCCTCCTACGAACACCGAGGAGCCGCTGCGATGCAGCATGCCCTGACACACCTGCGCCCCGACCCACCTCCGTCGTCTGGTCCGCGCCGCCGTCGTACTGAAAGGCGGCGGCGATGAAGAAGACGACGGGAGCCCTCGTCGGTCTGTGCGCCACCGGACCACTCCTGCTGGCACTGCCGATCCTTGGCATCGGTGCCGGGACCGCCTCGGCTTCGTGCTCGACCGACGGTGCACAGGGTGTGGACGCCTCCGCCGTCGCCAAGCAGGTGAAGGCCATCCTAGACGGCGGCGACAAGGGCTCGGTCTCCGTGCCGGGCCTGGACGCGCCTGCCGATCAGGTGCCCAACGCCAAGACCATCCAGGCCACGGGCGTCGCGATGAACATCCCCGCCCGAGGGCAGATCGTCGCCCTGGCAACCGCTCTGCAGGAGAGCGGCCTGCGGAACCTGACCTACGGCGACCGCGATTCGCTGGGTCTCTTCCAGCAGCGGCCGTCCATGGGCTGGGGCACGGCCAGCCAGATCCTCGACCCGGTGCACGCCAGCACCAAGTTCTACGAGGGGCTCAAGAAGGTCTCCGGCTGGCAGTCCTTGTCCGTCACCCAGGCCGCCCAGGCGGTGCAGAAGTCGGGCTTCCCGGAGGCGTACGCCAAGTGGGAGCCGCTGGCCACCGCCCTGCAGAAGGCCATCGAGCCCCTGCTGCAGAAGGCCGGCGGTGCATCACCGAGCCCGTCGCCGTCAGGCTCTGCCGACACCGGCAGTCCCTCTCCCGATTCCGCGGGGGGTTGCTCGGCGGACGGCGACGGGACGGACTTCGGCACCATCCCGGCAGGCGCGCTGCCGGACGAGTACAAGATTCCCGCCTCCGCGCCGCCGAAGGTGCAGACGGCGATCCGGTGGGCGCTCGGCCAACTCCGCACCCCGTATCAGTGGGGCGGCACGTGCACCGACTCCCACGGCAAAAACCCGATGGGCCGCTGCGACTGCTCCTCCCTGATGCAGGGCGCGTACAAGGCCGCCGGAGTCACCCTGACGCGGACCACGTACACGCAGGTCAAGGACGGCAAGGCCGTCTCGGTCGATGCCCTCAAGCCGGGCGACCTCCTCTTCACCGAGGGGACGGCCGCCGTACCGGAACACGTCGGGATGGCGATCGGGCAGGGCCTGATCGTCCACGCCCCGCACACCGGTGACGTCGTACGGATCACCACCGTCGCGTCCTGGAAATCGCGGATTCTCGCGGCCCGCCGAGTCGTCTGACCGGCGCTCCTCCCCCTCCTCACCTCCCCTCGCACCGCTGATTCGCCCCGCCGGGCTTTGGCGTGCACTCATTCGCGAACTGGAGTTCCCATGCATCTCGCTGACCAGGTCATACAGCTCGCCTACGATCCCGGCATCAAGCCGAACGAGGGCGGGCTCCCTGGCCTCAACGTCCTCAAGCAGGTGATGGGCTCGATCAACCTCTTCGGGCTCATCGCCGTGGTCGGAGCCCTCGCCGTCAGTGCGGGCGTGTGGGCCTGGGGTCACCACTCGGGTGGACACCAGGCCGAGGCGAACGGGAAGAAGGGCGTGCTGGTCAGCGCGGGCGCGGCCCTTCTTCTCGGTGCGGCCAACGGTGTAGTGGCGTTCTTCTCGACGCTCGGGACGCAGGTCCACTGATGGCTCAGCACTCCACCCACCCCGGCGGCGCATCTCGCGTGCGCCGCCGGGCGCTGCTCGGCACTGCCGTCCTGGCGGTGCTCGTCGCCCTCGCCGGCCTGGCCGCCTACCTCACCCGCGAGGGCCGAAGCCCCTCCGATCCTGCTTCCCCACCGCCGAGTTCGCCCACCGCGTCCTCGTCGCCCGCGGCACCGTCCGGGCCGCACACCCGGCCCCGCGCTCTGCCCATTCCGCCGAAAACCCACGACCCGATCACGTACGGCAAGGCCGCCGCCGCAGCGCTGTGGTCGTACAACACCCGCGCGTACTCGCAGCCCGAGCTGCGCAAGGCGCTGCGCGGCTGGCTGACCACGGAGTCGAAATACGCCGACCCGGCCTCCGTCGACCAGGCGGTCCCCTCGGCCGTGCTGTGGAAGGAGATGGCGGCCAACAAGCAGGTCGCCACCGCCAAGATCAACGAGGGGCACTTCCCGCACGCCTTTACCCAGGCCCTCCAGGACGACCCCGGGGCGATCACTCAGGCGTACGTCTACGCCGTCACGGTCTCCGGCAAGCAGTCGATTCGCTGGAAGGGCTCGGCCGCCGGCGGCGCGGAGAGCCGGTCCACCACCCTCGCGGTCCAGTGCCGGCCCGACCATCCCTGCGCCCTGGTCGGCGTCATGCCGTCCGTCGCGCCCTGACCCTAGCCCCAGAACGGAGGTACGACCCATGGGAGTCTGCGACTTCCCGCTGATGGACAAGGTGTGCGGCGCCGTCGACTTCGCCACCAACCCCGCCGGCACCGTCACCGACGGCCTCGGGGCCTGGATCGCGAAGTCGGCGGGCGAGCTGGCGTCCAGCGCGGCCGAGCTGGCCGCCAAGGCCGTCAACAAGACGACGGCCATCGACCTCAACGCCGGCTGGTTCCGGGACAACTACGAGCTGTTGCTGCCCATCGGCCTCGCCCTCACCGTCGGCATCTTCTGCATCCAGCTCATGACCGCGGCCTGGCGCCGCGACGAACGCGCCCTCGCGAAGGCGGCGTTCGGCACCATGACCGGAGTCCTGTTCAGCTTCTCCGCCATCGCCTTCACCACCGTCGCCATCACGGTGGTTGATGTGTTGTCCGACGGGCTGTTCCAAGCGGCCGACACCTCGATCGACGACGCGATCCGCCGCGTGATCAAGGTCGACGAGATGGGTGCCATGTACGGCCTCGGCTGGGGTGTGCCCGCGCTGGTGGCCTTCGGGTGCGCGATCGGCGCCTTCCTCTACTGGGGCGTGATGGTCGCCCGCAAGGTCGGCGTCCTGATCATGGTCGCGCTCGCGGTGTTCGCCGGGGCCGGCGGCGGCTGGGAAGTCGCCAAGCGGTGGCGGCGTGGCTGGATCGAGGCCACCGGCACCCTGATCGTCTCCAAGCTCCTGATGACCGTCGTCTTCCTCATCGGCGTCTCCGCCATGGGCAAGACCGACGCCAGCGACGGAATGGCGGCCCTGTCCGACGCGATGGCCGGCATCGTCGTGATGGTGCTGGTGCTGCTCTGCCCCTACGCGACATACAAATTCGTCCACTGGGCCAGTGACGGCGGTGGCCACGACGACATGCACCGCACCGGTGTCGCCGGCATGGCGGTCGCCGCAGGAGCCGCGAAGACCGCAAGCAGCCTCGCACTGCGGGCCGGTACCGGCACCCCAGCTCCGCAGGGCCCGAACCAGGTCCCGGGCGCGGGGACCGATGGCGTCGCCTCCGGCATCAACCCCTCCGGCGGCAACCTCAGCAAGGAGGGCATCGACGCCGGGCCACCCAAGCAGCAGACCCGCTTCCGGTACGGCGAAGACCCGAACGCGACCGGCGACAAGGGCCGGGCTCTGATCCAGCGCCCTGGGATCCCGCCACTGATCACACGTCCTGGCGAGGACGAACCGGAAGGGTCCGAATCGACCGCCCAAGGCGTTGCGGGCGGCTCCGGTCACCTCGCAGCCGCATCGGCTCCGGGCGGCGACATGACCTCCATGCCGCCGGCCGACCCCGGGCCTTCGGCCTCGGGCACTCCGGCGTCCGCGTCCGGACCGTCGGCCACCGGCTCAGCGACGCCGACGAACTGGGTGTATCCCACCCAGCCGCCGTCGGGTTCCTGACCCACATCCCCGGGGGCGGGCCGCACTCCACGGCCCGCCCCCGCCCCCACCAGCAGGAAGGTTTCACCATGACGTCCAGAACAACGCCGCGCATCCCGTCCTCCGCCCGCTCCCACCGTCTGGAACCACCATGTCCGGCAAGCACCAGTCCTCCACGCCCACCGTGAAGTTCCCGCACCGCAGCAGGCGCGGCGTCCTGCTCGGCCTGACCGTCCCGCAGTTGGCCGTCGCCGGGCTTACCGGCTTTCTCCTTCTCGCCGTGATCCTCGCCCGCGGTGTGGTCGGCGCCCTCCAGCTCATACCGCTGTGGGCGGTCATCGCGCTGCTCGTCTTCGTTCGCCACCGAGGCCGTGCGCTGGCTGACTGGGCCCCGCTCGTCGTCCGCTACGCACTGCGCCGGATGCGAGGCCAGCTCGTCTGGCTCACCCGGCCCTCCCGCCGGCCGACCCGCGAGGGACTGCTCCACCTTCCCGGCACCGCTGCCAGCCTGCGCGTGACCACTGCCCCCGATGGCAAATACGGCGCCGTCCACAACCCGCACACCGGGACGCTGACCGCTGTGGCCAAGGTCTCCTCCCGCGCCTACGCCCTGCTCGACCCCGGCACCCAGCAGGCCAACGTCGGCGGCTGGGGACGCGCGCTGGCAGCCCTCGCCCGTACCGGACAGATCGCCCGCATCCAGGTGATCGAGCGCACCATCCCCGACTCCGGCGACGCGCTGCGCCGCTACTGGGAAGAGCACGGCCGCCCCGACACCCTGATGGCCGGCGCGATCTACAACGAGCTGATCCAGAGCGCCGGCCCCGCAGCCGCCCCGCACGAGGCGTACGTCGCGGTGTCCCTGGACACCAAGGCGGCCCGCCGGCTGATCAACCAGGCCGGCGGCGGTCTCACCGGTGCCTTCAGCGTCCTCGCCCAGCTCACCTCCACGTTCGACCAGGCGGCGCGGACCGCCGGTCTCACCCCGACGGGCTGGCTCACCGCCCGCAAGATCGCCGCCGTGGTGCGCACCTCCTACGACCCGAAGGCGCTGGCGACACTCGACCGCTGGTCCACGGCCGGTCGCCCCGAGGCCGAGCCCGCCGCCGCCGGCCCCGTCGTGGTCGTCGAGAAGGCGGACCACATCGCCACCGACTCCGCCGTGCACGCCACCTACTGGGTGGAGAACTGGCCGCGCACCGAGACCAGCGCCGGCTTCCTGCACCAGCTGCTGTTCACCGGCGGAGTCCGGCGCACGCTCTCGCTCTCCTACGAGCCGAAGAACCTCGACGCCGCCCTGCGTGACGTGCAGCGCAAGAAGTCCAGCGTGATCGCCGACGCCGCCGAGCGGGCCCGGCGCGGCCAGGTCGACTCCGAGGCCGACTCGATCGAGTACCAGGACATCAAGTCCCGCGAGCGCCAGCTCATCGCCGGGCACGCCGACGTCGCCCTGACCGGTCTGCTGACCGTCTCGGCCGACACCGAGGACGAGCTGCGCGCCGCCTGCGCCGTCGTGGAGACCGCCGCTGTCGGCGCCCAGCTCGATCTCCGGCCCCTGACCTGGCAGCAGGCCGAGGCGTTCACCGCCGCCGCCCTGCCGCTCGCGCTCGCTGCCTGACCCTTCCCTTCGAAAGAGCACCCTCATGTCCCGCACCGCCAGCCCGACCGCGCAGGACTTCGTGCCCTTCGCCACCGCCGCGCTCGACTTCCACCGGGCACTCAACATCCCGGGCGGCCCGCTGGTCACCACCCGGGCCGAGCTGGACGCCCTGCACGCCCACCTCGTCTCGCTGTACGGGCTGCTCGACGCCCACGCCGGTCGCACCGGGCAGCTCGTCGCGGTCGAAGCCGACCAGCTCCGTACCGCCCGCACCCGCATCTGGCAGGCCGCCGAGCATCTCCACGCCGCCTACCACGCGGCACCCCAGCCGGACTCCGGCAAGATCCCCGAACCGGAGGCGTGCCAGTCCGGCCTCCCGGAGGGGGCACCGGAACTGACCATCTGCCAGCGCCACCAGCGCACCGCGCGTCTCGTGCGGCGGCGCACCACCCCGGCCGACCTGCACGCCCCGTTCACCGGCCTCGTTCGCCGCTGACTCACCCCCTCACCTGGAGAAACGTTCATGCCCCGTACCCGCGCCAGCGCCTCCCCTCTGTTCGTGCCCCGTAAGACGACACGGGCCGAGCAGCGGGCCGCCCGAGCCGGTTTCACCGAAGCCCGTCGCCAGGCACGCCTCGCCGGGAACCCGCCCAAGCACCGCGCCGAGCAGACCCTCGACCCGGATCTGCGGCCCACCTATCCGCTCGCCGGCCGCCCCGGTCCGGCCTCTGCCCGCGGTGGCAAGCTCGCCCTGCCCGCCCACCGGATGACCACCGCCACAGCCAGCGGCGCGTACCCGTTCGTGGCCGAGGGCGGCCTGGGCGCCGAAGGGGTGTTCATCGGCCGCGATGTGCACGCGGAGGCGGCTTTCTGTTTCGACCCGTTCTCGCTCTACAGCAGCGGCAGGGTGGAGGGCTTCACCAACCCCAACGCGGTCCTGGCCGGGATCATCGGCATGGGCAAGTCGGCGCTGGCGAAGTCGATCGCCACCCGGTCGATCGCCCACGGCTACCGGATCTACATTCCGTGCGATCCCAAGGGCGAGTGGACCGGTGTCTCGCAGGCCCTCGGCGGATACAGCATCGCCCTGGGCCCGGGGCTCCCTGGACGGTTGAACCCGCTGGACGCCCCGGCCCGGCCCGCCTCCGTGAGCGAGGAGGACTGGTTCACGGAGGTTCGCAAGCGGCGTCTGCTGCTGCTGGCCGGCCTCGCCCGCACCGTGCTGAAGCGCGATCTGCTGCCGATGGAGCACACCGCCCTCGACCTGGCCCTGGATCTGGTCGTCGCTGACGCCGCCGCCCGGGGCACGGTGCCGCTGCTCGGCGAGATCGCGCACGTACTCGGCTCCCCCGAACGCCTCGACCAGGCCCTCGGCCACCAAGCAGGACACCTCGGTTCAGCCGCCCAGGACCTCGCCCACGCCCTGCGGCGTCTAGTGCACGGCGATTTGAGCGGCATGTTCGACGCGCCGAGCACCGTGTCGTTCGATCCGACCACGCCGATGCTGTCCATCGATCTCTCCCGTCTAGGCGGCTCGGGTGACGACACGGCCTTGGTGCTCGCGATGACGTGCGCGAGCGCGTGGATGGAGTCGGCCCTCAGTGATCCCGATGGTGGTCGGCGCTGGGTGATCTACGACGAGGCGTGGCGGCTGATGCGGCACGTCGGGCTGCTGGAGCGGATGCAGAGCCAGTGGAAGCTCTCCCGAGGGCTGGGCATCGCGAACCTGATGGTGATCCACCGCCTCAGCGATTTGCTCTCGGCGGGCGACGCCGGCTCACGCGGCCGAGTCCTGGCCGAGGGCCTGCTGGCCGACTGCTCCACCCGCATCATCTACCGCCAGGAGCCCGACCAGCTCGCCGCCGCTGCATCTCTGCTCGGCCTGACCGGCGTCGAGACCCAGGCGGTGTCCGCCCTGACCAAGGGCCGAGGTCTGTGGAAGGTCGCCGGCCGTTCCTTCATCACCCAGCACATCCTCCACCCGGCTGAGCGGGAGCTGTTCGACACCGACGCCCGCATGGCGGCCTAGGCCGTTTCTTTCAGATCATCGGATCGTTGGTCTGGTGTGTCGCTGACTGACGCCCAGTGGGCGCGCATCGAGCCGTTGTTGCCGGACCGGA
>NZ_JBEYVS010000087.1:0-11732 GCF_040644095.1 Streptomyces sp. NPDC047028
GGCGAGCATCGGCTCCATGAGGGGCGAGTGGAAAGCGTGGCTCACGGTGAGCTTCTTCGCTTTACGGCCTTCACCGGTGAAGTGGCTGACAACCGAGTTCACACCCGCATCGGGACCGGACACGACGATCGACATCGGTCCGTTCACAGCCGCGATGCCGGTGCCGTCCGGCAACACGGCTCGCACCTCGTCCTCGGTCGCCTGCACGGCAGCCATCGCCCCGCCTGCCGGGAGCTGCTGCATCAGCCGCCCGCGAGCAGCGACCAGCTTCGCCGCATCCTCCAGCGACCACAGACCCGCCACATGCGCGGCAGCCAGCTCACCGATCGAGTGCCCGGCCAGCACATCCGGCCGCACACCCCACGCCTGAAGCAACCGAAACAGAGCCACCTCGAAGGCGAACAGCGCCGGCTGCGTGAAGCCCGTCTCGTCCAGCCCCTCACCGCCGAACATCACACCCTTCAGCGGGCGTTCGAGATGGGCATCCAGGACAGCGCACACCTCATCCAGGGCGGCGGCGAACACAGGAAAGGCCTCATACAGCTCCCGCCCCATCCCCGCCCGCTGACTCCCCTGCCCCGTGAACAGGAAGGCCACCGGACCCGACGGCACAGCCTTGCCGCCCTCGACCGCCTCCAGCCCGGCTACCAGGCTCTCCCGGTCACCGCCGACCACAGCGGCCCGGTACCCGAACGCCGACCGCCGGGTCACCAGCGAGCACCCCACATCGGCAAGGTCCAACTCAGCCCGACTGGCGACGAATTCGCGCAGCCGAGCCGCCTGCCCCCGCACCGCCTCCTCGCTCGCGCCGGACACGATCCACGGGACGACCGGCAGCGCGGCCGGCTCGGCGACCGCGGCCGGTGCCTCGTCCTCCGGCGCCTCCTCCACGATCACGTGGGCGTTGGTCCCGCTGATACCGAAGGAGGAGACACCCGCTCGACGTACCCGCTGCTCCCCCGCCTTCCACGGCTTGGCCTCGGTCAGCAGTTCCACCGCGCCCGCCGACCAGTCGACGTGAGTGGACGGCTCATCGACGCCGAGGGTGGCGGGCAGCCGTTCGTGGCGGAGGGCGAGCACCATCTTGATGACGCCGGCCATACCGGCGGCGCCCTGGGTGTGGCCGAGGTTGGACTTGATCGAGCCCAGCCACAGCGGGGCGCCCTCGGCACGATCCTGGCCGTAGGTCGCCAGCAGCGCCTGCGCCTCGATCGGGTCGCCCAACTTGGTGCCCGTACCGTGCGCCTCCACCACGTCGACCTGCTGCGGAGTGAGCCGCGCGGCAGCCAGCGCCTGCTTGATCACACGCTGCTGGGACGGACCGTTCGGGGCCGTAAGCCCGTTACTCGCACCGTCCTGGTTGATCGCCGAGCCCCGCACCACCGCGAGGACGTTGTGACCGTTGCGGCGGGCGTCGGACAGCTTCTCCAGGACCAGGACGCCCACGCCCTCGGAGAGGCCCGTGCCGTCGGCGGCCTCGGCGAAGGCCTTGCAGCGGCCGTCGCGGGAGAGGCCGTCGGCGCGGCTGAACTCCAGGAACGTGCCGGCGGAGCCCATGACGGTGACGCCGCCGGCGAGGGCCAGGGCGCATTCGCCGCCGCGCAGGGCCTGGGCGGCGAGGTGGACGGCGACGAGGGAGGAGGAGCAGGCGGTGTCGATGGTGACGGAGGGGCCTTCGAGGCCGAGGGCGTAGGAGACGCGGCCGGACAGGACGCTGGCGGCGACGCCGGTCATCATGTGGCCGGCGATGGAGTCGGGCATGCGGGTGAGGCCGCGCAGGTAGTCGTTGCTGCTGACGCCGGCGTAGACGGCGGTGCGGGTGCCGGCCAGGGTGCGGGGGTCGACGCCCGCCCGCTCCAGGGCCTCCCAGGAGGTCTCCAGCAGGACCCGCTGCTGGGGGTCCATGGCGAGGGCCTCGCGGGGGCTGATGCCGAAGAACTCGGCGTCGAAGCCGGCGGCGTCCTGGAGGAAGCCGGCGCGGCGGCCGGTGTCGTCGTGGCCGTCGCTGGCGGCGAGCTGGTCCAGGGTCCAGCCGCGGTCGTGGGGGAAGGGGGACATGCCGTCGCGGCCGGCGTCGAGCATGGCCCACAGGTCCTCGGGCGAGCCGACGCCGCCGGGGAAGCGGCAGGCCATGCCGACGATCGCGATGGGCTCGTGTTCCCTGTCCTCGGCCTCGCGCAGCCGCCGACGGGTGTCGTGCAGGTCGGCCGCGACCCGCTTGAGCGTGTCGACCAGCTGTTTCTCGTCAGCCATGTGTTTCCCTACTTCCCCTCTGATCGCCACCGCGCCGCACGAGGGCACCGGTGTCCGGTGTGCTCCCTCGTGCGACGGCGGCGGGACCCCGTGTCAGATGCCGAGTTCGTCCGTGATGAAGGCCAGCACCTCGTCGGACGAGGCGTCCTGCAGCCGGGCGCCCACGTCGTCGGAGCCGTCGGACTGTGCGGTGCGCATGCTCTTGAAGCGGGCCAGCAGGTCCTCCAGCCTGGCCGTGACCGCCCGGTGTGCCTCGTCGTCGAGCGAGGCGTCCGGCAGGTGGCTCTCCAGCCGGTCGAGTTCGGCGAGGACGCCCTCGGCCGGGTCGGTCTGCTCGGGTGCCAGTTCGGTGTGGAGCAGGCGGGCCAGGGCGAGCGGCGTCGGGTGGTCGAAGACGGCGGTGGCGGAGAGCCGGATGCCGGTGGCGGCGGTGAGCCGGTTGCGGAACTCGACGGCGGTGAGCGAGTCGAAGCCGAGTTCCTTGAAGGAGCGGGTGGCGGCGACGGCCGACGGTCCGGCGAAGCCGAGGACGGCCGCCGCGTACGACTGGACGAGGTCGAGCAGCGCGGTCTCCCAGCCGTCGGCGGGCAGCGTGGCGAGGCGGGCGCGCAGTGCCTCGCCGGGGCCGCCCGCGCCCTCGGCCGCTGCGGTGACGGTGGGGGCGGCGTGCGCGGCGGGCCGGGCCTGGGTGCGGACCAGGCCGCGGTACAGGTGCGGTACGGCCGTGCCGTCGCTCGCGCCGCGCAGCCCGGCGGTGTTGAGGCCGATGGGCACGAGCTGCGGGTGGTGCGTGCCGTGGGCGCCGAGGGCGGCGTCCAGGAGGGCGAGGCCCTGCGCGGGGTCGAGCGGGCGGATGCCGGACCGGGCGAGCCGGGCGAGGTCGCCGGTGTCGAGGTGGCCGGTCATGCCGCTGCCGCTGCCCTGGTTCCACAGGCCCCAGGCGAGGGAGACGGCGGGCAGGCCGTTCGCGCGCCGGTGGGCGGCGAGGGCGTCCAAGTAGGCGTTCGCGGCGGCATAGTTGGCCTGTCCGGCGTTGCCGAAGGTGCCGGCGGAGGAGGAGAAGAGGACGAAGGCGTCCAGGTCGCGGCCGGCGGTCAGCTCGTGCAGGTGCTGGGCCGCTACGGCCTTGGGGGCGAGGACGGTCTCCAGTTTCTCCGGGGTGAGCCGGCCGAGGGTGGCGTCGTCGAGGACTCCGGCCGCGTGGACGACGGCGCGCGGGGCGTGCCGGTCCAGGAGGGCGGCGAGGGCGTCCCGGTCGGTGATGTCGACGGCCTCGACGGCGACCGTGGCACCGGACTCGGCGAGTTCCTCGGCGAGTTCGGTGACGCCGGGGGCGTCGGGGCCGCGGCGGCCGGCCAGGACCAGGCTGCGCACGCCGTGCTCGGTGACGAGGTGGCGGGCGACGAGGGCGCCGAGGCCGCCGGTGCCGCCGGTGACGAGGACGGGGCCGTCGGGTGCCCAGGTGTGCGCCGTGCCGTCGTCGGCGGGCTCGGTGCGGGCCAGGCGCGGGACGCGGATCTCGCCGTCGCGGAGCGCGAACTCGGGTTCGCCGGTGGCGAGTGCGGCGGCGAGCAGGGCCCGGGAGGGGACCTCGGTGCCGATGTCGGCGAGGACGATCCGGTCGGGGCTCTCGGTCTGCGCGGTGCGGACGAGTCCGTGGACGGCGGCCTGCGCGAGGTCGGCGATGTCCTCGCCGGGTTCGGTGGAGACGGCGCCGCGGGTGACGACGACCAGACGGGCGGTGTCGGTGCGCGGGTCGGACAGCCACACCTGGAGGTCGCCGAGGGTCTGCATCACGGCGTCGTCGATCGTGCTCTGCCAGTGCACGGGGGCGAGGACGGTGCCGATGCCGTCGTCGAGTTCCTCGGTGGAGAAGATCTCGGGCAGGCCGGGGAAGAGCGGGTCGTCGCCGAACACCGCCCAGTCGTCCGGGACTTCGGACGTGTCCGGGGTGGGCAGGGCCGTCCAGTCGACGTGGAACAGGGTGTCGCGGAACGGGTTGCCGGCCGCCTGCGACAGCCGGGCCAGGGCGTCGGCGGGCAGTTGGCGCAGGCCCAGTGACTCCACGGTGGCGACGGGGGCCCCGGCGGTGTCGGTGACGGTGACGGACACCGCGCCCTCCCCGGCGGCGGCGATCCGCACGCGCAGGGCGGCGGCGCCGGTGCTGTGCAGGGTGACGCCGGACCAGGAGAACGGCAGCCACGGTCCGCCGTCGCCCGCGTCGAGGAAGCCGCCGAGCGCGATGGCGTGCAGGGCGGAGTCGAGGAGGGCCGGGTGGAGGCCGAACTCGGCTGCCTGGGCGGCCGTTTCGAGGGGCAGGGCGACCTCGGCGTACAGGGCGTCCTCGGTGCGCCAGGCGGAGCGCAGGCCCCGGAAGGCGGGCCCGTAGTCCAGGCCGAGGGCGCCGAGGTCGACGTAGAGGCGAGTGGTGTCGACGCTGTCGGCGCCGGCGGGCGGCCAGACGGCGAGGTGGTCGCCGGCCGCGGGGGGCTCCCGGGTGAGCAGGCCGGTGGCGTGCCGGGTCCACTCGTCGTCGGGCAGGGCGTCGGCGGGCCGCGCGTAGACGGTCACCGTACGGCCGTCCTCCCCCGTTCCGGCGACGACGACCCGGAGTTGGGTCTCCGTGCGCTCGGGCAGGACGAGCGGCGCCTCCAGGGTGAGGTCGGCGAGGTGCGGGTGGCCGGCCTCGTCACCGGCGCGGACGGCCATCTCCAGCAGGGCGGTGCCGGGCACGACGACGGTGGAGCCGACGGCGTGGTCCGCGAGCCAGGGCTGCGCCGCGAGCGACAGGCGTCCGGTGAGGACGAGTCCGCCGTCGCCGGGCAGGGTGACGGCCGCGCCGAGCAGCGGGTGGGCCGCGTCGTTCTGGCCGACGGCGGCCGGGTCGGCCGGTGCGGCGGTGGTGGGCTCCAGCCAGTACCGCTCGCCCTGGAAGGGGTAGGTGGGCAGCGGCACCCGGCCGGTGGCGCGGCCCGCGAACACGGCGTCCCAGTCGGGGCGGACGCCGTGGACGACGAGCCGGCCCAGCGAGGTGAGGACGCGGCCGGTGCCGCCGTCGTCGCGGCGCAGGGTGCCGGTGACGACGGCGGTGTCGGCGCCGGCGTCCGCGAGGGTGTCGGTGAGGCCGACAGTCAGCACCGGGTGCGGGGAGCACTCGACGAACAGGGTGTGGCCGGTGTCGGCGAGGGAGCGCACGGCGGGCTCGAAGCGGACGGTGTGCCGCAGGTTGCGGTGCCAGTAGGAGGCGTCCATCTCGTGCCCGTCGATGAGCCGGTCCTCCAGCGTGGAGTGCAGCGGGATCCAGCCGGCGCGGGGGCGTACGGGTGCGAGGAGGTCCTCCAGCTCCTCGCGCAGGGACTCCACGTGCGCGGAGTGGGAGGCGTAGTCGACGGGAATGCGGCGGGCGCGCACGCCGTCGCTCTCGCAGTGTTCCAGCAGCGCGTCGAGGGCGTCCGGGTCGCCGGAGACGACCGTGGAGGCGGGCCCGTTGACGGCGGCGACCGAGATCTGGTCCGGCCACCGCTGGAGGAGTTCCTCGACGCGGGCGGCGGGCAGCGGCACGGACACCATGCCACCGGTGCCGGCGAGCCGGATCAGGGCCCGGCTGCGCAGGGTGACGACGCGGGCCGCGTCCTCGACGCTGAGCGCGCCCGCCACGCAGGCGGCGGCGATCTCACCCTGCGAGTGCCCGACGACGGCCGAGGGGACGATGCCGTACGACTCCCACAGCGCGGCCAGGGACACCATCACGGCCCACAGGGCGGGCTGGACGACGTCGACGCGGTCCAGGGAGGCGGCGCCGTCGGCTCCGCGCAGGACGTCGACGAGGGACCAGTCGGTGTGGGCGTCGACGGCGGCGGCGCACTCCTCGATCCGGGCCCGGAACACCTCGGAGGCGTCCATGAGTTCGCGGGCCATGCCCACCCACTGCGAGCCCTGGCCGGGGAAGACGAACACGGTCTTGCCGGCGGGGGCGGCCAGTCCTTCCTCGATCCCGGCGGCCGGGTTGCCGTCGGCGAGGTCGGCGAGGCCCCTCAGCAGCTGCTCGCCGTCGTCGCCGACGAGGACGGCCCGGTACTCGAACGGGGTGCGGGTGGTGGCCAGGGAGTGGCCGACGCGGGCGAGGCCGGCGGCGGTCAGCTCGCGTCCGGCGAGCTGCTCGCCGAGCCGGCGGGCCTGCTCGCGCAGTGCCTCGGGGGTGCGGGCGGTCAGCAGCCACGGAACGGGCCCGGCCGCCTGCTCCTCCTTCTCGGCCACGGCCGCGGGTGCGGGCGCCTCCTCCAGGATGACGTGGGCGTTGGTGCCGCTGAACCCGAACGCGGACACCCCGGCCCGGCGGGCCGACTCCTCGCGGCGCGGCCAGGGCCGGGCCTCGGTGAGCAGGCGTACGGCGCCGGCCTCCCAGTCGATGTGCGAGCTGGGCTCGTCGACGTGCAGGGTGGCGGGCAGTTCCTCGTGGCCGAGGGCCTCGACCATCTTGATGACACCGGCGATGCCGGCGGCGGCCTGGGTGTGGCCGAGGTTGGACTTCACGGAGCCGAGCCAGAGCGGGGCGTCCTCGGGCCGGTCCTGGCCGTAGGTGGCGAGGAGGGCCTGTGCCTCGATGGGGTCGCCCAGCCTGGTGCCGGTGCCGTGCGCCTCGACGGCGTCGACGTCGGCGGGCGCGAGGCCGGCGGTGGCGAGGGCCTGCCGGATGACGCGCTGCTGGGAGGGGCCGTTGGGGGCGGTCAGGCCGTTGCTGGCGCCGTCCTGGTTGAGGGCGCTGGCGCGGACGACGGCGAGGATGTCGTGGCCGTGGCGCTGGGCGTCGGAAAGCCGCTCGACGAGGACCATGCCGACGCCTTCGGCCCAGCCGGTGCCGTCGGCGGTGTCGGCGAACGCCTTGCAGCGGCCGTCGGCGGCGAGCCCGCGCTGCCGGGAGAAGTCGACGAAGGTGTCCGGGGTGGCCATCACGGTGACACCGCCGGCCAGCGCCAGGTCGCATTCGCCGCGCTGCAGCGCCTGGACGGCCATGTGCAGGGCGACCAGGGAGGAGGAGCAGGCGGTGTCGACGGTGACGGCGGGGCCTTCGAGGCCGAGGACGTAGGAGATGCGGCCGGAGGCCACACCGCCGGAGGTGCCGGTGCCGAGGAAGCCCTCGACGCCGTCGGGCAGGTGGCTGTACCCGGCGCCGTTGCCGTAGTCGTGGTAGATCAGGCCGGCGAAGACGCCGGTGCTGCTGCCGCGCAGGGTGTGCGGGTCGAGTCCGGCGCGCTCCAGGGCCTCCCAGGAGGTCTCCAGCAGGATCCGCTGCTGCGGGTCCATGGCGAGGGCCTCGCGGGGGCTGATGCCGAAGAAGGGGGCGTCGAAGAGGGGCGCGTCGGGCAGGAAGCCGCCCTGGTCGGTGTAGCTGGTGCCGGGGCGCTCACCGGTCGGGTCGACGACGGCGTCGATGTCCCAGCCGCGGTCGCCGGGCATCGCGCCCATCGCGTCGCCGCCGGTGGCGAGCAGCCGCCACAGGTCCTCGGGCGAGCGGACCCCGCCGGGGAACCGGCAGGCCATGGACACGATGGCGATGGGCTCGTCCGTGCCGAGGGCCGTGCCCGCAGCCTGGATCGTGGCGGGCAGCGAGCCGACGAGTTCCTCGCGGAGGTAGCCGGCGAGGGCCTCGGGCGCCGGGTAGTCGAAGACCAGCGTCGCCGGGAGCCTGAGACCGCAGGCGGCGGCGAGCCGGTTGCGGAACTCGACGCCGGTGAGGGAGTCGAAGCCCAGGTCCTTGAACGCCTGGGTGACGTCGACGGCCTCGGGGTTGCTGTGTCCGAGGACGGCGGCGGCGTGGGTGCGGACGACGTCCAGCAGCAGCGCGTGCTGCTCGTCGGCGCCGAGCGGGGCCAGCCGTGCGGCCAGCTCTCCTCCCCCGGCGGCCTTGTCGGCGGCGCGGGCGGTGCGCCGGGCCGGGGTGCGCACCAGGGCGCGCAGCAGCGCGGGCACCTCCTCGGGCGCGGCCGAGGCGGGCAGGTCCAGGTGGATGGGGACGAGCGCGGCGTGCGGCAGGGCGAGCGCGGTGTCGTACAGCGCCAGGCCCTCCTCGCCGGTGAACGCGGCGGAGCCGGACCGGGCCATGCGGGCGCGCTCGGCCTCGTCCAGGCTGTCCGCCATGCCGCCGCCCTCGGCGGCCCACAGGCCCCAGCCGAGCGAGAGACCGGGCAGGCCCTGGGCGCGGCGGTGCGCGGCGAGGGAGTCCAGGTAGGCATTCGCGGCGGCGTAGTTGGCCTGTCCGGCGTTGCCGAAGGTGCCGGCGGCGGAGGAGAACAGTACGAACGCGGACAGGTCGGCGAGCCGGGTCAGCTCGTGCAGGTGGCGGGCGGCGTCCGCCTTCGGCGCGAGGACCTTGTCGAGCCGTTCCGGGGACATCGAGTCGAGGACCCCGTCGTCGAGGACACCGGCGACGTGCACGACGGCGGTCAGCGGATGCGCCTCCGGTACGGCGGCCAGGGCGGCGGCGACGGCGTCCCGGTCGGCGGTGTCGCAGGCGATCAGCTCCGCCGTAGCACCCAACTGGTTGATCACGCCGATGAGTTCACTGGCCCCGGGGGCGCGGTCGCCGCGGCGGCTGGCCAGCAGCAGGTGCCGTGCGCCGTGCTCGGTGACCAGGTGCCGGGCGAGGAGCCCGCCGAGGGCGCCGGTCGCGCCGGTGACAAGTACGGTGCCCTCCGGGTTCAGCGGCGCGGGCACGGTCAGCACCAGCTTGCCGGTGTGCCGGGCCTGTCCCATGACGCGCAGTGCCTCCGGGGCCTCGCGCACGTCCCACCCGGTGACGGGCAGCGGACGCAGGGCGCCGCTCTCGAACAGGTCGAGGAGCGCGCCGTACATCTCCATGATGCGGTCGGGTCCGGCGTCCATGACGTCGAACGCCTTGTACGTGACGCCGGGATGGGCGGCGGCGACCTCGTCCGCGTCGCGGATGTCGGTCTTGCCCATCTCGACGAACCGGCCGCCGCGCGGCAGCAGGCGCAGCGAGGCGTCGACGAACTCCCGGGCAAGGGAGTCGAGTACGACATCCATGCCCCGCCCGTCGGTGGCCTCCAGGAAGTGCTCCTCGAACTCCAGGGTGCGGGAGTTGGCGATGCGGTCCTCGTCGACACCGAGGGCGCGCACGGCGGCCCACTTCGCGGGGCTGGCGGTGCCGTACACCTCGGCGCCCAGGTGGCGGGCGAGCTGTACGGCGGCGGTGCCGACACCGCCGGCGGCGGCGTGCACCAGGATGGACTCGCCGGTGGTGAGGCCGGCCAGGTCGACGAGGGCGTAGTAGGCGGTGAGGTAGACGACGGGGGCGGCGGCCGCCTCGGCGAACGTCCAGGTGGACGGCATCGCGGAGACCAGCCGGTGGTCGACGGCCGAGAGCGGTCCGAACGCCCCGGAGAACAGGCCCATGACCCGGTCCCCGACAGCGAACCGGTCCACGCCCGGCCCGACCTCCACGACGACACCGGCGGCTTCGAGGCCGAGCCGCCCGGCGTCGCCCGGGTACATGCCGAGGACGTTCATGACGTCGCGGAAGTTGACGCCGGCCGCGCGGATCGCGACCCGGATCTGGCCCTCGGCGAGGGGCTCGGCGGCCTCGGGGAAATCGGCGACGTAGAGGCTGTCCAGGGTGCCGGTCGGGGTGAAGTCGAGCCGCCAGGGCGCGTCGCCCTGGGGCAGACTCAGCTCGGAGCCCACGTTCCGGACGAGCCGGGGCGCCAGCAACTGCCCCGAGCGCAGGGCGAACTGGGGCTCATCACTGCCGGCGAGCGCGGGCAGCAGGGCGTCGGCGGACTCGGCGGAGGTGTCGAGGTCGACCAGGACGATCCGCCCGGGGTGCTCGGACTGGGCGGACCGGGCGAGGCCGACCACGGCGGCGGCCGCCGGGTCGGGCACCCGGTCACCGGCCGCGGCGGCCACGGCACCTGAGGTGACGAGCACGAGCCGCGCCCCCTCGGGCCGGTCGCCCGCCAGCCACTCCTGGACGACGCCCAGCGCCCGGTGCACGGCGTCGCGCGGCTCGAAGCCGGCGGTGACGAAGGTGGCGAAGGTCAGCTCGGCGTCGTCGGTGACCTCCGTGTGCCGGCCGCCGGTCTCCGCGATCAGGTCCACGAGCTGGAGCGGGTCCGGGCCGATGACCCGGCAGGGCACGGACGCCGTAGCGGGCTGCACGGGGGCGGTCTTCTGCCAGTCCAGGCGGTACAGCGAGTCGTGCCCGCGCGCGGCGCCCGCCGGGGCGGTGGGCAGGGCGCGCAGCGCGAGCGCTCCGACGGTGGCGACGGGTGCGCCGGACGGGTCGGCGAGGTCGATCCGGTAGCCCGAACCCTCGCCCGCGACGCGCACCCGCAGCGCCGAGGCGCCGGCGGCGTACAGCGCGAAGTCGCTCCAGGAGAAGGGGAGTCGGGCGCCCCCGGTGTCACCTTCGCCGCTGTCGCTCTCGCCGGTGCCGAGCAGGCCGATGGTGTGCAGGGAGGCGTCGAGGAGGGCGGGGTGGATGCCGTAGCCGTGGGTGTCCGTGCCCTCGGGGAGGGCGACCTCGGCGTGGACGGCGCCGTCGGCGGTCCGCCAGGCCGCGGTGACGCCCTGGAAGAGCGGACCGTACTGGAGTCCGATGCCGGCCAGCTCGTCGTAGAACCCCATGGTGTCGACCGGCTCGGCGCCGGCCGGGGGCCAGGCGGTGCCGAGGTCGGCGGGGGTGACGGCTTCGGCGGACAGGGAGCCCTCGGCGTGCAGCGTCCACTCCTCCTCCCCTTCCGGGCGGGAGTGCACGGTGACGGCGGGCTCGGCGCCCTCGCTTCCGCTGCCGCTTTCGCTTCCGCCGAGCCGGACGGCGACGCGCAGGGCGACTCCGCCGCGTTCGTCGAGGACGAGGGGGGCGTGCAGGGTCAGGTCGCGTACGGTGCCGCAGCCGATCTGGTCTCCGGCGCGTACGGCGATCTCGACGAGGGCGGCGCCGGGCACGATGACCGTGCCGTTCACGGCGTGCTCGGCGAGCCACGGGTGGGTGGCGAGTGAGAGACGGCCGGTGAACAGGACGCCTTCGCTGTCCGGCAGTTCCATGGCACCGGCGAGGATGCGGTGCCCGGCGGCGGTCAGCCCGAGCCCGGCCGCGTCCGAGGCGGCGTAGGGGGCCGTGGTCGGCCAGTACGTCTCGTGCTGGAAGGCATAGGTCGGCAGGTCGACGCGGCGGGCCGGGGTGTCGGCGTAGAACGCCTGCCAGCTGACCTCGCCACCGGCGCAGTGCAGCCGGGCCAGCGCCTCGACCAGGGCTTGGGGTTCGGTGCGGTCTCGGCGGAGGGTGGGGACGGCTCTGGGGTCGGCGACCATCGGGGTGAGGGCGGCGTCGGGGCCGAGTTCCAGGAAGGTGCCTACGCCCTGGTTGTCGAGGGTGGTGACCGCGTCGGCGAACCGGACTGCCTCACGGACGTGACGGACCCAGTAGGAGGGCCGGGAGAGGTCGTCGTAGGAGACCGTCG
>NZ_JBEYVS010000088.1:0-10712 GCF_040644095.1 Streptomyces sp. NPDC047028
TTCTCCGGGGCGCCCTGGCTGCTGATTGAGATGTGCGCGCCTTGTGCGGTCGCTGATTACGGAGATGACAGCGGGGTGTTCCTCGGGCCGACGGCTTGCCGAACGGCGCGAGGAGGGGCGAGTGAGTGAGCGGAAAGCGCAGGTCTGGGTGGGTGTCGACGCAGACAAGGGCCACCACTGGGCGGCTGTGGTCGACGAGACCGGCGCCACGTTGTGGTCGAAGAAGGGCGTTGCTGCGTGACGGACGGATCTTCACCTCCGCCCCGCCGGTCACGCAAGCGGCTTGACTTCGTCATTGAGACTCCTTCGATGTACCGGGGGTGGCGGGGGCGGTGGTGGTGTCGGCCGGAAGGGGCGCGGCGGTGGCGCGGTGGGCCGGGTCGGTCGTGAAGGTGACCGGGGTGCGCGGGGTGTTGTCGACGTGCAGGCGGAAGACGTCGAAGCGGTTGTAGTGCCCGACGATGTCGTGCATCTGCTTGGGCTGGATGCACCGGGTGAGGTCGATCTCGCCGTAGACGATGCCCTCGTCGTCGACGAGCGGCTCGGTGACGGGGCGGCCGTCGGGTCCGAAGATTCCCGAGAGCGCGCTCCGTGGGCGGGCGAGCATGCGGCGTACGTCCTCGTCGTCACCGGCGATGGTGTCCACCATGTCCGGGGAGATGGTGGAGCAGGCGACGACGGAGAAGACCTTGCCCTCGAAGCTGTGCGCGGCGGTGCGTACGGCGATGGCGTCGGCCATGTCGTAGTCCTCGGGCGCGACGGGCAGCGCGATGTAGCTCGCCGCGTGGACCAGTTCGCCCTGGGCGAGGAGGGTGAAGCGGGCGAGGGTGTTCGTGTTCTCACCGCAGGCCAGCGCGCCGAGCGGCCCGACCGGGGTCTCGTGGACTCGCAGCGAACTTCCGTCGCCGCCGGTCCAGGTCAGCTTCTCCGCCCAGGTGGGCACCAACTTGCGGTGCACACCGAGGAGTTCTCCGTCGGGGCCGATGGTCAGCAGCGTGTTGTAGAGGATGCCGAGGCTGTGGGGGCTGCGTTCGTTGACGCCGATGACCGCCACGACACCGTGCCGGCGGGCCGCGGCGCGCAGAGCGTCCACGTGCGGGCCGGGGATGTCGACGGACGCCTGCCACAGGCGCTCGAACCACGGGGAGCCCTGGACCGGGTTCATGGTCCAGTTCCAGTAGGGGTAGCCGGAGACGAAGACCTCGGGAAGACGACCAGTTCCGCTCCCTGCGAGGCGGCCTCCGCCAGGAGGGACACGGCCTTCTCGACCGTGGCCGCCGGATCCAGGAACACGGGTGAGGACTGCACGGCCGCCGCCGTGAAGCGGGGCAGCCGCCCCCGCTGCTTCTCTTCCATCTCTTCCTCCTGTCAGACGGCTGTCGCCGCCGGCTCGGGCAGCCACCGCTGGTGCACGGGCGCGGGTGTGTCCCGGAGCAGCTGGAGGCGGGGCGGTATGCGGTCGGTGCGGGCACCCGGCGGTCTGCCGCTGCCCGCCCTCCAGGACACGGGCCAGGGCGCGGCCGGCCCGGTGTAGTCCTGTGCGGCCGCGGCGTGGAGCGTCCACAGCGGGTCGTGCAACTGGGCACGTCCTACGGCGCACAGGTCCGCCCGGCCCGCCAGGATGACCGAGTTGACGTCGTCGTACGTCGAGAGGGCGCCCACGGCGATGACGGGAACGCCGACGGCGTTGCGGATCAGGTCGGCGTACGGCGTCTGGTAGCTACGGCCGTACCGTGGGCGCTCGTGGGCCACGACCTCTCCGGTCGAGACGTCCACGGCGTCCGCCCCGGCTTCCCCGAGGGCCCGGCACAACTCCACGACGTCGGACTCGCTGATGCCGCCCTCGGCCCAGTCGGCGGCCGAGATACGGACGATCAGGGCCTTGCCGAAGGGCCACACGGCGCGGACGGCTTCCAGCACTTCCAGCGGGAGGCGCATCCGGCCTGCGAGGCTTCCGCCGTAGGAGTCGGTCCGCCGGTTCGTCAGCGGTGACAGGAAACTCGACATCAAGTGCCCGTGCCCGTACTGGAGTTCCAGTACGTCGAAGCCCGCCCGGTCGGCGCGGCGGGCCGCGGCGGTGAAGTCCTCGGTGAGGGCGTCCATGTCCGCACGCGTCGCCTCCCGGGGCGTCGCGCTCTCCGCGTCCCACGCCAGGGCGGACGGGGCGAGCAGGGGCCACCCGTTGTCACCGAGCGGCACGCACCGGCCGTCGGACCGCGGAGTGCTGGTCGCGGCGCGGCGTCCGGCGTGGGTGAGCTGGACGCCGAGGCAGGTGTCCGTCTGCCCGCGGACGAAGTCGGTGATCCGGCGCCAGGCCGCTTCCTGCTCGTCGGTGTACAGGCCCGGGCATCCCGGTGTGGCACGGCCGTCGGCACTGACCGCCGTCATGCCGGCGATGACCAGGCCCGAGCCGCCGAGCGCCTGGGTGCTGAGGTGGACGAGGTCGAAGTCGCCGGGCACGCCGTTCTGCGCGGAGTACAGGGCGGTGGGCGGTACCACGACGCGGTTGCGCAGGCGCAGACCGCCCAGCTGGAACGGCCGGAACATCGGCGGTGCCGGGACGGCCTGCCCGCCGATCGCCGTACGGTCCGCGTGCCAGGCGTCCACCGCGCCGGTGAACGCCGCGTCGCGCACCCGCAGGTTGTCGTAGGTGACGCGTCGGCTGCGGGTGAGCAGGTTGAACGCGAACTGGAGGGGCTCCTGCCCGGTGTAGCGGCCGACGTTCTCGAACCATTCCAGACTCGCCTGCGCGGCCCGCTGCGTGGACTCGACGACGGGCTTGCGCTCGGCCTCGTACGCGGCCAGGGCGGCGGGCACGTCCGGGTGTTCATGGAGGCAGGCCGCCAGGGCGAGGGCATCCTCCATCGCGAGCTTGGTGCCCGAGCCGATGGAGAAGTGCGCCGTGTGGGCGGCGTCTCCCAGCAGGACCACGTTCTCGTGCCGCCAGCTGCTGTTCCGGACGGTGGTGAAGCGGATCCACCGTGAGCCGTTGGGGATCAGCCGGTGGCCGTCGAGGTGGTCGGCGAGGATCTCCTCGCACAACCGGATACTGGCCTCGTCGTTCGCTCCCGGCGGGAGGTCACGGGCGGCGAACGCCTCGAACCCCGCGCGCCGCCAGGACTCCTCGTCGATCTCGACGATGAAGGTGCTGCGGGTGTCGTCGAACGGGTACGCGTGGACCTGCACGGTCCCGAAGTCCCGCTCCGCGACGATGAAGGTGAAGGCCTCGAAGACCTTGTCGGTCGCGAGCCACATATAGCGACAGTGCCGCTCGTCCAGGTCCGGTCCGAACGCGTCGGCGTACGCGGCCCGGGTCTGCGACCGTACGCCGTCGCTCGCCACCACGAGGTCGTAGGCACCGGCGAGTTCGGCGGCCGGCGGGGCCTGCGTGCGGTAGCGCACGTCGACGCCCAGGGCCGCGCACCGGTCCTGGAGGATCCGCAGCAGGCGCTTGCGGCCCAGGGCGGCGAACCCATGGCCGCCGGAGGTGAGGGCCTGGCCCTGGTAACGCACGTCGATATCGCTCCAGCGGGCGAACTCCGCCGACACGGCCTCGTGGATCGCGGGGTCGGCCTGCGCGATGCCGTCGAGGGTCTCGTCGGAGAACACCACGCCGAATCCGAAGGTGTCGTCGGCCGCGTTGCGCTCCCAGACGGTGATCTCCCAGTGCGGGGAGAGCTGCTTGGCCAGGGCCGCGAAGTACAGGCCGCCGGGCCCTCCGCCGATGACTGCTACGCGCACGGCGTCCTCCTTGTGGTTCGAGGAACAACGTATGTCGTAATTCCTACGCTCGTCAAGAAAACTCGATAGAACTGCATGGGTGTCACCATCTGCCCTGCTCAGCCCCCGAGTTCGGGAGCCTGTGCCCCCGCCTTCGTCAGGAGCTCGCGCACCTCGTCGGGCCAGGGCGTGGCACCGGCGGCGTCCGCGGCGGAGTGGGCGATGCTCATACGGCCACGGGCGGCCTCCTCGTCGCCCTGGCCGCGCACGCTGAAGGCGTAGTGCAGCGACGTGGTGCCGACCTCGACGACCCGCAACTCGATGCGGACGAGGTCTCCGAACCACAGCCGGGCGCGGTAGTCGGCCTCGAAGTGCACGCGCGGTGTGCTGCCGAAGAGGTGGGCGAGACCCAGCCGGCGCAGGAGAGCGGCCTCCGCCGCCTCGACCCAGCGCACGACGGTGGAGTGGTGGTAGTGGCCGGCGGCATCGGTGTCGGGCCATTCGACACGGCGCTCGACGACCATGCCGGGCAGGGCCTCGGGGACATCGTCGGTACGGTCACCGCGGGACGGATTCGTCCCCTGATCGCTGGGGGCTTCCATGGGGTGCCTTTCGGCAGCCGGAGCGAGGTCGGCTGCGGGGTGTCATGCAGGCCGGGCGGATGGCTTCCGGGCTGCGGTTGAAGGGGTTCAGCCGGCCGCGTTCGCGGCGCGCCGGCGCAGCTCGCCGCGCTGCAGCTTCCCGTTGCTGGTGCGGGGCAGTTCGGTCACGAACTCCACGGCACGGGGGTACTTGTAGGGCGCGATGGTCTGCTTGACGTGGTTCTGGAGCTCCTTGACGGTCACGTCGTCGGCGGCCACGCCCTCGCGCAGGACCACGAACGCCTTGACGAGCATGCCGCGCCGGTCGTCCGGCACACCGACGACACCGCAGTCCGCCACGTGCGGGTGGACGAGGAGCGCCTTCTCCACTTCGGGGCCGGCGATGTTGTACCCGGAGGAGACGATCATGTCGTCGCTGCGGGCCACGTACCAGAAGTAGCCGTCGCCGTCCCGTACGTAGGTGTCTCCGGTGATGTTCCAGCCGTTCCTGACGTACGTCGTCTGGCGCGGGTCGTCGAGGTAGCGACAGCCCGTCGGTCCGGTGACGGCGAGCAGGCCGGGCTGTCCGTCGGGAACGGGCGCGCCCGTCCTGTCGACGACCATCGCGCGGTATCCCGGGACGGGCTTGCCGGTGGCCCCCGGACGGATGTCGTCGTCGGCCGCGGAGACGAACACGTGCAGCATCTCGGTGGCACCGATGCCGTCGATGATGCGCAGCCCGGTCGCCGCGTGGAAGTCCTGCCACACCCGGGCGGGCAGCGCCTCGCCGGCCGACACGCAGCGCCGCAGACCCGACAGGCGGTCCACCATTCCGGCGGCCATGATCGCCTTGTACGCGGTGGGCGCGGTGAACAGGACCGTGACGCCGTGCTCCGCTACGAGATCGGCCAGCCTCTCCGGCGACGCCTGTTCGATGAGCAGGGTCGCCGCCCCGGCATGGAGGGGGAAGACGACCAGGCCGCCGAGCCCGAAGGTGAAGGCCAGCGGGGGCGTGCCGGTGAAGACGTCGTCCGGGCGGGGCCTCAGGATGTGCCGGGCGAACGTGTCGGCGTTGGCGAGCACGTCCCGGTGGAAGTGCAGCGTCGCCTTCGGGCGTCCGGTCGTACCGGAGGTGAAGGCGATGAGCGCCACGTCGTCGGCGGCGGTGACGACGCTGGAGAACTCGCCGCTCTTGGTCGCACAGCGGCGAACCAGGTCGTCGTCGTCCGGACCGCCGTAGGAGAGGACCGTCAGGCCCGGCGCGTCGGCGGCCCTGAGTTCGTCGACGTAGCGGTGGTCGCACAGGGCGACGACGGGACGGCTGATGTCGTGCAGCTGCGCCAGTTCGGGGGCGCGCAGCAGGGGCATCGTGGTCACCACGACGCCGCCGGCCTTCAGCACGCCGAACCAGCAGGCCACCAGCCAGGGGTTGTTGGGACCGCGCAGCAGGACGCGGTTGCCGGGGCGCAGCCCCAGGTCGTCGGTGAGGACCTGGGCGACCTGGTTGGCACGGCGGTGCAGGTCGCCGTAGCTCCACCGGTCGGTCGGGGTGAGCAGGCAGGGACGGTCGGCGCCCCACCTGTCGACGGCGTCGTCCAGGAGGCGCACCGCGCAGTTGAGCCGGTCGGGGTACCGCAACTCCGGGAGATCGAAGTGCAGTCGGGGCCAGAGAGGAGAGGGAGGAAGCCGGTCGCGGCAGAACGTGTCCGCGTGGGCGGACGGGGAGAGCTCCATGGGGCGCACACCTCGGTTTCGGGGGCAGCGGGGGGAGTGCGCCAAGTATTTCGCTAAATTGACGAGCGTCAAGATTTCACGACAAGATTTTTGAGTCGCGAGGCCGTGGTTCCGCTCCACGGGTTGGCCCGACCGCCCCAAGTGTGTTACACGTGTAACAGCGTACTCCCACCCGCAGAAAGAGGCGGACATGACCCAATCCCCCGCTATGGATCCGGCCGCGCCGGCCGGCGACATCGACATGGAGTGGCCGCCGCCGCCCTTCCTCGCCCCCGCTCCCGCGCCGGCCGGCCAGGACGGCGTGCGCCGCTTCGACGGTCTGACCTACGCACGCAAGCCCGGGTACCGGCCGTGTCTGCTCGACGCCCACGTGCCCGCGGCCGAGCAGCCGGTGCCCGCGGTCGTGTGGATCCACGGCGGTGGCTGGCTGGACGGCGACCGCCGGTTCCCGCCGCCGACCGTGCCCGTGGAGCTGCTGTACGGCACGATCCTGGGGGCCGGTCTCGCCGTCGTCAGCATCGACTACCGGCACAGCCTGGAGGCGCCGTTCCCGGCGCAGTTGCACGACGTGAAGGCCGCCATCCGCTATGTGCGCCGCTTCGCCGCCGACCTCGGCATCGACAAGGACCGGATCGGCGTCTGGGGCGAATCGGCGGGCGGCCACCTGGCCGCCCTGGCCGGTCTCGTGCGTGGCGACGGCACCGACGCCGCGACGGCGCTGGAGGGCGCCGAGGGCGTGCGGGACGAGGACAGCGGCGTACGGGCCGTGGTCGACTGGTACGGGGTGTCGGACCTGGAGGTGCTGCTCGACCAGGCTCTGCCTACCGTGCCGGGTGGTCCGTCCTACCCGAACCCGTTCACCGCGCTGCTCGGAGGCACCACCGAGCAGTTGCCGGAACTCGCCCGGGCGGCAAGCCCGGTCACCTACGTGGGTCCGGGTGAGCCCCCGCCCTTCCTCCTGATCCACGGCACGGCCGACGGCCTGGTGCCGTACAGCCAGAGCGAGGCCCTGGCCGTGGCTCTCGAAGGCGCCGGTGGTGAGGTCACCCTGCAGCCGGTACCGGATGCCGACCACATCTTCCTGGGGGCGCCGGACGTGACACCGATCGTCTCCGCCAGCGTGGCCTTCCTCGCCCGGCATCTGGGTGCCTGAACGGGCCTTCCGCCCGCTGCCACTCCCCCGCGCCTGGGCGCCGGACGACGTGTCCGGCGCCCAGGCGTCCCGAGTCCCCTCCCCCAGCCGCTGCCGATC
Organism: Streptomyces sp. NPDC047028; assembly: GCF_040644095.1. Taxonomy (NCBI): domain Bacteria; kingdom Bacillati; phylum Actinomycetota; class Actinomycetes; order Kitasatosporales; family Streptomycetaceae; genus Streptomyces; species Streptomyces sp. NPDC047028. The sequence continues at coordinate 7,288 of NZ_JBEYVS010000088.1, forward strand.
GCCCGACCCCGGTCTACCGGCCTCCCGGTCTCCCGCTCGAAGCGGCCGTTCGCCCCCACGTCCCAGCCGGCCGGGCCGTACAGCCCGGCCACGAGAGGTACCTCATGACCCGCACGACGACGGCCGGGCCTGCCGCCTCGGCTCCCGTGACCAGTCGGCACCGCCGTCCCACTCCCTCGCTCGCGCCGTCCGGGGCGCTCGGGCTCGGCATGCTCTTCCTGCTCGTCACCGCCGCGCTGGCCGCAGCGGTGCTCGCGCACCCGGCCCGGCCGGTCTTCCAGCACATCGACGACACATGGCTGCGCTGGATGGGGGGACCGCACGACGGGCCGTACGCCGCTGTGGCCGCCGTGTTCAACTGGCTCGGCGGACCGCTCGGGGTGGTGGTGCCCGTGGGGCTGGCGGTCTTCCTCGGTGTCCGGCGGCGCTGGCCGTCACTGGCGTTCCTGCTGCTCACCTACGTGGTGGGTGACATGTTGCTCGTCCAGATCCTGAAGTACGGGGTGGCCCGGCCGCGCCCGGCGCACCCGCTGGTGAGGGTCGACCACGGCTCGTTCCCGTCGGGCCATTCGGCGGGGATCGCGCTCCTCGTCGTCGTGGTGGGCGCTCTCCTGGTCCCCGCGGCCCGTCGCCGTGATTGGTGGATCGCGGGAACGGTCCTCACGGTGGTGATGATGTGGAGCCGCACCTGGCTGCACGCGCACTGGCTGAGCGACACCCTGGCCGGCGCCGTGGCGGGCGCCGGTGCGGCTCTCGTGCTGTGGTGGCTCTGCACACCGCTGCTGGCCAGGGAAAGACCGACGTCACCGGGACGGGCCACCCTCGACGGACCGAACGGACCGAACGGACCGGCCGGTCACGAGGACTGACGGTGGACCAGCACCGGCTCCATGCCCTCCAGCTCGGGCGGGTCCTTCCTGTCGATCAGCGCGTGCACGGCGTCGGCGACCTGCGAGGTGGTCGGCAGGTGCAGCCGGACGGTGGTGAGCGGCGGGTCCTGGAGTCCCGACAGCACCAGGTCGTCCGCCCCGACGACGGCGACGTCGTCCGGCACGGAGAGCCCCTTGGCGCGCAGCGCGTGCAGCAGCAGGGCCGCGTACTCGTCGTTGTAGGCGAACACCCCGTCCAGGCCCAAGTCGGCCCAGCGGTCCGCCAGTTCCGCGGCGGACTCGTGGGAGTAGGACATCTCAACGCCGGTGACGGCAGCGGTGCTGCGGGCGGCGACACTCTCCGCTCCGGCCAGGCGCGGCCGGGCGAAGACCGCCAGGCCGCGCTCCCGGGGCATGATCACACCGATGTTCCGGCGGCCGCGCGAGACGAGGTGCTCGGTGGCCAGCGCGCCCACGCGGGCGTGGTCGAAGTCGACGGTGCGGACCCCCTTCACCTCGCGGGAGGCGAACGCCAGCACGCCCCGCACACCGGCCCTGTTCAGCACGTCCGCGGCCTGGTCGGTCAGGCTGTCGCCGTCGAGCGCCACGACCGCCGCCGGTCGCAGTTCCGCCCAGGCGCGGGCAGCGCTCACCGGGTCGGAGAAGCGCCCGGTGTGCAGCACCGTGACGTACCCGTACTGTTCCAGTTCGCTCTGCAGGTCGTCGATCCAGGCGCTGACCAGGCGGCCGACCGCCGAGACGGAGGCCGGCATGACGACGAGGTTGCTCCGCCCCGCCCGCAGCGAGCGGGCGGCGGCGTGCGGGACGTAGCCCAGTTGCTGGGCCGCCGCCAGCACCCGGGCGCGCGTGGTGGCGCTGACCCGGTGGGCCTGGGTGTCGTTGAGGACGAAGGAGACGGTGGCGCGCGACACCCCCGCCAGACGCGCCACGTCCGCGCTCGTGACGGCCGCCGGCGCAGTCGGCTCCTTGCCCATGTTTCCGCAACTCCGTTCCTCCCGGTCGTCCGACCGGCCTACCAGCAAGGTTACACGCGTTAGCGCGAGCGCCGCAGCGTGCCCGTGCCGCCGCCACGGAAGGAGTCCGATGGAACCGACGCACCACACCGGCGCCTCGCCCGCGTACCCGCACGCAGTGGGCCCGGTCCCGCTGTACGGCCGGGCGCTCGACCAGGACGCCGACGCTCTGTACGCCGCGCTGCGCCGGGACCGGAGGCCGGTCGTCGTGGTGGAGATCGCCCCCGGCGTCGTCGGCCGGCTGGTGCTCGGCCATCGCGAGGTCCTGGAGGTCATCTGGAACGCGGAGCTCTACTCCAGCGATCCTCGCCGATGGAACGCCATGACGCGCGGGACGCTGCCACCGGACGCGCCACTGGCACCCCTGCTCCGTCCCCGCCCGGCCGCCGTCCGGCTCGACGGCGCCGAGCACCTCCGGCACCGCCGGGCCCTGACCGAGACCCTCGGCCGCGTCGATCTGCGCAGGCTGGGCCATCTGGTTCGCCGCCGGGCGCACCTCCTGGTGGACGGCTGGGCGGCTCGGGGCGCCGCCGACCTCATGGCGGATTTCGCGGGGCCTCTGGTCTGGCGCGTCTTCGCCGATCTGCTGGGCCTGGCCGAGGAGTCGGCCGACAGGTTCGGCGCGCTGGCCGGGACCGTCGTGCACGCCTTCCCCGAAGCCGGACGGGCCGAGACACAGCTCGTGGACTCTCTGCGCCGACTCGTGGTCGGGCGGACTGCCGCACCAGGGCCCGACCTGTCCTCGTGGCTGGTCCAGGAAAGCCCGCTGACCGACGACGAGACGGCGCACAACCTCCTGTCCCTGGCCCTGATCGGCGGCACCGGCACGATCGGCCTGATCGGCAACGCCCTGCGCCTGCTTCTGGCCCATGACCGGCCGGGGCTCCTCGCGACCCGGGACAGGTCTGCGTCACACCTCGTCGAACTGGCGCTGTGCGCGCACGCGCCGCTGCCGAACATGGCCGGACGATGGGCGACCGCCCACACCGTCCTGGCGGGGCACCGCATTCAGGCCGGTGACCTGGTGATCCCCTGCCTGTCCGCCGCCAACGCCGAACTGGCCCAGCAGGACACCCCCGTCTCGCACACACGGGCGCATCTGGCCTGGGGTACCGGCACCCACGGCTGCCCAGCGAAGGACGCGGCCCGCATCATCACCGAGGGAGCCCTCACCGTGCTCCTGGACCGGCTGCACGACATCCGCCTCATCAGAGCGGACGCCGCCCCGCACTCGTCCTCGCTGTGGTCGGGGGCTCCCGCGAAGCTGCCCGTGGTGTTCTTCACGGCCGGCCCGGAGGTCGAAGGCCGGGGTGCGGTACACGTGACTCCCGCCCTCATGGACGCACCGGAACTACGCCGAAGCGAACATCCGGTCGCCGAGACGCCCTCCGAGCGATGGAGTTGGTGGCGCTCCTTCGGCTCGTGGTGACCCGGGCGCGACGCAGCAACGACTTCTGGGACGCGGTGAGCGAGCCGTGCGGGCTGCCAGGGTGGTTCGGCCGAAACCTGGACGCGTGGTCGG
>NZ_JBEYVS010000089.1:0-8700 GCF_040644095.1 Streptomyces sp. NPDC047028
ACGAAGCGGGTGGTAAGGCAGTGGCCGAAGGCGGCTTCGTCGGCGCTGAGCGCTCCGGCGGTGATTGCCATGGTGCCGGTGCCCTTGGCGACGAAGCCCACCTTCGTGGACACCTTGATCAAGCGGTCTCTCAGGGCCGGGGCCATGAGGGTCTGGGCACGGCCTCCCAGGTAGTTGGGGGCCGTGTCCACCCAGGCGGTCCGGGGGTCGTCCGCAGCGCGGAGAACAGCGTCATGGATGGCCGGGGGACGGACACGGTAGGTGCCCAGCCCCAGGGGCGCGGGGGTCTCGGTCGTCATGCGCTGCCCCCTTCGACTGCCACCGCCTGGCCGTGGACCAACTCCGTGATCACTCCGGCCGCGTCGTCCAACGAGAGCTGGGCCGTGGCTGCCAGCTCCCCCAGGGTGACCGCGTCCGGCACGGCGGAGATCAGGCGCCGCAGGAGCGGGCCGGCTGCCGGGGCCATGTCCCACTCGTTGCCGCACGCCCGGAAGGTGACTCCGTCCCCGTCGTCCGCGTCCTCACAGAGCGCGCGGGCCGTGGTGAGCCTGACGCGCAGCTCCGGGAGGGCCGGGACGGTACCGATGTGCGGGAGGCTGGGCCGCATCCGGGTCACGTCTTCGGCGTCGCGTACGCCCATGTACCGGGTTAGGACGCCCGGGTCCTCAAGGGCGGCCACCACTTCCTTCTTCAGCCGCTCCAGGTAGTCCGCCTGTTCCTCCGGCGGGGCGAAGACGGGGAGGTCCAGCCGGAGGACTTCCTTGCGGCGCAGCTCGTCAGAGAGCCACGACACGAGCTGTGCGCCGGTGGTCGTCTGAATACCAAACGTCAGGTGGAGAGAGTGCTCCCCTTCGGACGCGGCAACCGAGTGCCACCACCCACGCGGGAGGTAGAGGAGATCCCCGGGCCGCATGACGATTTCGGTGAGCGGCTTCTCCGGGGGGTCCTCCGGCTCCTCCGTGTCCTTATACATGGGCGCGGTGCGGGTGGGCCCGTAGATCTTCCACCGCTTCGAGCCGTCCACCTGGGCCACCACAACGTCATGGTCGTCCCAGTGGACCCCGAAGCCCTCCCGGGCGGTCCATGAGGCGTACAGATTGGTTTGGACCCCGGCGCGGAGCCACTGTTCCAACTCCATGGCCGCGCGGCCCACGGCGGGGTGGAGTTCGTCCACGGCGTCGATGACGAGTGAGGCACCTTCGGTCAGGCGCTCGTGAAGCTCCGCCGGGTGAAGGCGCTGCCAAACCGTGTGTCGGCGGGTCGTGACGGGCGCGCTGTACCGGTACTGCGGCAGCATCTCCCCTTCAGCGGACAGGCGGAGCCGGGGCGGGTCCAGTCGGTGGGTGGCGAGGATGTTGTTGAGGTCGTCCCAGGTGATCAGGTCACCCGGGGCCGGGATGGCGCCCGGCACGTGAAGGTGTTGGCGGTGGTACACCTGGGCCGGGAACGTGTCCCGGCCCAGGCGCTCCGCCAGGCTCAGCGGAGACAACGTGTGACCTCCCGGTCAGTCGTTGCCGTCGGTGCGGCCGGTCGAACCACCGTCGGACGGGGTGACCCCCCGCTCACGGGCGGCGCCGATCGCGCGCTTGGCCCGGACGAGACCGGACCCCTGGGACTGGCCTCCCGCCGTGGCGGGGGCGTTGGTGCTGTCCATACCGCGTACCTCCTTCTTGTGGTGGTGCCTTCGAAGACCGCGCCTTTTCGGCGGGCCCGTGGTGCCCCGCTCCCCTCCGGTTCCTCCTGTGGCTGTGAGGGAGCCGTCCGGTACAACCGGAGGGGGGCGGGAGTCTCAATCGGTCGGGATGGCCAGACACGCCGGGCAGTTGACCGACCGCAACCATTCGGTGGCCGTGCCCTTGTTCCGACCGTCCGGGCAGGCGGCCACGAGACGCGGTCTTTCGTCCCGGTAGACCGTGGTGAGCTTGTGGACGGTGTGCAGGTCGTTGCCGACCGTGCCCGCCTTCGTCTTCGTGTCGTCGTCCACCGTGGTCCAGCTCCTCATGTCAGCCCCCTTCGCTGTTGCGCGTGGAGCCTGCCGACCGCCAGGAGTTGGCGCCGTTCCCAGGCGGACCCCGGGCGGATGCGACTGAAGTGGACGCGCCACGCCAGACCGGTGGGCCGGTCCACTTCGACAAAGGACCCGTCCATCCCCCGCACCGTGGCGGGCATGTCGCGGTCCTTGTCGAAGACCACGGCGCCAAGGGTGACTTCGTCGGCGTTCTTGAACGGGGCCGGGGCCGGGGCCTTGAGCCGGCGGGCCCGGCGGGTCTCCGCCCTCACCGCTCCGTCACCCTGCGGTCCGTGCTCCGGCGGTGCGGGTGCTGCCGGATCGTCTCGTCCGCCGCTCGTTCGCTCACGGTGCTGCCCAGACGGTGGGCCGACGCGCGGGCGGCCGTGGCGGCGGCGCAGATGGGGCACCCCTCGACTCCGACAGGCTGTAACAGGGGGACGTGGAGCGCGGGAGCCGTCGCCGTGTCACTCATCTACAAGCCTCCGTAGTCCAGCCTGAACGTCCAGCAACGTGGACCGGGTTGCGTCTCCGGGGCCGCGTGGCACCCACTCCGGGGCGAGCCGCCAGAAGCCCCCGACTGCTATGAGCGCGGCCAGCTCGTCCGCGTCGTTGCGGCCCTGGGGGGTCGGTTCGGCGTCCATACCACGTGGTCCTTCGTTGCGGGCGGCTTCTCCGCCTCGTGCATTTGCAACTGGGTCTACACCCACAGTGACCCGCACGGCGTACGCTCAACAGGGTCTGAGCCATGCCAAGAGGCATGGCATAAACCGGGAAACCCCATGGCATGGGCGGGAGTTGAACAGATGAGCGAAGGGGCCGATCAAGAGCGCGAGCCGAAGAACGGGGCCGCGTACTTCGGGGATGAGGTGAAGGCGCTCCGGGATGCGTTAGGGCTCTCTCAAGAGGACTTCGCCACGGAGCTGCACTACAACCAGGGGCAAGTCAGCAAGGTAGAGAGCGGGTCAGTCCTGGCCTCCGAAGCCTTCGCCATCGCCATGGACCGCGTGGCCGGGACGCCGGGCGTATACCTGCGGCTCCGGAACAAGCTCGCCAAGCAAGGGCACCCGGATTGGTTCGTCCCGTACATCACGTTGGAAGAGGCGGCCAGCGGGATCACGGACTACTCGTGCACGTTCCTGATGGGCCTGTTGCAGACGCCGGAGTACGCGGCGGCAGTCGTGCGCGCCTCCTTCCCGCGCGAGTCGGAAGAGCAGATCAAGAAGCGCGTTGAACTTCGGCTCCAACGACAGAGCGTCATGGAGCGCGAGGACCCGCCCGCCCTCTGGGTGATCATCCATGAGGCAGTTCTCCGTACGGTCGTGGGCAGTCGCGCCGTGATGGTGGGCCAGCTCGAACACCTAACGGTGTTGATGCAGTCGCCCAACGTCACCATTCAGGTGCTGCCCTTCGAAGCGGGTGCCGCTCCCTCCCATCTGCCCTTTACGCTGCTCTCGTTGGACGAGAAGCCGCACGCGGTCTACACCGAGACGCCCACGCACGGCGGGCAGACGGATGAGTCACCTAGCGTGGTGGCGGGCGCGGTCAACAGGTTCGACCGGCTACGCATGGCGGCGGACTCTGAAGAGAAGTCGCTTGACTTGATTCGCAAGATCATGGAGGACCACGCGAAATGAGCAACACTCCCGACCCTGAGCCGGTGCGATGGGTCAAGAGCACGTACAGCGCTGGGGAAGGGCAGTGCATCGAGTGGGCGCCCGACGATGCAGCGACCACAGGTGTGGTGCCTGTCCGTGACAGCAAGGACCCGAACGGGCCCGTTCTGCGCTTCACTGCGGAGGGCTGGGCGGGGTTCGTAAAGTTCGCCACCGACCAACGCTGACCACCACCCAGCGGCCCCGCACCCGGCCCGGACCCCGCCGGGTCGGAACGCAGAGAAGCCCCGTCACCCTCTTCAGGGCAACGGGGCTTCGTCACGTTCGGGGCAGGGTCAGGAGACGGGGCTCCTGGCCGTGGTTCAGGCGGCGCATCTCTCTGGTTCGGCGGTCTCCTCCCAGACCGCCCAGGGGGCGCCGAAGGGGCGGAGGCGTCCCGTGTCCGGGGACGTGATCCATTCGTGAAGACCGGTGGGCGTCCCGGTGTCGTACCGGTAGGCCACCACCCGGAAGTGGTGCACGTCCTGACTCGCCAGGTTGGCCACCGCCACGGCCAGGACGTAGAGCGCGCGGTCCAGCTCGTGGACGTTGCGGATGTAGTCGGGCATCGGCGGGAAGCCGTCGCCGGCCGCATCCCAGACCCAGCGGTTCGGGCCTACCCACCTGGGCATCTCAACGCGGAACTCGACGGACGGAACCCCTTCAACCATGGACACGTACAAAACCCCCTGTGCTGTTCCTGTGCGAACCCCTATTCGCACAGGCATTCGACAGTACACCGGAGGTCTGACATATGCCTATGGCTTAGACCAAGATCCGTAACAACGCACAATGATCACCAAATCGGGCACGCCACAGGGCCGTTGGAGCGCGGGCCTCCCCGTCTCAACGTAGGACGTGTGTAGAGGGAACGCATCCGAATACCGGGTTAGTTCCCGGACCGCTCACCAGCGGGAAGGCGGCACATACGACGGAAAACCCGACCGGGCGGTACGGGTTGCGGCGGCCCGGAACGCCTTCGGGTCCGGGGTGCTGACGCGCTCGCTCGCCTCGATGAGCCAGAGACCCAGCTCCCGGGCCTGGGCCGGGGTCATCCGGGCCCGGTCGGCGGGCACGGCCAGGGAGACGGAGCCCTTCTCCTTGTCGTTGTGCCAGACGAGCACGCGGCCCGCTTCGGCGGTCATGGTGGCCTTCGTCTCACGCACGGTGTTGATCGTCACGGGGTCCTCTTCCTGGGGTTGGTAGAACTGGGTGAACGGAGTGCGGCCGGTCAGCCCCGGCACGCGGCGGCGCCCTTCCGGGTCAGGCGCGCGGTCATGGCGGCGGTCAGCTCCTCCGCCTCTTCGGAGGTCTGGGCCGTGGTCGTGATCCATCGCTTGCCGAACGCCTTGAGGCCCTTGGACCGGGCTTCGCGCACGGCCTTCGCCGTGGTGCCCATGTCGGCGGCAAGCTCTTCGTCTGCGGTGTTGCCGTAGAACGGGACGGGTTCGATGCCGAAGGTTCCGCGCAGTACGTACGCCTGCCCTTCGCCCATCGTGTCCAAGAGGCCGTGGACAAGGCAGCGCTTGACCCGCTCCGCCTCCCGCGACACGTCGTCGGCGGTCACCAGATCGTCCGGGACGCCGTACGTGGACGTGCCCGGCTCCCACGGCTCGTCCGTGTCTTCGGCGCCCGGGGCCGGGGCGTCCAGGGAGTCCGCTCCCTGGTAGGCGAGACGGGCCGCGTGGGCACGGTCGGCGCTCAGCCGGCGCCCCGCCGGGGGCACGGTCTGACACAGCTTCTCGGCAAGGAAGGGGTCGCCACCGGCCCGGTCCAGCATCGAGAGGAACGTTTTTGCGGCGTCCGCGTCCACGCCCTGGTTGCGCTCCGCGCGGGTCGCGTTCAGGAGCATGGTCTCCACGGTGGTGTACGCGAAGCCCAGGAAGTCCGTGGTCACGTTCTCGTCAAAGCGCGTGAGGGCTTCCCAGACCGCTATGCGGCCCATCTGTTCGAACTCGTCGCGGTAGTCGTCGTGGCGCGGGCCGGACTCCGCCATGCGGCGGGCTGCCTTGCGGGCCAGGACTCCTATCCGTGACGCGGTGGCTTCGATGACCGTTGTTGTGGCCTCAAGGTCGTTCGCCTGGGCAGCGCGGACGGTCGAAAGTTCAAGGGTGGTGCTGTGCACGGGTGGGCTCCTCGGCTTGGCTCACCCGTGGTCTGGTGAGCCGATTGCCCGGGAGGGGCCGAACCGTCGTGCACAGCTTGTGAGCTGCGGATATGCCTGTTTCTGGGTGCACGAAGCCCAGGGCATTTCTTCAAAAGGACACGGCGAATCAAGCCCCCCGGACCGGGGGTTCTTGACGCGGGGCTTGATCAGTGCCGTGCGTCGGTACAGGTGGGTTACGGAGCCGGCGGACGGTGCGGGTTCGTCGGCGGATTCACAGGTTTAGATCCGCGAGAACTACGCAGGGATGTGGTCTCGGCGCGTTGCGTGACCCGACTTCGGCCCGGAGGATGACACCCCCGAACGCCAGGTCACGGCTCCGAAATAACGTGGCGGGAACCTACTCACGTGAGTAGGTTGAAGCGACGAATGCCCCGCACGCGGGCCCCGGAGATCCGGGGAAGCGGCGGGGCTTCGCGCGTCAGAAGTCGGCGCCGTAGAGGCTGCCCCAGCTCCTTCCGCCGATTTCGGCTTCGGCCGTGATCGGGACGCCGTACAGGTCGAAGGTCATTGCCTTCTCAACCGCACGGGCCACGTCCGCCGCGTCTTCACGCGGAGCGGACAAGAGCGCTTCGTCATGGATCGGGAGCTTGAGCATGTCCAGGAGCCCCGCCTCCTCGATGTTGAGGAGGGCTTGCCCCAGGCAGTCCCGGGCCACCGACTGGCAGGCGTAGTTGACCACCGCGTAAGTGCGGTCCCGGTCCAGCGGCAGGCGGCGCCCCGTCGCGGAGACGAAGACCATGCCGGACTCGTACGCTTCCCGCTGCCACCGGCGGGACGCGCGCTTGATCTCCGGATACAGGCGGTCGTACTCCGCGAACGCGCGGGCCATGGCCTCTTCACTGGCCCCGGTCTGACGGGCAGCCGTGCGCACGCCTCCCCCGTAGACCTTCGAGAACCCGGCCCCCTTCATGACCTTGCGGTCCGACTCCGTGGCCCCCGCTCCACGGACGAGCCGGGCCGTGAACCAGTGGATGTCTTCCCCGGCAAGGAAGCCCTCCCGCATCCGGCGCACGTCCGCCAGGGCGGCAAGGACGCGCATCTCAACGGCGCTGAAGTCGCACGAGATCATGACGTGACCCGGGTCCGCGAGCAGTGCCCGCCGGATCATCTGGTCTGAGCTGGGCAGGGTCTGAAGCGCGGGCCGGGTCACGGACATGCGCCCCGTCCGGGCCGCCATGGAATGCACGAAGGGGTGACACCGCCCCCCGGCGTCCATGACCTCAAGGAAGGTGTCCGCGTAGGACGCACGCCACTTCCCGGCCCGCTTCGAGCGAATCACGGCTTCGGCCAGGGGGTTGGGCGTCCGGCCGTTCAGGCGCTCGCCCTGAAGGCTCAGGTCCGCCAGGGCGGAGAGGACTGCCTTGTCCACCTTCAGGGCGCCGCTCCCGGTGCGCTCCGTCAGGTGCTCGCCCATGCCAACGAGCGCTTCGGCCAGGGTCCGGGTGCTGTTGACGTTCTCGACGCCGTACCGGCGGGCCACATCAGCGTAGTGGTGCTCCTCGTACGTCAGGTTGGCCCTCAGCTCCTCAACGTAGGTCTCGTCCACGACCATGCCCGCACGCTGCATGTGGGTGCAGATCCGCGCTATCTCGTGCTCGTACTGGACGAGTTCGGGGCGCACGCCCAGGCGGTCCAGCTCCCGCGTGAGGATCGGGTCCAGGCGGGCCGTGAGGATGCAGTCCAGCCCCGCGTACAGGTTGTAGGTGGGGTGGTCCAGGGGGATGCCGGCCCAGCCGGTGGCCTTCGTCAAGCCCAGGCTCCGGAAAATCGCGGTGAGGTCCCCTTGCGTGTCCGGGGCGGAGGGGTCCACGTAGTAGGCGGACAAGGGCTTGAGGCCCGTGCCAATGCCGCCTTCCTGGGGCTGCCTGGGGTCCAGGAGACCGGCCTTGAGCCGGGTGTCCGTGGTACGCGGTGCGAGCGCTTCGAGCGGCGCCCCGGCGTGCTCGTCCAAAACGGCCCAGTCGAAGGGGGCGTTGTGGATCAGGAACCGGTCTACGCGGCGCAGTGCCGCACGGGCGGCGGACTGATAGGCGGGCCCGCGCTCCCAGTGGATGACCCAGGCGTCCCGCTCGTCCCCGAACTGAACGGTCCTGAGCCTGTAGCCGGGGCTGTAGATGTCCAGCCCGCTCGTCTCCGTGTCGAGTGCGACGGGGCCCCGGCGGTTGGCACGCTCAAGCCAGGAGCTGAACGCGGTGAGGTCTTCGCGGGTCTGGGGGACATGGACGGTGACGGTCTCCCCGGCCACCGCGTGGCGGTAGGTCTGCAAGGTCTCTCCCCGTGATGGGGGCAGAGCCCGCCCGGCGCGCACGAAGGGCAGGAGCCCACCCGGTCGTTCTGGGCGGGCCCCTGCCCGTGCGGTGCGGTTGTCCGGTCAGTCCATGAGCCGCCGGAACGCTTCGAATGCCTGGGCGGGGACAACTCCGTTGCCCAGGGCCTTGAGTTGGTGCTTGCGGGTCAGCCCGGGTATCCCGGTGACCCAGCCGGCGGGCAGCCCCATGAGCCATTCGCACCACTGGGGCACGAGCCGGATGCCACCGCGCGGCCCGCGCTCCGTGGGCGGAGGGGAGGCACGTCCGGTCAGCTCCTCCCAGCGCCTCACGACGGGGAGGTATTCGCCCCACCATGCGGAAGGAGAACGACGACCGTCCGGAGATTCGAAGAACCCTGCCGGGTCTTCGATTGGCCCGGACCGCCCAAACCGTCTGAGGCGGTCGGAGTGGGGAAGAAGAAAACAAGCCTCATCGGCCAGGGTTGCGGCGTGCGGCTGGCTAGATCCCCCCCCAGGGTGAGGCCGCGGCGGGCGCACCAGCGGGCCAGGTAGCGCGAGTACGGGCTGATGCAGAAGGTGGTGAAGAAGCCGTCGCGGGACT
>NZ_JBEYVS010000090.1:0-8607 GCF_040644095.1 Streptomyces sp. NPDC047028
GGCGCCGCGTCAGCCTCGTCGCGATGATCTGCGTCGCCGCCGTCGTCGTCTCCGGACTGTGGATGACCTGGGAACACGTGGGCGCCGTCAGCCAGTTGTGGACGACCGGCTACGGACTCGCGCTGCTCGTGAAGACCGTCCTCGTCCTGGGCATGGTCACCGCGGGTGCCGTCAACCAGTTCTGGCTGATGCCCCGCATGACGCGGGCCCGCCGCGCGAGCGACAACGCCTCGCTCCGCCACCTGACGCTCCGGCACTTCCCCAGGGTCGTCTGGGGTGAGGTCGCCCTTGGTCTGGCCGTCCTCGTCGTCGTCCCCTTCCTCAGCGGCTCAGCCCGCCAGGAAGCCGGCGGCGCCCGGGCCGAACCGTCGGCGGGCGTCTACACCGCGGGCCTGGCCCTCGCCCTCGCCCTGGCCGTCTCCCTCTACGCCACGGCCCGCGCGTCCGACGCCCTCTCACGCCGGACACCCGCCGCCGACCCCGCCTGACCGGCGTCGGTCCACGCCTCCCCGATGCCGGGGACTGACGCCACCTCAGCACCGGGCCAGCGCCAGCACGCTCAGGCCGAACATCAGCACCCCGAGCGGGAGGTGGACGGACGGTACGTGGGCGATGCCGATTACGACCTGGACCGAGGCGAGTGCCAGGAAGCCGGACGCCTGCCATACGGGCCGGGGCGATCCGCCGCCCGGCTTCCACGCCAGCACCGCGGCGAGCACGTACAGCATCGACGCCCCGTACATCACCCGGGCCCCGGCACTGTGCAGTGTCTCTCCGTAGGACGACGTCAGCAGCAGCCCGGCGGAAACGGCCTGGAGGAAGATGGTCAGCGTCTGCAGGGCGATCGCGATCCGCAGGAACGAGGCCCCGCGCCGGGCCTTCGCGGTCGCCTTCGCCGTCACCTGAGTGGCCATGGCGTATCCCCTTTTCCGCCCTCGGGCAGTAGATCGATAAGGTCTCACCACACCGACGACGTGGGACGGCGAAAGGTAAGGCGGGGGGCGGCCGGAGGCATGGAACCTGTCGGGACCGGCGCGGGCGGGGTCGCCGCCGAGCGACGCCAACTGCTGAATGTCGCCTACCGGTTGCTCGGTTCCGTGACGGAGGCCGAGGACGCCGTACAGGACGCCTACGCCCGCTGGTACGAGCTGCCGCGCCTCCGGCAGGAGTCGATCCTGTCCCCCGCCGCCTGGCTGACGACGGTGACCAGCCGCATCTGTCTGGACCTGCTCGGGTCGGCGCGGCTCCGCCGTGAACGCTATGTCGGCGCGTGGCTGCCGGAGCCGCTGCCCGACCGCACCGAGTGGAACCACGCTGCCGGCCCCGCCGCCACCACCGCGGACCCCGCCGACCAGATCATCCTGGACGAGTCGGTGACCCTGGCCTTCCTCGTCGTGCTGGAGTCGATGACACCCGCCGAGCGGGTGGCGTTCGTCCTGCACGACGTCTTCCGCTACCCGTTCGCGCAGATCGCCGAGGTGCTGGACCGGACCCCCGCGGCCTGCAAGCAACTGGCGGCCTCGGCCCGCCGCCGGGTGGGCGCCAAGGGCACGTCGCCCGCGGCCGGCCGGGCCGAGGTGGTGAGGCAGGTCCGGGAGGCGTGGGAGACCAAGGACGTCGCGGCGCTCGTCCGTCTCCTCGACCCCGCCGCGGTGATGACGGCCGACGGCGGCGGCCTGGTCGGCACCGTCCTGCGCCCGGTCGAGGGCGGCGCGCGCATCGCCCAGTACATGGTCGCCGTCGCCGGCACGGCCCCGGGACCGCGCCTCCTGGAACGGTCGGTCAACGGCGTACCGGGGCTGGTGGCCGAGCGGGCCGGCACGGTCGTGACCGTGGCCGCGTTCGACATCACCGACGGACACGTCAGCCGGATCTGGGTGGTCCGGAACCCGGAGAAGCTACGGCCGTGGAGGCGCGCGGGCCGGCCGGCGCCGGGTGCGGGCATACCGTAGCGCCTTCCGTGGCGGTTCCGACCACGCCCTCACAAAATCAAACAGACTCCCATGTCGGCCGTACCGATCAGTCGCTTAGTTCCCGCTTCAACTCGTCCTGAATCAAAGGCGCCCAACCCCTTCCGACAATTTCCAACACGATCTAACGTAGGCGCTCGTTCGTCATGGACATCTCAGTCCCGCGGCAGCACACGGAAGGACATGCGAGGCATGCGCCAACTCTCAGCCCGGAGTGCACGACTCAGAGGAATAGGGGCGCTGACGGCAGCGGTGCTGTGCGGCGCCGGACTCGGCGCTCCGGCGGCCGTCGCGGCGGCACAGGACAGCACGCCGGCGGGGACGTCGCCCGGTGCGGGTCTGGTCGACACGCCGCCCATGGGCTTCAACAACTGGAACTCCACCCACTGCCGGCCGGAGTTCAACGAGGACATGGTCAAGGGCATGGCCGACCTGTTCGTCGCGAAGGGCCTCAAGGACGCCGGGTACCGGTACATCAACCTGGACGACTGCTGGGCCGAGTCGCAGCGTGACGCGAACGGCAAGCTGGTGCCGGACCCGGTGCGCTTCCCGCACGGCATCAAGGCGGTCGCCGACTACGTCCACTCCAAGGGCCTCAAGCTCGGCATCTACACCAGCGCGGGCACGCACACGTGCAGCAGCGTCGGTTTCCCGGGGGCGCTGGGCCACGAGTACAGCGACGCCCAGCAGTTCGCCGACTGGGGCGTGGACTACCTCAAGTACGACAACTGCAACAACCAGGGCGTGGACGCCCAGAAGCGCTACACCACCATGCGCGACGCGCTGAAGGCGACCGGGCGCCCGATCGTCTACAGCATCTGCGAGTGGGGCTCGAACAAGCCCTGGCTGTGGGCCAAGGGCGTCGGCGACCTGTGGCGCACCACCGGTGACATCAGCGACAGCTGGGGCAGCATGCTGTCGATCATGAAGCAGAACCTGCCGCTCGCCCCGTACGCCGGCCCCGGCCACTGGAACGACCCCGACATGCTGGAGGTCGGCAACGGCGGCATGACGGACACCGAGTACCGAACGCACTTCTCGATGTGGTCGGTCATGGCGGCACCGCTGCTCATCGGCACCGATCTGCGCCAGGCCGACGACGCGACGTACCAGATCCTGGAGAACAAGGACGTCATCGCCGTCGACCAGGACAAGCTCGGCAAGCAGGGAGTCGTACTGTCCTCCGAGGGCGGCCGCTGGGTCGTCGTGAAGGAGATGGCCGACGGCGGCCGCACCGTCGCGCTGTTCAACGAGAGCGACCGGGCCCAGCGGATCGCGACCACCGCGACGGCGGCCGGTCTGGCCACGGGCCACGCCTACCGGGTGCGGGACCTGTGGCAGCACCGCGACTACAACTCGGCCGGCACACTCGCGGCCACCGTCCCCGCCCACGGCACGGTCCTGCTGCGGGTGTGGAAGGACAACCACTCCGTCGTCTACCCGCCGGCCGCCGAACTGGGCGCCACGGGCGCGGACTTCGTCCAGCCGGGCAAGACGCAGCAGGTGACGACCACCCTCACCGACCTGGGCCGCACCACGGCCAGGCGGGTCTTTGTCGACCTCGACGTCCCGGACGGCTGGCGGGCCGAGGCGACCTCCCCGGCCACGGCCCGCACCCTGAAGAGCGGCAAGGCGCTGACCACGACCTGGTCGGTGACCGCCCCGAAGGGCACCGCCCCCGGCAGCTACGGCGTCAACGCCGTGGCCACGTACTGGCCCTCACACGGAGACGCGGTCACCACCCGGGTCCCGCTGCGGGCGCGGGTGGCCGTGGCGCCGCCGGCCGGTGACTCCTTCGCGAGCGACCTGACGGCGCTCAGCTCGGCAAACGGCTGGGGTCCCGTGGAGAAGGACCACAGCAACGGCGAGTCCGCCGCGGGCGACGGCAAGACGCTCACGATCGCCGGCACCACGTACGCCAAGGGCCTGGGCACGAACGCCGCCAGCTCCGTGGAGTACTACACCGGCAAGCAGTGCTCGGCCCTCAAGGCCACGGTCGGCGTGGACGACGAGGTCGGCGACCGCGGATCGGTCACGTTCGAGGTACTCGCCGACGGCAGGAAGGTCGCCTCCACCGGCCTGCTGAAGGGCACCGACGGCGCCCAGCAGATCGCCGCCGACATCTCCGGGGCCCAGTCCGTGCAGCTGGTCGTCACGGACGGCGGTGACGGCCCGGACTACGACCACGCCGACTGGGCGCAGCCGACGTTCAGCTGCTGATCCCTGCGTACGACGTGGCCGGTGCGGCCCGACAGGCCTCGCACCGGCCACCGGCACGCTCGCGGGGGGGGCCGCCTCACCCGCCGACCTCGGCCCGGACCCGGTGCCGGCGGTCCGGCACAGACGTCGCGGACCCGTATGCGGGGCGTCGGCAGGGGCGGGAGTGGTCAGTGCACATGACCTCCGCTGCCGCAAGGCCGATACTGATGAGCAGGGCCTTGTCGCCCTGGCCCGAACAGGAAGAAACCCGGTCAGAGCGTCACCCGCTGAGCTTCCGAGGAGATAGGCATGAAGATGCTGATCAACGTCCCCGAGACCGTGGTGGCCGACGCGTTGCGGGGTATGGCGGCCGCGCATCCGGATCTGACGGTGGACGTGGAGAACCGGGTGGTCGTTCGGCGGGACGCGCCCGTGGCCGGGCAGGTGGGGCTCGTCTCCGGCGGCGGGTCGGGGCACGAGCCGCTGCACGGCGGGTTCGTGGGCCCCGGCATGCTGTCGGCGGCCTGCCCGGGCGAGGTCTTCACCTCGCCGGTGCCGGACCAGATGGCGCGGGCCGCGGCCGCCGTTGACAGCGGGGCCGGGGTGCTGTTCATCGTGAAGAACTACACCGGCGACGTGCTCAACTTCGACATGGCGGCCGAGCTCGCCGAGGACGAGGGCATCCAGATCGCGAAGGTCCTGGTCAACGATGACGTGGCCGTCACCGACAGCCTCTACACGGCCGGCCGGCGCGGGACAGGGGCCACGCTGTTCGTGGAGAAGATCGCGGGCGCCGCCGCGGCCGAGGGGCAGCCGCTGGAGCGGGTGGAGTCCCTCGCCCGGCAGGTGAACGAGAACGCGCGCAGCTTCGGTGTCGCACTCAGCGCGTGCACCACGCCGGCCAAGGGCAGCCCCACCTTCGACCTGCCGCCGGGCGAGCTGGAGCTGGGCATCGGCATCCACGGCGAACCGGGCCGGGAGCGGCGGCCGATGATGACCTCCGGGGAGATCGCCGACTTCGCGGTGCACGCAATCCTGGAGGACATGCCGCCGCGCAACCCGGTGCTCGTCCTCGTCAACGGCATGGGGGCGACTCCGCTGCTGGAGCTGTACGGCTTCAACGCCGAGGTGCAGCGGGTGCTGGGCGAGCGCGGGGTGGCCGTCGCCCGCACCCTCGTCGGCAACTACGTCACGTCCCTCGACATGGCGGGCGTCTCGGTCACGCTCTGCCAGGTCGACGAGGAGCTGCTGCGGCTGTGGGACGCTCCCGTGAAGACCCCGGGGCTGCGCTGGGGCATGTGACACGGCGGGCCCGGCGACCGACTTCCCTACTCTGCGAGGAGACCCAGTGCTCGATGCCGACTTCTTCCGCCGTTGGATGACGGCGACCGCCGATGCCGTGGACCGCGAGGCGGAACGGCTCACCGCCCTAGACTCGGCCATCGGGGACGCCGACCACGGCAGCAATCTGCGGCGCGGGTTCACGGCCGTCCGGACCGCCCTGGAGAAGGAGGCGCCGGACACCCCGGGCGGGGTGCTGGTGCTCGCCGGGCGCCAGCTGATCTCGACGGTCGGCGGCGCCTCCGGGCCGCTCTACGGGACGCTGCTGCGTCGTACGGGCAAGGCGCTCGGGGACGCCGCCGAGGTCGGCGAGGACCAGCTGGCGCAGGCGCTGCGGGCCGGCGTGGACGGCGTGATGGCGCTCGGTGGCGCGGCGCCCGGCGACAAGACCATGATCGACGCGCTGGTGCCGGCGGTGGACGCGCTCACGGACGGCTTCGCCGCCGCGCGGTCGGCCGCCGAGGAGGGCGCGAAGGCCACCGCCCCGCTGCAGGCCCGCAAGGGCCGGGCGAGCTATCTCGGCGAGCGCAGCATCGGCCACCAGGACCCCGGGGCGACGTCGTCGGCATTGCTGATCGCCGCTCTCGGGGAAGCGGCGCACGCAGCGGAGGGCTGACCGTGGGTGACGAGAAGCTGGTCGGAATCGTTCTGGTGTCGCACAGCGCGGAGGTGGCCGCCTCCGTCGCGGCACTGGCCAAGGGTCTGGCGGGCGGGGCCCCGGCGGTGCCGGTGGCCCCGGCAGGCGGCACCGAGGGCGGCGGGCTCGGCACCAGCGCCGAACTGATCGCCGCGGCGGCCGCCTCCGTGGACCGCGGCGCCGGGGTGGCGCTCCTCACCGACCTCGGCAGCGCGGTCCTCACGGTCAAGGCGCTCCTCGCGGAGGGCGACGAACTCCCGGAAGGCTCCCGCCTGGTGGACGCGCCGTTCCTCGAAGGCGCGGTGGCGGCCGTGGTCACGGCGGCGACGGGAGCGGACCTGGACGCGGTGGAGGCGGCGGCGGCGGAGGCGTACGGCTACCGCAAGGTGTAGGCCGGCGCCCCGGTGCGCCTGGTGTCCCGGTGTGCCCGGTGCCTCGGCCAGTTGTCCCGTACGAATCTCCTCGCCAGCTTCTCCCCCATCGCCACCGCGGCCTCGTGGTCCTCGATGGGGTCGAGGCGCGAGCCCTTGAAGACGATGTACGTGACACCGAAGGACGCTCCGCCGTGGAGCGGGTCGGGGTGGATGCCGAGGCGGCGGGCGGTGGCGTAGGAGGCCTCACCGATGATGCCGCGGGGGCCGGTGTCGCCGACCACCGCGTACTGGACACGGCCCCGGTAGACGACCGCGGCCACCGAGCCGCCGTGGACGCCGTCCTTGTCGTGGTCCCAGATGCCGCTCGGCGCCGGGACCACGATGTAGGGCAGGGACTCGGCGTCGAGGTGGCGGCCGTCGGACTGCGGATAGGCGGTGGCCGCGGAGAACAGCGGGTCCGTGCGGCGGTTGCAGTGGGCGGTGCGCCGGCCGTCGCAGTCGACGTCCAGGTCGGCCTTCCAGAACACGGCCTCCCGGGTACCGCAGACGGGGACGGTGGCGCGGGCGCCCGCGTCCGTGCGGTACCGGCCGTGGGAGACCTGGTCGCAGTCGCGCACCCGGTCCAGCAGGTCGGCGGCCGGGACCTCGCCCTCGCTGTGGGCGGCGGAGTCCGCGGGTGGCCGCGCGACGGCGGCGGTGGCGGGAAGCGTCGTCGGGGCGAGCAGGGCGGCTGCGGCCGCGGCCAGCGTCAGCGACTGGACACGCACGATGGGGACCTCTCCTGGGGGACGCGAAGAGGTACATCCGATCGAATGCCGGGCTGACCAGGGTGTACGAACCACCCTGAGTGGGCCGGATGGAGCAGCTTTCTGACACCCCGTGGGAAGAGACCGGGGGCCGGGGAGCCCGGACCGGTGCCGGCCCGGGCTTCCGGCCCACCCGTGTCGGCGCGGATCCGGCGACGACAGCGTTACCGCGCCACAGGTCTGAACTCCCTGTTCAGCGGCGGGAGTTAGACCGTCCAGGGCTTCAGCATACGTAACGGCACCGGATGCCCACCAGCGTGCCTCCCCTGCCGGGTGCGGGCCGGTACCGGTCCGGCGTGCTCGTTCCACTCGCCGGGGGACGGGAGCGGACGCGCTCACGGGGCGCAGGGGCGGCGGCCGGCCGGGCCGGGGCATGAACGTCACCTGATCGGGTGCGGTCCAGGTGCGGCACGGTCCGGCTGCGCGTTGGCTGCACTTGAGGCAGCACGGTCGTTTCCCGACTCCCGGCGGCGCATGGGACGTACCGCCACCCGTGCCGCCGGAGGCCCCAATGCGAACTACCCGACTCCTCCTCAGCTCCGGGCTGACCCTGGCGGCCGCCGCCACGCTCCCGGCCGGACTCGCCGGGCCGGCCGCGGCGGCCTCCGGGATCTCCGTGAGCACCACCGGGTCCACGGTCTCGGTGGTCACCAGCGCCTGCACCCAGATCAACGGCAGCTGGGGCAACGCCTCGCTGCTGAGCAGCGGCCAGGCGAACTTCTCTCAGGGCCGGCAGGTGGCCCTCTCGGGCACCACGGTCAGCCAGTCCGCGGCCTGGTCGGGGGTGAGCCCGGGGACGTACACCGTCGTCGTGCTCTGCTCCAGCGGCTCCACGGCCGGCTCCCAGTCCGTCATCGTGTCCGCCGCCGCGCGGCCCACGATCTCGGCGACGTCCAAGCCGTCGCGCGGCGTGATGGGCGGCCTGGGCGGCGCCTCGCGCGACTACGGCACCCTCACACTCGGTATCGGCGCGGGCCTCGTGAGCGCGGGCGTCATCGCGACGGGCTGGTTCCTGCGCCGCCGCTCGAAGCCGTACCGACTCTGAACGAACGCCCCGGCCCCGGGCCTGGCGGCCCGGCCCCAGAACGGCAGCCCGGCCTCGGACCGGCAGCCAGTCCACCCAGGGGCGCAGTCCGCCCGCGGGGCACCCCGCGGGCGGACGGCGTCGTCAGTCCGCCGGCCCGCCGCCCGGACCGGCGCCCGGCTCCCGGCCGGACCCAACCACTGACAGATCAGTGACGAAAACCCACTGATAGAACAGCACAGAATATGTGCTCCGT
>NZ_JBEYVS010000091.1:0-8558 GCF_040644095.1 Streptomyces sp. NPDC047028
GGCGGGGTCTGCCCCGGCTCCAGCGGCTCGGGCTTGGCCGGCTGGTGCGGCTGCCTGCCGGTGAACGACGTCGAGCCGTCACCGATGAGCTTGGCCGGCCGCTCACCGCCGTCCTTCCCGCCGCCCTTGCCGTCCGCTCCCCCGGAGCCGTGGCCGGAACCGGCGGCGCCCCCACCGCCGTCCGAAGAGGTGGACGACCCGCAGCCGGTGAGTGAGGCGGCGGCCGCCGCCCCCGCGCCGAGGGCGAGCGCGCCCCTGCGGGAGTAGGTCCGGGACGTTATGCGCATGGAGATCCCCGATTCGTCACGCCTGCTTGGTGGTCACCCACTGAGAGGGCGTGACGATCGGGGAGGTTCCGCATATTTGTATGAATTTAGTGATGAATGCCGCGAACCGGATCGGCCGGCCCGCTGACCGGCCGTCAGGCCGCCGCATCCGGGCCCGTCAGGCCCCGAACGCCTTCCCCTGGGCCGTCCCCTTCCCCTTCTGCGGCTTGGCGCCGGCCCGGAGATGGACGGGTACGAGGTCGATGGCCGGCTCGGCGTAGCCGACGGAGACGATCCTGTCCCCCTGATATGTGAAAGTCGTCAGGGAGGCGAGCGTGCACTGCCGCTTGCGCGGGTCGTGCCACAGCCGCCGCTTCTCGACGTAGCTCCGCACGATCCAGATCGGCAGCTGGTGGCTGACCACCACCGCCTCGTGCCCGCGCGCCTTGTCCTTGGCCGCGTCCAGCGCGCCCATCATCCGCACGACCTGGTCGACGTACGGCTCGCCCCAGGACGGCTTGAACGGGTTGACCAGGTGCTTCCAGTTGTCCGGATTGCGCAGCGCGCCGTCGCCGACGCCGAAGGTCTTGCCCTGGAAGACGTTGTCGGCCTCGATCAGCCGGGCGTCGGTGCCCAGGTCCAGGCCGTGCGCCTTGGCGATCGGGGTGGCCGTCTCCTGCGCCCGCTCCAGCGGAGAGGCGACGACGTACGTGACGTCGCGGGGGGCGAGGTGCTCGGCGACCCGGTCGGCCATCTCCCGGCCCAGCTCGGACAGGTGGTAGCCGGGCAGCCGCCCGTACAGGATCCCGTCCGGGTTGGCGACCTCGCCGTGCCGCATGAGATGGACGACGGTGACGTCCTTGCCGGTGTCCTTGTCGTTGTTGTCCTTGTCGCTCACGCGGTGGCCTCCGCGGCCGCTCGGGCCGCCGCCGGGAGGGCGTCGGCGATGGTCTCAAGGGCCCGCTCGTCGTGGGCCGTGGACACGAACCAGGACTCGAAGGAGGACGGCGGCAGGTACACGCCGCCCGCCAGGAGGGCGTGGAAGAACGCGGTGAAGCGGAACGACTCCTGCTTCTTGGCGTCCTCGTAGGTGCGCACCTGCCGGTCGGTGAAGAAGACGGAGAACATGTTGGAGGCCGTCTGCAGCCGGTGCGCGACACCCTCCTTGGTGAGCGCCTCGGTGACGAGGCCCTGGATCTGCGTCGAGACGGCGTTCACGGTGTCGTACGCGGCGTCGTCCAGCAGCCGCAGCTGGGCGAGGCCCGCGGCGGTGGCGACCGGGTTCCCGGAGAGGGTGCCGGCCTGGTAGACGGGCCCGGCGGGCGCGAGGTGCGCCATGACGTCGGCCCGCCCGCCGAACGCGGCCGCGGGGAACCCGCCGCCCATGACCTTGCCGAAGGTCATCAGGTCGGGCCGGACGCCGTCGATGCCGTACCACCCGGCGCGGCTGGTCCGGAACCCGGTCATCACCTCGTCGGAGATGAACAGCGCGCCGTTCTTCTGGCAGGCGTCCTTCAGTCCCTGGTTGAACCCCGGGTCCGGCGGTACGACGCCCATGTTGCCCGGCGAGGCCTCGGTGATGACGCAGGCGACCTCACCGGGGTGCCGGTGGAAGGCCTCCTGCACCGCTTCGAGGTCGTTGTACGGCAGCACGATCGTGTCGCCGGCCTGCGCCCCGGTGACTCCGGGGGTGTCGGGCAGCGCGAACGTGGCCACCCCGGACCCGGCGGAGGCGAGCAGGCTGTCGACGTGCCCGTGGTAGCACCCGGCGAACTTGATCACCTTGGCGCGCCGGGTGAAGCCGCGGGCGAGCCGGATGGCGGACATGGTCGCCTCGGTGCCGCTGCTGACGAGCCGCACCTGCTCGACGGGCTCCACGCGCGCGACGATCTCCTCGGCGAGCGCGACCTCGCCCTCACCGGGCGTCCCGAAGGACGTGCCGCGGGCGACGGCCTCCTGGACGGCGGCGATCACCTCGGGGTGCGCGTGCCCGAGGATCATCGGCCCCCAGGAGCACACCAGGTCGACGTACTCCCGGCCGTCGGCGTCGGTGAGGTACGGGCCCGTGCCGGACACCATGAAGCGGGGCGTGCCGCCCACGGCGCGGAAGGCGCGCACCGGGGAGTTCACCCCGCCGGGCGTGACGGCGGCCGCGCGGTCGAAGAGCGCCTGCGAGACGGGCGCATCGTAGGGATAGGGCGTTTCGCTCATGGCACTCATGACGTGCGACTTCTCCGACTTCTCGGACTCCGGTTGCTCAGTGACCTCCTCAGGGTAGGCCGCGTGGCGGGCAACCGGCGTCCGGCCTCGGTGTCACCGGGGCGGGGGCCCGCCATCTGCGAGACTGAGACCTGACACCGGCCCGCTGATACATACGGCCCTCCCGGCACGTACTGATCAGTGACCGGATCAGTGACGGACGGGCGGCCGGGCCCGTTGCCCGCACGGGGGGAGTGGATGTTTCACCGCACGTTTCGGCGGGCGGCCGTGGGGGAGGTCACTGACACGATGATCGGGTTGCGCGGCGGGGCCCGCGCGTCCTAGAAAAGCAGTCGGGTGGAGATATGCATCGCGGTGGCGGACTGGGCGAGGGGACCGATGACCTGGGTCCTCGACGTGCCCGGCGGGGAAGGCACCGGCGCGACGTGGAGGAATCGAGCGAGGCACGTCAGACTGGCCCACGTCAGACACAGGGTGGACCGAGCGAGCGGACCGACCGTCCGCGGCCGGCGAGCGGGAATGGTGGTCGGGTGGGGGTGACGTACAAATACTTCGGCGCTCCGGACGGTGCGACCGCGGCCCGCGTCCCCATCTCCATGCGACCCGAGGAGCTCGGCGGCGACGAGCTGGGCATGAACGGCATGTTCACCAAGATCAAGCCGGAGACGATGGCCGCGATGGTCCTGACGGGCATCGAGGGCGTCCCCCTGCACAAGGTGCCACCCCTGGAACTGGTCGTCCTCCACCCCGACTACGCGGTCGTCAAACTCCCCATGACGGTCGTGGACCCGCTGCGCGGCATAGGCGAGGAAGCGGTGGGCGCGGCGGCCTTCATCTGGTCCACGGTCCCGGACCGCGGCGGCCCCCGCGACGCGTTCAACGTGTACCAGCTGCTGCACGAGTGGCAGGACTTCTCACACCGGCTGCATGAGGCGGGGCATCAGCCGTATTGCCTTGTCTGGCCCTGAGCAACGCGTCGTCGCCGCACGCTCCTCACAACCCCATCCACCCCAGCGGCCTGCCCGGCGGCTGGTCCATAACCCGGTGGCGCCGGACCGACTTGACGCACGACGTCGCTGTCCGTCGTGCGTTTTAAGGTGGAGATCGCCATGCAGGGGATGGGGGAACGATGCATTCACCGGACAGCGCGCTCGTGCTCGGCCCGGGCGGGCTTGTGGGTACCGCCTGGATGGGCGGACTTGCCCACGGACTGCGCGGCCTGGGCGTCGACCTGGGTGCGGCGAGTCTGGTCGTCGGCACCTCGGCAGGCGCGATCGTGGGCGCCGCGCTGGCCACCGGCCGGGGTCTCGCGCACTTCGCCGACCCCAGGGGCAGCGGCCGCCCCGGTCCCCGGCCGCCGCTGGCCGATCGGAAGCGCATGGGTGAGGTCTTCGCGGTCCTCGGTGCCGGCCTGCCACCGGAGGAGGCCCGTCGGCGGGTCGGGCGGATCGCCCTCGACGCGGTCGATCCGGAGGCCGGGCAGGCCTTGGTCGCGGCGCGACGCCGACTCGTCGGCACGGACACCTGGCCGACGGAGCGTCGCCTGCTCATTCCTGCCGTGGAGGCGGGAGGCGGCGAGCCGGTGGTCTGGGATCGCGACAGCGGCGTCCCGCTGGCGGCTGCCGTCGCGGCCTCCAGCGCGTTCCCGGGCGCGGCGCCTCCCGTCTCGATCGGCGGGCGCCACTACATCGACGGCGCGCTGAGGGCAGGCACCAACGTCGACCTCGCGAGCGGTGCGCGTGCGTTGGTCGTCGTGGAGTCGATGGCGCGGCAGGCTCCCGGGCAGGAAGCGTTGGCCGCGCTGGGGTCGGAGACGGTGGTGTCGCTGTTCCCGGACGAGGCATCGGCGGCGGCGCTTGGCACGGACCCGTCGGACCCGTCGGCGTGGGTGCCTGCGTTCCGGGCGGGGCAGCTGCAAGCCGCCGCCGCACGCGAGCAGTTGGCCGGGTCCTGGCCGCCGGCCAGACGCGAAGGCTTGGGATGAACGCCTCCCCAGGCACGTGTCCCGAGGGCACATGAGCCCGGGAAACGGCGTTGACCCCTGAGAATCGCCCGGTTCGGCCCTGGCCGGGGCTTCGCCGCCGGGCCCGTTCACGGGGTCGGGCGGGTGGCGACCGGAGCCGCCGCGGGAGCGCGCGCAGCCGAGGCGCCCGGCGTGAGCAAACCGCCGAGGGTGGCTCTCTAGGGCTGCGGGACGTCCTTGACGAACACGGGGCCGTAGACCGCCATGCCAGGACTCCTCCGAGGGGTCGCCCGCACGGCCGTCGTCGCCGGAACGGCCACCGCCGTATCGAACCGCGTGTCCCGCCGCCAGCAAGGGCGATGGGCCGCCCAGCAGGGATACCAGGAGCCACCCGCGCCGCAGGCGCCGTACCCTGCTGCGGCTCCGCAGACCCCCGACATGAGCAGCAAGATCGAACAGTTGCAGCAGCTGGGCGAGCTCAAGGCCCAGGGCGTCCTGACGGACGCGGAGTTCGAGGACCAGAAGCGCAGCGTCCTCGACTCCTGACCGTGTCTCGGCTTTGAGGCAGGGGTCGCGGGGAGTGCCGGGAAAACCCGTTGGCGGGGTGTCGTGGGCACTGCTACGTTTTCCGTGGCCGTGCGAGTGAGTTGAGGAGGTGGTACCCGTGGACGTATCGACGTGGGTGCTCTCCTCTGGGGTCACGGTCGGGCGGTAGGTCGTCCGGGAGCGCCGTTTTGTGAGCCTCCCGAAAGGCACGACCATGCATTTCACTTCTGAGCAGCGACTCGACGACGGTGTTGTCGAGCGCGAGTTCACCCTCGATGGGATTCCGGGCTTCCTGTGGACGCCGGCGGGTGCGTCCGCCTCCGCGCCCGTGCCGCTGATCCTGCTCGGCCACCCGAATCTCGGGCTGGGCAGGATGTACCCCCGGCTGGTGGGCCGGGCCCGGCACTCCGCGGCGGAGGGTTTCGCCACGGCCACCATCGAGCTTCCCGGCAGCGGCGACCGACCGCGTCTGCCCGAGCTGGAGGAGGCCCGCGCCGAGCTGCGCCGGGCGATGGGGGCCGGTGAGCCGGTCGGCGACGAGATCATCGACGCCGTGGTCCTCCCGCTGGTCGAGCGGGCGGTGCCGGAATGGCGGGCCGCCCTGGACGCGCTCCTCGCGCTGCCCGAGATCGGCGGTCCGGTCGCCTACTCGGGGGGCGTGATCTCCATCGGCGTCCGGCTCGCGGTGGTCGAACCGCGCATCGTGGCCGCCGGCCTCTTCGCCGGGAGTCTCGTACCGCGCGCCACGTTCGACGAGGCGCGGCGGGTCACCATTCCGCTGCACGTGCTGCTGCAGTGGGACGACGAGGGCAATGACCGGCAGGCGGCCCTTGATCTCTTCGACGCCTTCGGCTCCAAGGAGAAGTCGTTGCACGCCAACATGGGCGGGCACACCGGCGTCCCGCCGTGGGCCGGGGACGACGCGGCCCGGTTCTTCGCCCGGCATCTGAGCTAGGGCCCGGTGCGCCCACCTCGTCAGTGGTCGGCGCGGTCGAGTTCCTCGTCGAGGGCGAGGGCCGCGGTGATCAGGGCGAGGTGGGTGAACGCCTGGGGGAAGTTGCCGAGTTGCTCGCCGGTGGCGCCGATCTCCTCGGCGAAGAGGCCGACGTGGTTGGCGTAGGTCAGCATTTTGTCGAAGGCGTAGCGGGCCTGGTAGCGGCGGCCGGCGCGGGCGAGGGCGTCGACGTAGAGGAAGCTGCACAGGGAGAAGGTGCCCTCGCTGCCGCGCAGGCCGTCGGGCGAGGCTTCCGGGTCGTAGCGGTAGACGAGGCTGTCGGAGACCAGTTCGGCCTCCATGGCGTCGAGGGTGTGCAGCCAGCGCGGGTCCCGGGGCGCGATGAAGCCGACGGCCGGCATCAGGAGCAGGGAGGCGTCGAGGACCTCGCTGCCGTAGTGCTGGACGAACGCTTTGCGGCGGGGGCTCCAGCCGCGGTCCATGACCTGCCGCAGGATGGTGTCGCGGGCCTCGGTCCAGGCGGGTACGTCGGCCGGGCGGGCCAGTTCCCGGGCGACTCGGATGCCGCGGTCGAAGGCCGTCCAGCACATGAGGCGGCTGTAGGTGAAGTCCTGCCGGCCGCCGCGGGTCTCCCAGACGCCCTCGTCGGGGCGGTCCCACTTGCCCAGCAGCCAGTCCAGCACCCGGCACAGGCCGCGCCAGCCGTCGTAGCCCATGAACTCGGCCAGGTCGCCGGTGTGGGTGAGGGCGTGGACGGCCTCGCCGTAGATGTCGAGCTGGAGCTGGTCGGCGGCGCCGTTGCCGATGCGGACCGGGGCCGAGCCGCAGTAGCCCTCGAAGTGGCCGAGGGTCTCCTCGGTGAGACGGGGGTCGCCGTCGACGCGGTACATGATCTGCAGGGGCTCACCGGTGACCGTGCCGCCCGTCAGCATGCGCTCGCCGATCCAGCGGCGGAAGGCGTGGGCCTCCTCGACGAAACCCAGGCCGAAGAGGGCGTGGACGGAGAGGGAGGCGTCGCGGACCCAGGTGTAGCGGTAGTCCCAGTTGCGTTCGCCGCCGAGTTGCTCGGGCAGGCCGGCGGTCAGCGCGGCGACCGGGGCTCCGGTGGGCGCGTAGGTGAGCAGCTTGAGGGTGATCGCGGAGCGGTTGACCGTCCCCTGCCAGCGTCCGCGGTAGCGGCTGCGGTGGATCCAGCCGTACCAGTAGGCGCAGGTGGTGTCGAAGGCCGCGCGGATGCCGGGCTGGGCCGGTTCGGGGGGTACGGGGCCGCCCGCGGCGCACACGGTGAGTACGGCGGCTGCCATCTGGCCCTGGTCCAGCACGGTGGCGGCCGTGACGTCCTGTCCGTCGGCCCGTAGCTCGATGGGGGCCAGGCCGACGACCTGGAGGTGGGCGTCGATGCCGGGGCCGCCGAAGTGGGCCGTGCCGTCCCGCAGATGGAGGCCGTGGGGGGCGCGGCCGTAGTCGAAGCGGGGGCGGCAGGAGAGGCTGAAGCGCACCCGGCCGCGGGTCACCCGCATGACCCGGATCAGCTGGTGGCGGTCGGTGGCCCGGTCGGCGGGGCCCGGCGGCATGAAGTCGACGACCTCGCCGACGCCGTCGGGGGTGAGGAAGCGGGTGATGAGGACGGCGGTGTCGGCGAGGTACAGCTGCCGGGTGGTGACGTCGGGGCCGTCCACGGTGATCGCGAAGTGGCCGCCGCGGTCGTGGTCGAGCAGGGCGGCGAAGAGGCTCGGTGAGTCGAAGCGCGGTGCACAGAACCAGTCGACGACGCCCTCGGAGGAGACGAGCGCCGCCGTCTGGAGGTCGCCGACCATGCCGTGGTCGGCGATCGGCGGGTATCGGCGCATCAGCGGTCCGCGGTGCCCGGCCGGCCCGCGGTGCCCGGCCGGCCCGCGGTGTCCGGCCTGGCCGCCGTGTCCGGCTGGTATGCGGCGAGCGCCCAGATCACGAACACGTCGATCGCCATCATGATCACGGACCAGACCGGCGCGTACGGCAGGAACAGGAACTGTGCGAGCAGGCTCAGCGAGGCGAGCGCGATGCCGACAGCGCGGGCCCAGGCGGCGCCGGACAGGATGCCCCAGCCGACGACGACGGCGATGGCGCCGAGGATCACCAGGATCCAGCCCCAGCCGGTGAGATTGATCTTGTAGACGTAGTCGTCGACGCGGGCGTACACGTCGTCGGCGGCGATCGCGGATATGCCCTGGAGGATGGCCAGGACGCCGTTCAGCAGCAACAGCACGCCGGCGAAGGTGATGCCGCCGGCGGCCCAGGGACTCGACCTCTGGGCCTGGGAAGGGGCGGCCCGGCCGTAATCGCCGGCGGGTGCTCCGGAGTGGGGCTGTGCGGTCATGGGGGTGCTCCTCTCGGGCGTGCCGGGCGGTGTCCGGGCGGACGGCGCCCAGGCGGGCGGTGCCCTCGCGGACGGTGCGCTGGACACGTGTCCGACGGTTTCGACCTTGGGGGCGGACCGGCGGCGCAGCCACAGGCGTTAGGCCGAACGGGTGATGCGAGGGGCGCCCAAGACCGGCAGGAAGCCCCCCCCCCCCCCCCCCGCGCGCCGGGGGACCGCCGGGGGGGGGCGGGGGGCACGAGCGCGGCA
>NZ_JBEYVS010000092.1:0-8074 GCF_040644095.1 Streptomyces sp. NPDC047028
AAGGTCGAGGTCGTCGCCTGTGACGTCACCGACCGGGACGCGGTGGCGGCGCTGCTGGAGGCCCATCCGGACATCACGGCCGTCGTCCACACGGCGGGGGTCCTGGACGACTCGACCGTGGACCGGATGACCACGGACAGTCTGGCCAAGGTGTGGGGTCCGAAGGCCGCCGCGGCCCGGCATCTGCACGAGCTGACCGCCGGCCGGAACCTGGACGCGTTCGTGCTCTACTCCTCCACCGCCGCCACCTTCGACGGGACCGGACAGGCCAACTACGCTGCGGCCAACGCCTATTTGGACGCGCTGGCGGCCGAGCGGCGGTCCCAGGGGCTGCACGGTGTGGCGCTCGCCTGGGGTCTGTGGGACCCGGAGGTCGGCGGCATGGGGGCCGGGCTCAGCGCGGCCGACGTGGAGCGGGTGGCCCGGACCGGGCCGAAGGCACTGGGGCGCGAGGCCGGTCTGGCGCTGCTGGACGCTTCGCTGCTGAGCGCGCGGGCGCATCTGCTGCCGGTACCGTTCGACACGGGCGCGCTGGAGCGCCGTGCCCGGGACGGGGGTCTGCCCGCGATGCTGCGGGGGCTCGTCCGGATGCCGGTTGCCCGGCGGCGCGGCGCGGCGGCCGAGGCGGCGCCGGGCCCGGAGGCGCTGAAGGAGACGCTGCTGCGCCTTCCGGCCGCCGAACGGACGCCGTATGTGCTGGAATTGGTGCGCGGCAAGGTGGCCTCGGTGCTCGGGCACGCATCCGGTGACGCGGTGGACCCGGAGCGTGGGTTCGGCGGGCTCGGGTTCGACTCGCTGGCCGCGGTGGAGCTGCGCAACCAGCTGGCCCCGCTGACCGGGCTGCGACTGCCGGCCACGCTGACGTTCGACTACCCGACGTCCGAGGCGCTCGCCGAGTACGTGCGCGAGCAGCTCGTGCCCGACGAGACCGGGCCTGCCGCGCTGCGTGCCGTGGAGAGTGAACTGGTGGCTTTCGAAGCGAAGTTGCTGGGCGTCGGCGGATCGGACGGCCTGGACGCCGACGACCACGCCCGGGTGGCGCAGACGCTGCGTACGCTCGCCGCGCGCTGGTCCGAGCTGCACTCCCCCGGCGGCGGCGCCGACGCGGCCGCCGAGTCACTGGCGGAGGCCGACGCCGAGCAGATCTTCGACATTCTCGACAGTGAGTTCGAGGGCATTGACATCGACTGAGCGATCGACTGACCAGCCCCACCGGGCTGTTACCGCGATGAGGAGCACCGTCATGGCCACGCGCAAGGAGACCGACCTGTGGCTGCTGGAGCGGCTCGTACCAGGGGCCGGGGTCAACAATCTGTCCGTCACGTTCGATGTCGACGGCCGTCTTGAACCGGCCGCGCTGTCCGAGGCGTTGACGCTGGTCGTACGCCGGCAGGAGATCCTGCGGACCGTGTTCCGGGCCGGGGACGGCGAGCTGGGCAAGAGCGTCCTCGCGCCGGAGGCGGTGGAGATCTCCGTGCCCGCTGTCCCGGTGGGCGCGGGCGAGGTGGAGACCGCCGTACAGGAGTTCGTGGCGGCACCGTTCACCCTGGACGGGTCCCTGCTGGTCCGGGGGGCCGTGTTCCTTCCGGAGGGCGGCGGCTGCACGGTGAGCGTGGCCCTGCACCACCTGGTGTTCGACGCGATGTCGACGGTGTCCTTCCTGGGTGAGCTGCTGAGCGCGCTGGCCGATCCCGACGGCTACGACACGACGCCGGTCGCGTCCGCCGTGGAGCCCGAACCGGCCGCCGAGAGCGTGGAGTTCTGGCGGGAGCAGCTGCGCGGCTTCAAGGGTGGCGGCGCGGAGGGGGGCGGGCTGTGGTTCGGCAACCCGCCGTCCGACACGCCGGATCTGGCCGGCGAGAGTACCTGGTACACACTGTCCCGGCCGGCCCGTGACGTCGTACGGCGGCTGTGCCGCGAACTGCGCGCCCCGGAGGCCGTGATCCTGCTGTCCGCGTACTGTCTGCTGCTGTCGCGGCACGGTGCGGGCAAGGACCTGGTCGTGGGGTCGCCGGTGAGCGTGCGGCCGGCCGGGCACGAGGCGGCGATCGGGTACCACGTGAACGTGCTGCCGCTGCGCGTGCGGATCGACTCGACGAAGCCGTTCAAGCGGCTGGTGAACCGCGTGCGGTCGGTGTTCCTGGAGGGGATCGGGCACAGCGGGGTGCCGGCCGAGCGGGTGCTGGACGAGGTGCGGGAGGCGGAGGCCGGCGCGAGCTGGCGGAACTCGCTGTGCACACACCTGTTCAACTACGTGCCCGGCGGTACCTCCGGCGACTTCCAGGTGGGCGGCTTCCCGGCGCGGATGCGGGAGGTGGAGAACGGGTTCAGCAAGTTCGACCTGGAGTTCTTCTTCATGCCGGGTCCGGCGGCCGAGCCGGGCGGTGAGGAGGAGTTGCGCATCCGGGCCGTGTTCCGCACGCAGGTGTTCTCGTCGACCGAGGTGGGGCTGCTGCTCGCCCGCTACGACGCCCTGCTGGTCCGGCTGAGCGAGGAACTCACCTCTCCGGTGGGCGAGTTGTCCGTGTGGAGCGACGCGGACCGGGCCGCGGTGGCCGGCGGTCACCGGCACGGTCTGCCCTCGGCGCTGCCCTGCTCCCCCGCCGTCGCCCAGTTCTCCTCGTACGACCCCGGTGAGTGGTCGGCCGTACGGGCCCTGGTCGCTGCCCCTGACGGCGGTGAGCTGCCGGTGCGGGTGCGCGGGGAGCTGTGCCTGGCGGAGGCGGACGGCACCGTACGGCGCACCGGGGAGCTGGCGCGCTGGCTGCCGGACGGCCGGCTGGAGCTGCTGGGCCGGCTGGACCGGCAGGTCACCGTGCAGGGGCTGACGTTCGGGCTGGACGAGGTCGACGCGGTGCTGCTGGCGCACGCCGAGGTGGCCGGCGCGGCGAGCGTTGCGGTCGGCGGGCGGATCGTGTCGTTCGTGGCGCCCGCGGGAGGGGCGACACCGGCCGAGGGGCTGGCGGAGCGGCTGCTGAAGCAGGTCCGCGTGTCGCTGCCGGGGCCGGCGGAGCCGGACCGGGTGGTCGTCGTGGACGCGCTGCCGTCGGTCGGCGGGCGGCCCGACCTGGAGGGGCTGCGGCTGCGTGCGGAGGTGCAGGTCCGCGGGGCGGCGCCGGCCGAGGAGGCCCCCGTAGACACCGAGGAGCTGACCAATCAACTTCTGGCGCTGTGGCGGGAGTTCCTGAAGCGGGACGATCTGAAGGCCGGGTCCGGGTTCTTCGCCAGCGGGGGGCATTCGCTGCTGGGGGTGCAGTTGCTGCAGCGGATCAAGCGGAGTTCTGATGTGAAGGTACGGATCCGGCTGGCCGACTTGTTTGCGCATCCGACGCCTCGGGCTCTTGCCGGGTTCATCGCGGAACAGTCGGAGTAGGCGGGGGCGCGTCTGCCGGGTGTCTGTCGTTGCCGGGTGCGGGTGCGTTGTGGCTTGTCGCGCAGTTCCCCGCGCCCCTGGGGGGCGGGCTTCGCCCGGCCCCCCTCCAGCCTGCCGCCGCCCAACGTAAAGGGCCGGACCTCTTCTGGAGTCCGGCCCTTTACCGTTGGGCTGCTGGTCAGTTCAGTTCTGCCAGCCAGGTTCGCATGACCTGGTCGAAGCGGGTCGGTTCTTCTACGTGGGGCATGTGGCTGGAGTCTTCGAAGAGTTCCCAGCGGGCGTTCGGGATGTGGTCGAGGAAGGGGCGGATGGTGGCCTCGGTGGCCTCGTCGTGGGCGCCGGTGATGATGAGGGTGGGGACCTCGATCGCGGGGAGGCGGTCGATGACGGTCCAGTCCTTCAGGGTGCCGATGACGTGGAAGTCGGCGGGGCCGTTCATGGTGCCGTAGACCGTGGGGTCGCTCTGCAGGGCGAGGAGGGTCGTGCCGACCTCCGGGGGCAGCGGGCGGGCCCGGCACAGGTGGCGTTCGTAGAAGGCGAGGACGGCACGCTGGTAGTCGGCGTGGGCGTAGTCGCCGGTGGCCTCGTGGCGGCGCAGGGTGTCGCGGACGTCGGCCGGCAGGGCGTCCTTCAGGCGCTCGCACTCGGCACGCCACAGGGGCATCGAGGCCGGGGAGTTGGCGATGACGAGGCCGCGCAGGCCGGCCGGGCGGCGTACGGCGTGTTCGGCGCCGAGCATGCCGCCCCAGGACTGGCCGAACAGGAGGTAGTCGTCGGCGATGTCCAAGTGGGCCAGGAGCGCGTCGAGTTCGTCGAGGAAGAGGTCGACGGTCCAGAAGTCGGCGCCCTTGTCGGGCAGGTGGGTGGACTGGCCGTTGCCCAGCTGGTCGTAGTGGATGACCGGCCGGCCGTCGGCGGCGAGGGCGGTGAGGCTGAGGAGGTAGTCGTGTACGGAGCCGGGGCCACCGTGGGCGACGACGAGGGGCGTGCGGCCGCTGTGCAGGTCTCCGGTGACGCGGTACCAGGTGTGGTGGCCGCGGAACGGGACGACGCCCTTGCGGCTGGGGGCCAGGAACATGAGGGTCCTTCTCGGTCGGAGGCAGAAGAGGGGGAGCCGGAAGACGGGGACACGCGCGTGGGCGCCGGCCTCCACGGCCGGCGCCCACCTCCTCGTACGACTGCTGTGACGTGCGGCCCGCTCAGGCCCGGGCGGCCTCGCGCCGGTAGCTGAGGACCACCGCGCCGGAGAACACCAGCGTCCACGCGGCCAGCACGCCCGCGCCGATGATCGCGCGGGTGTCGTGCAGCAGGGCGCCGTGGCCGATGTCGGCGAGCCAGTAGCTCGGCATGATCTTGACGATGGCGACCAGCCAGTCCGGGAAGCCGGTGGTCGGCAGGAGCAGACCGCCGAGGAAGCCGAACAGGATGATCAGGCCCTGGAGGTACATCTGCTGCTGCTCGGGCGCCACGTACAGGCCGATGACCAGGCCGAGGACCGCGCACGGCAGCGCGGCGATCCAGATGCCGAGGGTGATCTGCAGCCAGCCGGACGCGGACAGGTGCACGTCCTGCACCAGCCAGCCGAACAGCGCCACGAACGCCGGGCCGGGCAGCGCCACGACCATCGCCACGAACACCTTCGTCAGCAGGTAGGTGCGCGGCAGCAGCGGGGTCAGGCGCAGCTGCCGGTGCCAGCCGATCTGCCGCTCGTGCGCGACCCGCGCCGTGGTGTGCATGGAGGACGTGAACGCGCTGTAGGCGGCGAGGCTGCACATCAGCCAGGCGCTGTAGGTGATGCCGCCGGAGTGCGGGATGGTCTGGTTCTTGTAGAGCATGCACTCCAGCAGGTACATCACGACGGGCACGACGAACGCGAAGACGATGAAGCGCGGCCCGCGCAGCATCCGCTTGATCTCGATGGCCAGGTAGCCGGTCATGCGGCGTCGTCCTCCGTGTTCTGGGTGCCGTCCTGGTCGGCGTCGTCCGCGGTCAGCGTGAGGAACGCCTCCTCCAGGCCGGTGGCGCTGATCTCGATGTCGTGGGCGTCCGGGTACCGCGTCACCAGGGCGCGCACGGCCGCGTCGGAGTCCTCGCAGTGCAGCTCGGCCTGGTCCAGGCGGATGGCCGCGCCGGTCACGCCGGGCAGCTTCTTCAGCTCGTCGGCGCTCGCGCCGGGCACCGCGGCGCGCAGCATGCGGCCGGCGGTGAGGGCGCGGATCTCGGCGACGGTGCCGTCGGCGGCGATCTGCCCCGTCCGCATCAGCACGACCCGGTCGGCGAACTCCTCGGCCTCGTCCAGGTAGTGGGTGGCGAAGACGACCGTGCGGCCGGTGTCGGTGAACTTGCGCATCGACTCCCAGAACTTGCGCCGGCTGCCGACGTCCATCGCGGAGGTCGGCTCGTCCAGGATGAGCAGCTGCGGGTTGCCGACGAGAGCGCACGCGAACCGGGCGCGCTGGCGCTGTCCTCCGGACAGCTTGGTGCCGCGCCGGTCGGCGATGTCCTCGATGTTGGCGCGGCGCAGCACCTCGTCCATCGGCAGCGGGTTCTTGTAGAGGGAGGAGATCATCCCGAGGGTCTCGCGGACGCTCAGGTCGTCGATGAGCGAACCCTCCTGGAGCACGGCGCTCGCCATGCCGTCCCGTACGGCCAGGTAGGGCGCCTTACCGAAGATGGTGATGCTGCCCGCGGTGGGCCGGGACAGGCCGAGGATCATGTCGACGGTGGTGGACTTGCCGGCGCCGTTGGGGCCGAGCAGGGCGACCACCTCGCCGGGCGCGATGGACAGGTCGATCCCGCGTACGGCCTTGACGTCACCGTAGTCCTTGCGCAGCCCGGTGACGCGCAGGGCGGGCTCGGGGGCGGCGTGCCGGGGGCCGGCGGTCTCCGCGGAGGTCTTCGTGGGAGTCGTCGCCGCGGTCTTCGGGGACGGGGCCGTGATGGTGGTGCCTCCCTCGTCCCGTGCGGTGCTGGTCTCTGGGGTCGTCGTCATGTCACATCCGGATCTGTCGGGAGAGGTCCTGCGGGGACAGCAGCGCGTCCAGCGCCTTCGCGGCGGCCTCGTCGCGCAGCAGGTTCATGTGCTCGCTCCCGAACTGGATCTCCCGGGCCACGACGCGGGCCGCGGTCTCCGGGTCGGTGGAGCGGAGCCGGTTGAGTCCGCTGAGCGGGCTCGACGAGCTGAAGGCGACCGCCCTGTGCCAGTTCTCCATGGAACCGAAATCGCCCGCGGCGACGACATACGCGACGAACGCGGTGAACGACTCGGTGAATTCGGCGCGGCTCTCCTCGTCGAGGTCGAGAGCGTCGAACGCGGGTTCGCTCACGCCCCGGAAAAGCCGGACGAGTTCGGTGCCGAGCACGCGGATGTCGTCGGTGCTTTCCAGGATGTGGTGCCCCTCGGTGTTCGCCACCGAGATCGGTTCGGGTCCCACGATGGATTCGAAGAGGCTCAGGGAGGTGTGGAACTGCCAGTAGAGCCCGAGCGGGTTGGCGAGTTCCGGGTCGAACAGAATGAGCTGGGGCGCGCTTTCCTGCCACTGGGTGAGGCGTTCGGCGAGCGCCGCCGCGTACACCGAGCCGGCGCAGAAGCCGAGCACGGCACTGACCGGCCGGCCGGTCTCGCGCACCGAGTCGAACCAGCGGTCCAGGTACTCCTGGCCGCCCGGCCCCACGTCGGTGGCGATGGCCTGCGGCATCGTCTCCCACACGTGGTGGCGGCCCGCCGCGGTGAGCGAGAAGAGATCGGAGAAGCGGGCGTCGGGACGGCCGGTGGCGGTGAAGTCGACGGCGAGCACCAGCTCGTTCCGGCTGCTGTTGCCGCCTATTCTCAGCCACACGTCGTTGTTTTCCACCGGCTGCCCCTTCCTGACTTGTCTGTCGAGTTCTCGACTTGGCATGGCGCCGTTTTGCCGGGTCCTGAAGATGCTAGAAGTGGCCCGAGGGACTGAGAGCCCCTATGGCCACCCCTAGCGCCCCCTACCGGGACCCGGCCGCCGGTTCAATCCGCCAGCGTGTCCTCGAGTTCTTCCGCGAGGTACTCGACGAGTTCTTCGGGAGTTCCGTATTCGTAGATCACGGCGGCCGGCAACTTCAGGCCGCCGAGCGCGGCGGTGAGCCGGTCACGGAATTCGACGGCCAGCAGTGAGGTGAATCCAAGATCCATGAAATCGCTGTCCGGCTCGATGGCCTCGTCCGCACCCGTGTGCCCGAGCACGCCGGCCGTGGCGTCCCGCACCAGCCCGCCCAGCAACTCCGCCCGGCCCGCCTCGTCCGCGGCGCGCAGGGCGCTCAACAGGTCCTCGGTGTCGTCGGGTTCGGGCTCCGGCGCGGTCATGTGTGGCGCACCTGCCCCGCCTGCGGCGCGGCCGGCCGAGGCCAGCCAGTAGTGCTGGTGCTGGAAGGCGTAGGTGGGGAGGTCGACGGGGTTGCGGCCGGGCCCGAAGTAGGCGGTCCAGTCGACGGAGGGGAGTCGGGTGAGGGCTTCGGTGAGGGCTTGGGGTTCGGTGCGGTCCCGGCGGAGGGTGGGGACGGCTCGGGGATCGGCGACCATCGGGGTGAGGGCGGCGTCGGGGCCGAGTTCCAGGAAGGTGCCTACGCCCTGGCCGTCGAGGGTGGTGACCGCGTCGGCGAACCGGACTGCCTCACGGACGTGACGGACCCAGTAGGAGGGCCGGGAGAGGTCGTCGTAGGAGACCGTCG
>NZ_JBEYVS010000093.1:0-7800 GCF_040644095.1 Streptomyces sp. NPDC047028
GCTCAGTGGGAGAGCGCTTCGTTCACACCGAAGAGGTCACTGGTTCGAACCCAGTATCGCCCACCCGGACCGACGGCCCACCTGCGAGAAAGCAGGTGGGCCGTCGTCGTGCGTGCGGGCTGTCGTCGTGCGTGCCCGCAAATGGTGACAGATCGTCACTTCTGGCGGATGTCGCGGAACGGGCCCGGAAGCCACAACCGGACGATCGCGCTCCGAGAACAGGTACGAGAAGTTCCGGAACCCGGGCCGCGGGCGGAAATCCCCGGGCGTTTTCCAGAACTCCGTCACTTTTCTTCGGAAGTACGACAAGCGAGGAATTCCGTACCCCTCCAAGTGCGGTCACCCGCAAGCAATCTGAGCTCCGGTCACTTCCGGAAATCGGGTGAGCGCCGTCGCACGGGCGGCGGCGCTCGCTTTCCAGTGTCTTCCGCACCCGGGCGGCCCACATGAGTACGCGTACTCATGCGCCCCGCTCCACCAGGGCAGACTCGGGTCCATGGACTGGTCCCACCACCGCTTCCACAGCCTGTGGCCCCTGCCCGCCCCGCCCGCCGCCGTCTACGCGGTGCTCCAGCGGCCCGAGGACTACCCCCGCTGGTGGCCCCAGGTGCGGTCGGTGACCCGGCTCGACGACACCACCGCCGTCTTCACCGTCCGGTCCCTCCTGCCGTACGGCCTCAGCTTCACCGCACGCGAGACGCGCCGCTCCCCGGCCGCCGGCGTCCTCGAGATCGCCATGTCGGGAGACCTCCACGGCTGGGCCCGCTGGACCCTCACCGCCGGCGGCCCCGGCACCCTCGCCCGCTACGACCAGGTCGTCGACGCCGACAAGCCCCTGCTCAGACGGCTCGCCGTCCCCGGACGCCCCCTCTTCCGGGCCAACCACCGGCTGATGATGCGCTCCGGGCGACGCGGACTGCTGCGCCGCCTCGAAGCGGTTTGAACTCCGGGCGCGGGGACCTGTATTGTTCAGTGCGTTCCCGGGCGATTAGCTCAGTGGGAGAGCGCTTCGTTCACACCGAAGAGGTCACTGGTTCGAACCCAGTATCGCCCACCGGGGAAAGCCGGTCTGCACACGCAGACCGGCTTTTTTCATCCCAGTCGTACGTCCGTGGGGGGCACGCCATGAGCGGTGGGAAAGACGGCAGACGACCGAAGAGACCGTCACCGCGATGTGCCGGACGCCGACTTCGACGACGAACAGGTCCGCGCCACCATGGACGGCCACAAGGTCCCCTTCGAGAGCGTGATCGGCGACCCCTACCGCGACGTGAACGGCAGGCAGAGCTACGCGGAGCGCCTCCTTCCGCACCCCCAAGCGGGACGAGTACCGGGACTGGATCGACGCCCTCGAAGTCGGCACGATGTGGACCGGCGGCTCAGCGCCTCGCCGCCCTCCAGTTCGGCAGGCTCCAGCAGCGGCGGTGGCGGCGGTTCGTCGAGCGGTGGGGTCGGCGGCGGTGCGGGAGGCGGAGGCGGCGGCTCCTGGTGACCCCGGCGGGCCCGGCCGCAACGCCTCCGTGGCGTGTGTGAACCCGGCGGGGCCGGCCGTATCGCCTCGCCGCCCGTCACGCCGCCGCGGGCAGCTCCGGACGCAGGGGCCAGTCCGTGCAGACCGTCTCCTCCGTGCCCGTGCGGGCGAACCAGGCCTGCAGGCCCCGCGCCTGCGCCGCGTGCCAGGTCGTCTGCAGCGTGTGCAGCTCGGCGGGGGAGAGGCGCTCCAGGCGGGCGGCGAAACAGCGACCCAGGGCCCGTACGACGTCCAGCGCGGCCAGCGCGTCGGCCGCCGCGTCGTGCGCGCCCTCCAGCGTCACCTCGTAGTGCGCGCACAGGTCCGTCAGCGTGCGCCGGCCCTTGCGGTAGCGGTCCAGGTGCTTGTCCAGGACGCGAGGGTCCAGCACCCGCAGCGGCGTCGCCTCGAACCAGCGGTCCAGCGACGAGGCGCGGTGCCGCCGCAACTCCCGGTCCAGCAGCGTCAGATCGAAGGGCGCGTTCATCACCACCAGCGGCCGGCCCATCGCCGCGTGCTCCGCCAGCTGCTCGGCTATCTCGTACACCACCGGCGCCGGCCAGCGCCCGTGGTGCTGCAGGTGTTCGTCCGTCAGCCCGTGCACGGCCGTCGCCGCCGCGGGCACCGGCACCCCCGGGTTCACCAGCCAGCGCGTCACCCGCGGCCGGGTGCCCGGCGCGTCCTGGACGACGACGGCGGCCGACACGATCCGGTCGGTCTCGACGTCAACGCCCGTCGTCTCCGTGTCGAAGGCGGCCAGCGGCCCCTCGTACCAGCACGTCGTCATACCGACCCAACTCCTCGCTCACCCCTGGCGGGTGACGTCCCGTCTTCTCCCAGTTCGGTGATACCCGGGCTGTTTGCGCGGTACGCCGGAAGGACACAACAGGAGTACGGGTCTTTGCAGTTCAGCGGCCCGCAGCGGGGATACTCCTGGCACGGAGGGCTGTTGGTCATGGCCATTGCGCAGCCCGAGCGGGGCGGGCTGCTGCCCGAACGCGCGGGCCCCCTTCGCGGCACACTCGCCACGACCGCGTGCATGGAGACACTGCAGGTCGGCTATCTGCATGCGGTCGCCGCCGCGGCCGGCTGCTCGCTGTCCCAGCCCTTCCCGGACAACGGCATCGACTGGCACGTCAGCCACAGCGCGCCCGGCCACACCATCGACGACGAGGTCACCATCAAGGTGCAGCTGAAATGCACCTACCAGATCGCGCCGAACCCCCCGGGCCGCTCCTTCTCCTTCACGCTGGACAATGACCACCTGCGCAAACTGGCCCGCACCCCGGTCTCCGTGCACAAGATCCTGGTCGTCATGATCGTCCCGCGCGCCCAGGACGACTGGCTGCGCGCCGGCCACGACCGGCTCGACCTCAGGCACTGCTGCTACTGGGTCAACCTCGCCGGTCACCCCCTCACCGGCCGGACCCGCACCACCGTGCGGATACCGACCTCGCGCATCTTCGACGACCGGGCGCTCTGCGAGATCATGACGCGCGTCGGAACGGGAGGCAGGCCATGAGAAGCCGTCCGTACGAGGACCTCCCGAGGCAGGTCCGCGCGCACCCCGACGACCTCGCCCGGCACCAGCCCCCCGACCCCGCCGAAGTCGACCCCGCCGTCCTCGGCGCCCTCCTGCACCGGCACGGCTGGCAGCGGCGCGGCGGAGCGCCCGGCCGCTACGGCCGCTGGACCCCGCCCGGCCCGGGCGCCGCCGGCACCAGCCTGCTCGTCCCCGAGAGCCGCGCCTTCCCCGACAGCGACGACCTGCTCGGCGAGGCCCTGCTCGCCCTCACCCGCAGCGACACCCCGGCCGCCCGCGAGGTGCTGATCTCCCTCACCGTCCCCAGCGACGAGATCCACTGGTGGCGGGACACCCCCGGCCGCACCGCCGGCGCCACGCCCTGGACGGCCGACGCCCAGCTGCGCACCGCCGCCCGGCAACTCCTCCTCGCCGCCGCCCTCGCCACCCGCGCCCGCACCGGCTACCACGGTGCCCGGCACCGCCGTACGGCCACCGCCCTGCTCGACGACGTACTCGTCGGCCCGGCAGCCGACGACCGCCGGCTCACCGCCTACGTGCCCGTCGGCACCGGCCGCCCGCTCGCCGTCCGCCTCCACCAGGCCCTGTGCGCCGCCCGCGAGGCCATCGACTACCAGCGGGCCACCGCCTCCATGGACGCCTTCGACAGCGCTGTGGAAGCAGGCGTCAGCCGCGAACTGGCCGAGGCGCTCACCACCCTCGTCCAGGGCACCGAAGGCGCCCGCGTAGCCGTCGCCTGGGCGCCCGCGGCCGGCGTCCCCGACGGCTGCGCCGCCTCCGCCGAACCCGTCGAGTTCTCGCCCGGCGACCTGCCCGTGCTGCGCGCGGCCGGCGTTCGCTACCTGCGCGAGGAGCCGTCCGTGCCCGTCCGGATCACCGGCACGGTCGTCCGCATGCGCCGCTCCGGACCGTGCGGCGAGGGCACCGTACGGCTCCGGGTCCTCAGCGGCGCCGAGGTCCCGCACATCCGCGTCACCCTCGGCGAGGAGGCCTACCGCGTCGCCGGCCACGCCCACCTCGTCGGCCTCCCCGTGCGCGTGCACGGCCGGCTGGAGAGCCGGGGCGGCTTCCGCCGGCTCACCGGCGCCTCCGGGGTCGTCCCCGTACAGGTCGACGACGCCGAACGGGACCGGCTGATGAAGTCCCTGCACGAGAACCTCGACTACATCGAGGAGGCGTGCGCAGGCGAGGACTGAGGGTGACCGTTTAGCGGTCGGGTGGGCCGGGTCGGTACGATCCCTTGTGCGCGCGCTCCTGGTATGGCGCCGCACCCCACCTTCAGTCAGGAGAGACCGGTGTCAGACGTCCGTGTGATCATCCAGCGCGATTCCGAGCGGGAAGAACGCGTGGTGACGACGGGCACTACGGCCGCCGACCTCTTCGCGGGCGAGCGCTCGATCATCGCCGCGCGCGTGGCCGGCGAGCTGAAGGACCTCGCGTACCCGCTCGCCGACGGTGACGAGGTCGAGGGCGTCGAGATCACCTCCGAGGACGGCCTGAACATCCTGCGCCACTCCACCGCGCACGTCATGGCGCAGGCCGTGCAGGAGATCTTCCCCGAGGCCAAGCTGGGCATCGGCCCGCCGGTCAAGGACGGCTTCTACTACGACTTCGACGTCGAGAAGCCGTTCACGCCCGAGGATCTCAAGGCCATCGAGAAGAAGATGCAGGAGATCCAGAAGCGCGGGCAGAAGTTCGCCCGCCGCGTCGTCACCGACGAGGCCGCCCGCGAGGAACTGGCGGACGAGCCGTACAAGCTGGAGCTGATCGGCCTCAAGGGCTCCGCGTCCGTTGACGACGGCGCGGACGTCGAGGTCGGCGCCGGCGAGCTGACGATCTACGACAACCTGGACGCCAAGTCGGGGGACCTGTGCTGGAAGGACCTCTGCCGCGGTCCCCACCTGCCCTCGACCCGCCTGATCCCGGCGTTCAAGCTGATGCGCAACGCCGCCGCCTACTGGCGCGGCAGCGAGAAGAACCCGATGCTCCAGCGCATCTACGGCACCGCCTGGCCGTCCAAGGACGAGCTGAAGGCGTACCTGGAGTTCCTCGCCGAGGCGGAGAAGCGCGACCACCGCAAGCTCGGCAACGAACTCGACCTGTTCTCCATCCCCGAGCAGATCGGCTCCGGCCTCGCCGTCTTCCACCCCAAGGGCGGCATCGTCCGCCGGGTCATGGAGGACTACTCGCGCCGTCGGCACGAGGAAGAGGGCTACGAGTTCGTCTACACCCCGCACGCGACGAAGGGGAAGCTCTTCGAGACCTCGGGCCACCTGGACTGGTACGCCGACGGCATGTACCCGCCTATGCAGCTCGACGAGGGCGTGGACTACTACCTCAAGCCCATGAACTGTCCGATGCACAACCTGATCTTCGACGCGCGCGGCCGCTCCTACCGCGAACTGCCGCTGCGCCTCTTCGAGTTCGGGACCGTGTACCGGTACGAGAAGTCGGGCGTCGTGCACGGCCTGACCCGTGCCCGCGGCTTCACCCAGGACGACGCGCACATCTACTGCACCCGTGAGCAGATGTCCGAGGAACTGGACAAGACGCTCACCTTCGTCCTCGGCCTGCTGCGTGACTACGGCCTGACCGACTTCTACCTGGAGCTGTCCACCAAGGACCCGGAGAAGTTCGTCGGCTCCGACGACGCCTGGGAGGAGGCCACCGAGACCCTCCGCCAGGTCGCCGAGAAGCAGGGCCTGCCCCTCGTCCCGGACCCGGGCGGCGCCGCCTTCTACGGCCCCAAGATCTCCGTCCAGGCGAAGGACGCCATCGGCCGCACCTGGCAGATGTCGACGATCCAGCTCGACTTCAACCTGCCCGAGCGGTTCGACCTGGAGTACACCGGCCCTGACGGCGCCAAGCAGCGCCCGGTCATGATCCACCGCGCTCTGTTCGGCTCCATCGAGCGCTTCTTCGCGGTCCTGCTGGAGCACTACGCGGGCGCGTTCCCGGCGTGGCTGGCACCGGTGCAGGCGATCGGCATCCCGATCGGCGACGGACACGTGGAGTACCTCCAGAAGTTCGCCGCGGCGGCGAAGAAGAAGGGCCTGCGTGTCGAGGTGGACTCCTCCTCGGACCGCATGCAGAAGAAGATCCGCAACGCCCAGAAGCAGAAGGTGCCCTTCATGGTCATCGCGGGCGACGAGGACATGTCGAACGGCTCGGTGTCCTTCCGCTACCGCGACGGATCTCAGGAGAACGGCATCCCGTTCGACGAGGCCATCGCGAAGATCATGAAGGTCGTGGAGGAGCGGACCCAGGTCTGACCCCCGATCGGCCAGGGCCCCCGGGGGATCATGTCTCCGGGGGCCCTTCGCCGTCCTCGGGGAGACCCGGCCCGTCCTCGCCGCGGGCGAACCGC
Organism: Streptomyces sp. NPDC047028; assembly: GCF_040644095.1. Classification (NCBI taxonomy): domain Bacteria; kingdom Bacillati; phylum Actinomycetota; class Actinomycetes; order Kitasatosporales; family Streptomycetaceae; genus Streptomyces; species Streptomyces sp. NPDC047028. The sequence continues at coordinate 6,421 of NZ_JBEYVS010000093.1, forward strand.
TGCAGCAGCAGTGACGAGAAGGAGCCCGTCACCGCGCCCAGCAGGGCGACGCCGCACAGCATCAGGCCCACCGCGATCAGCCGGCCCCGGAAGGTCACCGGGGCGACATCGCCGTAGCCCACGGTGGTGAGCGTCGAGCAGGTCCACCACACGGCGTCCCCGAAGGTCCGGATCGTCGCGTGCGGGGCGCCGCGCTCCTGGTGGTAGACGGACAGCGCCCCGGCGAAGCCGAGCAGGCCCGCGGACAGGCTCGTGTAGGCCATCACGCGCGCGTGCAGGCTCAGCCGCCGGTGGCCGTGCCGCCGCTCCACCGTCTCGTACGTGTGCACGATCCGCACTGGTCGCAGCAGGGGCAGCAGGACGATCGCGGTGTCCAGCAGGTGGCGCCGGACGAACCGGGGCCCCTGGCGACTGAGCCGCCAGCGCACGGCGTAGTCCAGGGCGAACAGCGCCCAGCAGGTGTACGCCAGCGACAGCAGCGCCACGTGTACGGCCTCGGGCAGGGTGCGGGCGAGGACGTGCACGGCGTAGGCGCCGAGGAAGACCAGCGAGGCGATGGCGAGGGGGATGTCCGTACGCTCCTCCCAGCGCAACTTACGGCTGTCCTCGTGCACCGGCTCGTCGTCCACCGGCCAAGCTTGGCCGGTGCCCGGCCTCCGCGCGCCCCGGCGACACGCCGCGAACGGGCGAAGCCATATGCTGCCTGGCATGACGAGTGAGCCGGAGCAGCAGATCGGAGTGGGGACGCCGGATGCGTTCCAGCGCCTGTGGACGCCCCATCGGATGGCCTACATCCAGGGCGAGAACAAGCCGACCGGCCCGGGGTCCGGAGACGGCTGCCCCTTCTGCTCGATACCGGCGAAGTCCGACGAGGACGGTCTGATCGTCCGCCGCGGCGAGCACGTCTACGCGGTGCTCAACCTGTACCCGTACAACGGCGGCCACCTGATGACCGTGCCGTACCGGCACGTGGCCGACTACACCGACCTGACAGGACCGGAGACCACCGAGCTGGCCGAGCTGACCAAACAGGCGATGACGGCCCTGCGTACCGCCTCCGGCGCGCACGGCTTCAACATCGGCATGAACCAGGGCACGGTGGCCGGCGCCGGCATCGCCGCCCATCTCCACCAGCACATCGTCCCCCGCTGGGGCGGCGACACCAACTTCATGCCGGTGGTGGGCCACACCAAGGTCCTCCCCCAACTCCTGGCAGACACCCGAGACCTGCTGGCAGCAGCCTGGCCAACGAACTGACGGCACCGTGACGCCCCGAAAGGGGCGCGGGGCTGTGTCGATCCGCCGCGTGGGCGCGACCAGCGGTGCGGCAGCGCCCGCAGCCTTCGCCCTCACCTGGACCACCTGGGCATCGCCCAGGGT
>NZ_JBEYVS010000094.1:0-7499 GCF_040644095.1 Streptomyces sp. NPDC047028
ATCACCACGCCAACGACGAGGGGCCCTGCCTCGTCACCACAGCCGCTGACCAGCCCATTTCACCCGCCAGCACAGGATGAAAGAGGTTCAGTGAGCTGGCGAGTGATGTCGGTTAAGGCTCGTGGGGGTGACCCGCAGCACTGTTTGAGCAGTGATTGCTCATACGCATCTCCTTCTCTGGTGCAAGGTTTGGAGCAAATGGTGCGAGGCTGGCGTGGCCGGATGTTGGTGCTTTGGGCCGACTCCCGTTCCGCCAGGGCAGTGGGAAGGAGAGATGGTCCCGTCACTACCGGCAGGGCGAACGTCCGAGCGGGGGTAGAGATGGAAGCTCTCACGGGCGCTGCGGGAGCGGGACTGACGGTTGTCGACATAGGCGTCAAAGTCCTGGACTGCAGACATCTATCTGGACTGGGCGTGTTGTGACGCCCGCCGTCGGCCGTCATGATCAGAACAATCATCGCTCGTGCCAGCGGCCAAACTGCTCGAGATAGCGTCGGCAACGCCGTGCACGTCGGCCGCCCTGAGCCTCCCTATCGCAGGCACTACAAGGCTTTCCGCCGCTGACCGCGTCTCCACGCCGTCGAGCCCAGCCCCGCTACTGCACGCTCTATGAGGAGGAACCCAGTCATGGCGCCGTCGCACGCTCCGCCGGGGCTCGACCCGGTGCAATCCCTGGCCCCAGTTGGCAGCGTGACCGCGGCTATGGACCAGATCATCGACCACGCAAGCAACGCACCCACCCCGTTCGCCGCCGCCCTAGTTGATATTCACGATGGCACGATCGTGACGACAGCATCCAACACCGTGCATGACGGAGACCCAACCGCGCACGCCGAGATCAACGCCTTGCGACAGGCAGCCGCCGACGGCCACGACCTCACCCAGTGCCTGCTTGTGACTACTGCGGAATGCTGCCCGATGTGCGCAGCCGCAGTCGGCTGGACCCACATCTCCGGCGTCGCATACGGCACCTCGATTCCCACCCTCGCCTGTCTGGGTATCCCGCAGTACCCGCTTCGCCTGCGCGAGGTTCTCACCGCCCCCGTTACTGCCGCGCCCATCGAGGCCGGCCTACGCAGAGCGGCCTGCGACCAACTGTTTACCCGCTGGGCCGCGGCAACTCTGCCTCCACGGCGCCTCGGCCTACCCATGACCTTCGGTGCTGGGCGCACAGATGGATTCCGGGCTGTTACCCCTTACCTTACCGCCACCGACTCCAGGGCGTTGATCGCGTTTTACCAGGAGGCCTTCAAAGCGCGCCAGCTGTCACTTGAAACGAATGACGGGATGGTGACGCACGCGGAGGTGCTCATCGGGGACAGTGTGCTGCAAATCCATGACGAGCTGGAAGGGCTCCGTGGCGAGTCGCCGGCGACCTTAGGCGGGATCAGCGTCACGTTCAGCCTCTATACCGACCACCTCGATTCGGTCTGTCAACGCGCTCTCGCGGCTGGGGCAGTTGTTCACACACCCCCGACGGACGCCCCCGGATGGGGTTGCCGCTTCGCCTGGATAACCGACCCGGGCGGACACGGTTGGACTCTCATCAGCCGGCTCCACGAACCGGTACGTACCCTGCCGAAGCAGCCCGCTCACATACTGGGAGCAGAGTCGGCATCGGTCAAGCCTATCGGCGCCGATCGCCCGCTCCAAGGCCGTAGCCAGGCCGATGACATCCGCCCGAGCACACCGCCCGCCAGCACCCAGCCCTGAAACCAGGTCCGCCCATGCAAACCTCCGCGTCATCGCTTACCGTCGACGTCCTCCGGCACCGGGCACTAGACGAACTCCGTCTGGCTAACGCAGAATTTCAATTCCTCGACGGGCTTGAGGCGCTGCTCAACACTCTGCGAGAGGATCCGCAGCTCACGCCGCAGGCGGCTGAGACGCGTGCCGCAACGCTGGTAGAACGACTCGTCTTGCAGGAGCGCATGAAGCAGAAGGAACGCATGCATCCGGAGATTAAAGACGTTGGTATACCCGATCCCCTCTACATCATGGGCCTTCCCCGCACCGGCACCACCCTGCTGCATAACCTCATGGCGCAACATTCCGGGCTGCATGCCCCAGCATTGTGGGAACTGATGTTCCCGACCGACCCGCATGGGCAGCGCTCCCACTGTCCTGAGCGCCTGCGCACTGAGGCCGGCCAGCGAATGCTTCGTCGCGAGCGGAAATTCCCCAAGGCCATGGCAGCGCATTACATGAACGCCGATCGGCCTGACGAATGCCGCATTCTCATGGAGCGCAGCTTCCGCAGTATGGTCGACGCAAACCAACTCCGCGACGCACGCTACCAGCGATGGATCGTGGGCAGCGACATGGCAGGCCCGCTGCAATATCATCGGAGGCAACTGCAACATATCTTGTGGCGCATCCCCGGACCACGCCCCGTCCTTAAAGATATCTACCACATGTGGTTCCTGCCGGAAGTCCTTCAGGTCTACACGGACGCCAGAATCGTAATCCTTCACCGAGATCCGCTCGAATGCATACCTTCAGCGATCAGCCACTCGCTTCTGTACCGCAGTCACCCGCCAACAAAACGAGAAATGGCCAGAATCTGCGATCGCTGGGTGCACCTCCTGGCAGAAGGGACTGCACGCATGATGGCCGCAAGGAGTTCACTTGCGCCCGATCAGTTCCTCGATGTTGCCTACCCTCAACTTCTGGCCGATCCAATGCTGACCGTGGAGCGCGTGGCCGATTTCGCGGGCCTCGTTACCACGGCAGCCGACATACAACTTGCAAGCTGGTACCTAGCCGAAAATCCGCAAGGAGGCCGGGGTCAACACAACTACACGCTCGAAGAATTAGGGTTGACAAGGCAAGGCATCAACCATGCCTTTGCGGATTACCGTGAGCGCTTCGGAGCCTGGGCCGTCTAAGCCCTACATGCCGAAACCGGCCCCAGACATGAAACTCGAGCCTATTATGAATGACGAGAAAAGCAAAATCTGTCCAGCGATTTGCTTCCCGTTCAATCGTCCGGATGCATCGCAGCTCTCTCCGCTTCTGTTGGAGCTGCAGGATTCTGCGCCGGCGAGCCGGGTCTCGCTTCCGTCAGGTCAGACAGCACTTTTGGTCACCGGATACCGTGAAGTCAAGGAGGTGCTGGCACGCCGGGAGTTCAGCTGCCAACAGGCTGCTGAAGACTCCAAAACGCCGTTCATCCCGTTCTTTCAGAGATATCGTACGCTGCTCAGCCTGGATCCACCCAGACACACGCGGGCCAGAAGGCTCGCGGCAAACCTTTTGGGAGCGGAAACTGCTGCAGCCATGGCTCGGCCCTTCTCCGCTTCTGCCAGAGAGCTGCTGGAGCGCATGAGGGAGAAAGGACCTCCAAGCAATTTATCCTCCAGCTTCATCGAACCACTCGTAGAAGAATCCATTGAGCGACTCACGGGGATTCCCTTGTCGCTAGTCCAGGAATTGCATCGTCTATTCAATGCGAATATGACCGTCACGTTCCCGCCCCCCGATGGGATACTTAGCAGTTTCGACGATCTGGATGCACATCTCGCAGAAATAATCGCAGAACGCCGGGCCGTACCAGCGGACGACCTGCTCAGCAGAATGCTTGCTGCTGCGGCAATCGCGCCGGAAGTCACCGAGGACGATCTAGTGGGAGTGCTCGTTACCGTCCTGATCGCCGGAATTCGCACACCTGGAGTCGTGCTGTCTCAGGGCATCCTCAACCTCCTAAATCGCCCCGATCAATGGGAATTGCTGGTCACCAGGCGCGAGCTTATACCAACAGCCGTCGAAGAGATCCTGCGCTACTGCCCACCAGTCGAGGTCGAGCATCTGCGTTTGACCACCAAGGAGGTCTCGGTCACCGACACCTCTCTGCCTTACCGGTACCCTGTATTACCATCCATCGCTGCCGCAAATCGTTCATCTGCAATTTTCGCGGATCCAAACTCGTTCGACGTCAGTCGTCAGCACAATCCCCATCTTGCGTTCGGCTACGGCCCGCACACGTGCCCGGGAACCGCGATAGCACGAAAAATACTTTCAGTCGCCCTCGAGGTGTTGGCGGATGTGCTACCAGGAGTCCGCGCTGCGGCACCGCCAGGCGAACCGAACATCTCCAGCGGGTACAGCTCGGCACTGCTATCCAGTTTGCATGTCCAGTGGTGATCAAGGTGGGCAACACTGCCTGCGCTCACATCACCTTTGAGGAGGACAGCCAACCGTGATCAGTCACATCTTCTGGGATTGGAACGGCACTCTCGCTGACGACGCCATGGCACTTCACCATGCTGTCAATGCCGGCATGACTGCGATCGGCCATGCTCCTGTCTCCGACGCGCAACTCCGGGAAGTGTTCGCCCGCCCGTTGAGCACGCTGTATGAGCGTCTGACCGGAGCGGACTGCCCGGAGCGGTGGCCGGTCTGGCATGAGGCATTCCTCGCTGCTGGACATGACAAGGAATTTGCTCCAGCTCTCGCTGAGGATGCGCTGGAGGCGGTGCAACGCTGGCATGCCCAGGGCAGAGGACAATCGGTTGTCTCGCGCTGGTCCGCCGACGACCTAAAGAGACACGTCAACGCTACCGATCTCCGCTACTACATGGACGGAGTGCGCGGAGCAACAACTTTGGACGAGCCAAAAGAACACATGCTCAGCCAGGAAGCGGCCGTCCGGGGAATTCTTCCTGAGAACGCACTGCTGATCGGCGACACCGTGGACGACGTCGAGGCGGCACGCGCGTTGGGAATTGCCGTCATTGTCTGCGACTCCCATTCATTCACCGCCTGGAGCGAGCAGGCGATAGAGCGCTGGCAAGTGCCCCGTGTCGAAACGCTTTGTTCGGCAATCGACTTGGCTCTCGGTCTCTGACTTGAGCTCGGGTCGTCGGCGCCCGTCTGGCGTTGGGAGGGGCACAACAATGAGTCTTTTCGAGCCGGCCACCGACGGGTGACGGGCGAATCGGCGTGACGGGTAAGGTTCCCGGATGGTTGAGCGAGAGATCTCACCTCTCAACTCGTTCGTCAGGGCCAAGAACGTCTACCGGGCCCAGGTCTGGCCAGGGGAGGGAGTCACGTAGATTTGATCATGACTCGACACGCGCTCCCCTAACCCTCAGGATTTCTACGGTATCACACTGAAGGCGGACTTCCGGCCGACTGGTGAAGGTCTCTCCTGCGAACACTCTCTGAAATGCGCGCCGCGTGTTTGTTTCAAGAGTTCTCCAGTCCGTCCAACATAATCATCTGTGTCTGCGTCAGGTACGCGCTGGCGTGATGTTGAGCCGCGACGGGATCGCGGTTTCGGACCGCAGCAATGAGTGGTGCAAGTCGCTCGTACGCGGTGGAGGGGTCCGTGAAGGGCGCTGCGAATCGGTCGCGAACAGGCAGATATGCGCTGAAGAGGGTATTGGTGAGGAGGAGGTAGACCCGGTTTCCCGTTGCTTGGGCCAGCGTGCGGTGGACTTCTGCATCGGCCAGCTGGACTGCTCCAGGCGAGGGAGCTGTGCGTATTTCCTGGAGGAGTTGCAGAAGCCGGGAGATGTCATCGTCGGTGGCATGCATGGCAGCCTGTTGGGCGATCAGCATGCCAATGCTATGCCGGACTTCGAAGATCTCCTTCAACCAACTGGGGCAGTGGCGCACCAACAGCGGCAGCAGGTCGGCGCCTCCCACGTGGAGATAGTTGCGCACTCGCGTGCCCGCACCGTGACGGGTCTCCAGCAGCCCTGCTTGGATGAGGCGGCTCAAAGCGTGCTTAAGGGTGGTTCGGGTTATGCCGAATCTACCGGCAAGAACTCGTTCTGGCGGTAGCAACTGACCGATGGCATGCCGACCCGTGAGGATGTCGGCGCAGATCTGGTCTTGAGCGGCTTCCACGACCGTTTCACGTGGCAGTGCGGCTTCCATGTGACTTGAGACCTCCTGAATTGGATCGCCCACTCGACCAGAGTAGGTGGCCCTGTCAAGGGGGCTCCATGAGTGGGCCCAACGGCGGCGACACGGCGAGCGTAGGTTGAAGCCGGCGCAGGCATGCAGCTGTTCCGGGATCAGCAGGCTATGGGCCAGGCTGCATCCCGGAGCGCCCCAGCCCCGAACCTCGCAGCAAAGACAGGTGACCACCAGGCTCCCCGCGAGTGGAGCGGACCTTACGCAGCTGGCTCGACCGACGAGACATCCCGGTTCGATCCCGCCGTCGCGCGCCTGATAGCGGCCCCGCTCAAAAGAGGCCCGATATGAGCAGGGGTTACTCATCCTCCCCGAGCTCGTTCCGTATTACTTTCAGGGTATGGGCAAGTGGCGGAATAGGAAGACGCGGCGGACTTAAAATCTGCTGTCCTTGGACGTATGGGTTCGAGTCCCATCTTGCCTACAAATCCGCGGACCGGGGATTGTGAAGCCGTCGATCGGCGATGAAGCAGCGTGCGACGGCGAAGGTGACGCGCGGGGCGACTAAAGACCGTCCCGTAAGTGATCTCCACTTGGGGGGACGAGGTCGGGTGCCGTACGAACTTGTCGCCTATCCAGCTTGGGCGACGTTGTGCAGGCGTGCGATGCCGAGCAGCGCGTGGTGGACGGCGTCGCCCTTGAGGCGGTAATCGTGCAGGATCTTCCAGCACTTCATCCGGGTGAAGGTGTGCTCGACGCGGGCGCGAACCCGCTGGTGCGAGCGGTTGTTCTCCTCCTTCCAGGCTGGGAGCTCTCTCTCGTTCTGGCGGCGGTGCGGGATAAATAGGCTGGTGCCTTGGTCTCCGCCGTCGGCGAACGTCATCGTGGCGCCCACGGCGGCCTGGCGCCAGATTCCTCCCAGCCTCGGGAGTCATGTCGGTTGCCAGTCAAGGGCCGGCCGACTACGACGACCAGACGGGTGTCGGCGTCGATGACGTCTGGTGGGCGGTGCAGTAGCGGTAGTTCTTGGACTGCTCGGCGATCATGCGGTCGCGGGTGGGTACGAGAGTGCCGTCCACGATGAGCACGGTGTTCTTGCGGAACCGCTGACGTGGCTGAAGGGCGAGTAGCGGTCCGAGATGGTCGATGATCCGGTCGGCCGCCGAATTCGAGATGCCGAACAGCGGCGCGAGCTGCCGCATCGTCAAGTTCGTGCGCCAGTAGGCAGTGACCAGCAGGATGGCATCCTCCAGCGACGGACTCCAAGGTCGGCCACGCTGTCGATCTGCGATCTGCTCGCGCCGCACTGCGGCCACCAATTTGCCGACGCTGCGCGGACTCAGCCCGGTGAAGGGGCCTATCCAGTACGGCACCGACGCCGTGATCACACCAACCACGCCGTGATCGTTCTACTCTGGGCGAGGTTGCTGAGCGACGAGGGTGGCTCACGGATCAGCAACCAGCGTCTCGCTACCTCTCGGGCCGGGATAGACCCAGAATGCTGCCCGTGCGCGGGGTCTGCCGCACGATCGGGTGACATCTTGACCTGCCCCACGGTTTGGGTTCCAGCTGCGGTGGCTAACTGGCAGCGTGGATGGTGTCTTGTGCGGAGAGTAGTTCGTACTCGACGGGAGTGC
>NZ_JBEYVS010000095.1:0-7476 GCF_040644095.1 Streptomyces sp. NPDC047028
ACGGCTCGATCCGGTCCCACATCGCATCGGTGATCACTAATCGGACAGACACATCCGATCAACTGATCACCCATCAAAGAGACACGCTCTAGCCCCGGGCGAACCTCTGGCCCGCTCTGGGTCGTAACTCCTCGCGAGACTCCTGCCGTTCGACGGCCCGTCCCCTTCTGGAAACCGCATGCCCGGCGATACTGCACGACCGACCAGCCGTCATCCCCTGCGAGGAGATGGTCGAGGCCCTGCTGTTAGAGCGCGACAGGAGTCGCCTTGAATCAATCGGCTGCCCGAGCTCGCCTCTTCCCCATGGAGGAACACGCCCTCGGGTGATCTCTCTTCTGACAGTCGGTATGTTCCGTCCGCAGCCGCGATAGCAAGAAAAATGTTGATGGCTCACGAACACGGCCTCTGGCGGACGGTCTCAACCCGCCAGCTATCTGAGGGCCTTCGCGGATCCCGCGGGGCCAAGGCGCGACATCCACGGAGACTGGCACGCGGCCGCCCTACGAACCTCTTCAACCGCATGATCAGCCAAATCTACCGCCGCCTGCAGGAACACAAGCTGTTCGATCAACCAACAGTCCTACCCACCCAGCTCGCCGCCGCAGCTGACTCTTAGGTTTATGAGTGTCTAGCTCGTTCTTCGACCTCTCCTCCGCCCGTGAATCTATACACGCCTTTATCTTCCTATTCGCTTCGACCGGCCAAAAGGCTCAGTCTTGCAGACCGCGAGTCTGCACGGTCACGCGATAAGTGAACGTGCAGGCGCCGTCATCATTTCCACTGCCGTTGCCATACGTTGTTGTCGTCCTCTCCATGCGCCATGGATAATCAGTAGAGGAGCCACTTTGAGGAGTCGCGTTCATTACATCCTTTAGGGTGAACGCACTCGCAGACCAATTGCCCGTGCAGAGAGAATCGGGACCACTAGTTTGGTCATCATCCACGAAATCCGCCGTTACTCTGACCACGTCCTGCGAGTCCGCCGTTACTGTCATCTTCCCCCAGGGAACATCATTGGGATACGTACGAATATCCTCGAAAAAGTGAACCGGCTCGTAAGCGACTCCTTGTACTACGTCATGCGAGCCATCATAATCGTGATCGCCGACCTTGTCCCACTCATTAAACTGGGGCCCCGGCGTTTGCCGGAGTCGTTCCGTCTTAAAGTTTCCCCAAACCTGAGATGTGCGGCAGTTCTGGCCACCAGCAAATCCGCAGTCATTCAAGAAGGGAAAGCTGAAGTTGAGGATCTCCACCTGAACCGTATAGTTGCCGTTGCGCCAGGTTTGATCCGCCTGAGCAGCGGGGGCGCACAGCGTGCCTGAGGTTACCAGCGCGGCGGCAACTAGGGGGGTTGCAATCCATGCATCTTTTCGTCGCAGCTTTAACGAGTGCAACATTTTAGAACCTTCCACCTTGCTTTGCTGGAGACTTGGCTTCTATTCCCTGCAGGTCTTTTATTTCCTTGCTCAAGACGGCCACCTTACCCGAATGCAGCCATCCTGATACCTAGCTCGTACAACATTGCTAGCAGAAGGAGTAAGTTCTACTTGTCCCGGCGGAGCAGGGGCGTTGCATATTTTACAGCTGGTCATCGATACCAACAGCCGCCTGGTCGTCGCGATGGCCAAGCCCGGTATGGGGCAAGCACCGCGAATGCCGGACCTTCACCGAGTCCGGCGTCGATTGCGCCTGTCCGCCGGTCTCGACGCTAGACGCCGCCGTGGATGCCCGGCCCGCGATGGGCGCCTGGCGGCAGCTCTCTCACCCCCAATGCGACTGCCCCGCTTCGTCCGCCTGCCTGCAGCCGGTCCGCAGCCGGTCCGCCTCCACCTGCGCTCGCTCGCGCGCCACCCTCTCCGCGTCGATCAGCCCGCCACCCCGCGCATCCCTGCTTCCGAGATCGCGCAGTACTGAACTTGATCGGGTGAAGTCGGGGGCGTCTACCTGCGGGCTGAGCTGGACGATCGGTAGTCGTGCTGTCGGTGCACGCCCGGCACCCCCGGGCACTCAGACCCATACGCCAACCCCAGCCACCCCACCCGGCACCCTAAAAGTTAGGGCGGAACCCTAATGCCCCAGGCGAGCTGCATGTCTAAAAAGGACAACAGAAGAAAGGCGTCTGCCGCCTCGACTTGGAGGTGACCGGCATGGCCTCTACCGCCGCCACTCCTGTTGTCGCCCCGTCCCCACGGATCGGCCTAGCGCCTTGGTGGCCTTGGCCGGGCGCCGGCGGGGACGGGAGCGAGGACGTGGAGATCTGCGCTGCGGTTGCACGGCGCGCCTCCGGCCAGTGCTGGCTGTTAGGGAGCTGGATGGGAACCCTGCCTTCGACATGTTGCAAGTGCTCCCCGAACGGGTCACCAAGGCGGAAGAGCATGCCATGCCAGAGCTCCGCTGGTGATGAGGCTGACTGCCAGCGCTGGTACGGGCGAGCATCCCAGCAGGCGGGGCCACCGTTCGGCCGATCATCGCTTCATTGGCACTAGCCACGGGCGAATCACCGCGGTTTCGGAACTGCCGAACACTCGGCCACCCTCCCGCCAATGAATAGATCCCCCTGCTACTTAGCAAGCCAGCAGCTCACTCGGGCATGGAAAATCCTCGAGCCTCCATCAGAGACTCACTGTACCCCTCGCCTGGCGGAAAGCGTGAGGGACCTGTACGCCCCGAGGTCTCCCACGCATGGCATGTCCGGTAGAGAGCTTTACCCCGCGTTACGGAGAGAAGCCGATGTCTCAGTCATGTGACGTACCCGCCTACACGGTGCACGATCTGGGCGGCCAAGTGACACGTTGGCCACTGGTTGGGCGCGAGCGTGAAGTGGCAGCCCTCAGACGGACAATGGTCAGCCGGAGGAGCCGGGGAGTTGTCCTAAGCGGGGCAGCCGGGGTGGGCAAGTCGCGGCTGGCCGAAGAGTGCCTGGTCCACGCGGTGCGTGCGGGGTTTCGAGGCGCGCGGGCGACGGCTAGTGTGACGGCTAGTGCCGTGCCCCTGGGCGCGCTCGCGCACCTGCTCCCGGTCGGAATAGACATGACCGACCCAGTCAAGGGGTTCGCGACCGTATCTGCGGCGCTGGTCAAATCGGACCGTCGCCGGTGGGCGGTGCTGATCGATGACTTGCACCTGCTGGACGCTACGTCAGTGATCTTGCTACGGCAACTGATGGACGCCGGACTGATTCGTTTGATCGCTACCGTCCGCAGTGGCGAGCAGACCAGCGAAGCGGTGCAGGTCCTGGTCCGGGGAGAGGACATGCACCGGATCGAGCTGGCCGAATTCGAGCCAGAGCAGGTAGAGGAGGTGCTTCAAGCCGCACTCGGTGGACCAGTGAGTCGCCACTCTTTGCGGGTGCTGTTTGAATTGTCAGGAGGCAATCCGCAATATTTGCGCGAGTTGGTCTGCGGAGCTTTGAACGCCGGGACTTTGACTCGTGATGGGGAAATGTGGCGACTGTCGCCAGGAAACCAACTAGCAAGTACAGCGCGGCTAACCGAGCTGGTCGGTGCCCGCCTGGCCGCCGCTGGCCCCGCCGCCCGGCCGGTGCTGGAGCTGCTGGCGACGTGCGGGGCGCTGCCGCTAACAGAAGTCGAAGAGGCCGCCTCCTGGCAGACCGTGGCCGACTTGGAGCACGCCGAACTGATCCGGGTCCGCCAAAACAGTCGGCGTACCCAGGTGGCACTCGCCCACCCCTTGTATGCCGAGGTCCTGCGGGCGAGTGTGCCCGCTCTGCGCCGCCGAGCGATCCTTCTGGGCCACGCACAACGAGTGGAGAACCATGGAGCCCGGCGCCGCGGTGACGTTCTGCGCGTCGCCACTTGGCGACTGGCCGCCACCGGTCATGCCGCCCCTGATCTCCTCATCCAAGCCGCCCATCTGGCCCGCGCTCAGCATGACTACCCACAGGTCAGCACGCTATTGAACGCCCTTCCTAAACCGCGGCACACCGTCCACACCCGCCTTCTCCTCGGCGAGGCCCTGTCACAGATAGGCAAGTGGAAGCAGGCCGAGTCGACTTTGGCCGAAGCCGACGCCCGCGCCGCAACCGAGCAGCAAAAACTAGCCACCACGCTGGCTCGTACCGCAAATCTTATGTGGGGCAATGCAGATATCCCTCAAGCCCTAGAAATTAACCATCAAGCCTCAGACCAGATCACCAGTCAAATCGGTCGCCATACACTGCGGATCAACGAGGGACTTCTACGAGTCGCTGCCGGCCAGCCCAATGTAGGTCTCTCCCTCCTCGATGACCTGGAATCCAAGCACAGTGAAACCCTGGATCCCAATGTGTGGCTACGCGGCGTGCTAATGAAGTCCGCAGCGCTCGCGTTGCTCGGCCGCCCGGGTCAGGCTAGGGCCTGTGTCGAACACAGCTCTACAGTCCGAACTCAGCTCGACAGCCATATCCTGGCAGCCCCTTCACCCATCGAGGATATCCCTCTAGTCCTTACCCTTACCGAAATCGGACGCCTGACGGATGCTCGCATCTTCGGAGAAAACGCCTATAATCGCTTTAGCGATTCGAGCTTGATCGCGCGGATATGGGCGGCAATCTTCCTCGGCCGCGCGGAATGGCTAGCGGGCCACTGCGCTTCCGCCCGCCGCTGGTACGCCGAGGCCGCCTCAGACGCTCGCACCGCCGACCACGCCGGGGCGCTGCGTTGCGCCCTGGCAGGTCTCGCCGCATGTGCGGCTCTGCTCGGAGACCTAGAGGCGGCCCAGACGGCCCTGGACGAGCAACACACTATTGCGCCTCTCGATCCCGGCTTCGTGACTGCCGGAGAAGAACGCCTCGGTCAGGCCTGGCTTCTGGCCTCTCGTGGCCGCCTGGATAGAGCACGGACCATGCTCACTGAAGCCGCCGCCCAGGCCCGCGACACGGGTCATGTCACCGGTGAAGCTCTCCTACTCACCGACGTAGCCCGCCTGGGTGGGGCAGCGGGGATCGCTCAGCGACTGGCGGAGCTAGCCCAGCATTGCAATGATGCGTTTCTGCCCGCTCGCGCTCATCTGGCCGCCGCACTAGCCGCAGACGACCCCAGCCGACTCTTGGACGCCGCCTCTGAGCTGGAGGCGATCGGCGCGGACCTATTGGCTGCCGAGGCGGCCACCGCGGCAGCCGCCGCCTGGCGCCGAGCCGGGCACACCCGCCAAGCTACCGCCGCTACCCACCTGGCCGAACAAGCCGTAGCCCGATGCCAGGGCACCCGCACCCCCCTCCTTTCCACCTCCGAGGCCACGGCGGCGCTAACCAAGCGCGAACGCGAGATTGCACTGCTAGCCGCGGCTGGCACTACCAGCAAGGACATCGCCCAAGCCCTAGGCCTGTCAGTGCGCACTATTGACAACCACCTCAGCCACGCATACGCCAAGCTTGGAGTTACCACCCGAAGAGCACTTGCCCATGCCCTCGGTGGCAACAAGCAGCAATCTGCACAATCAGCGGGGAGCTTCAGAGGTGAACCGCTCCGAATTCGGCATCGAGTTTGAAGTCATGCGTTAACGAGTTCGTCGGGCAGGCCGCGTCCTGAGAGCTGGTACACAGGTTCCATCCGCTCCAGGTGATTGATCCGGTGACGGTCGCTGTGCCCGGATGGCGACAACCACCGTCCAGGCCTTCGAACTGTCTGAGCTCACGAGAGAGATCGTGATGCTCGCTGACACGGCCGGCCTGCGACTTGGCCGGTTCAAGGTTCTTGTTGCTGCGCATGCGGCCCTTGGCCAGATCGGCCAGCACCTGCAAGGCGCGCTCGCCGACAGCGCCTGAAGCATAGAGCGGCCTGAGAACTTCTCCAGGCGCTGCACGCCTTGGGCGGCGCATACTCGGAGGCGGGCGCGCGTAGTCGGGTTTCAGCAGCTTCCTGCACTCAGGTCGGCGCAAGCTCGTCCTGCCTGGCCCTGGAACCTGGCACGGGCCAGGCGTCGATCCGCTCCGCGCGCAGCGGGTCCAGTCATTCATCACCTGTACCTGATCCTCCCAGGTGGGGCGGCCGAGGGGCAGCTCGTTCAAGGACGCTGCGCTTTCGTCGGCCAGCTCCGGATGGTTTGAGGTCGCGCCGCGGCGGTGGCCGCCACCTGAGGGTGGTCTTGAGGAAACCTGATCGAGTGGCTGCGCACCTACGCATCGCCCGTCTGCGCCGCCACGGACTCGGCTCTCCGCCAGGACGCCGGAAGGGACCCCGTGGCCATCGATCCCACAGTAAATGAGTTGTCCATACTCACGCCCCAATTGCGCGCGAGCGTAAATAGTTGATCGCATCACGGTGGGCTAGCATTCAATCTTCAGCCCCTCGTATCACGAGTACCGACGAAAGGAACAACGCCATGCAGCTACTCAATACTGTGGCCAGAAAGATAACCACGAAGGCCGCACTGCTGTGTACCGTTCCCGTGCTGGCGCTCGCTGGCGGCCTAGCATTTCCGGGAAGCGCAAGCGCCCTCGACTCGCCCATCCAGGCTTTTGGCATAAACACTTATGCCAGTGGAGATTGGGATTGTTCCCTTACCGGAAACCCCGGACCGGGATACGAGTGCGCAGATGTTCACAGCGCAGCCTGGGGCTACACGGAGGGGGAGGCGATCAACAACTTGGAGGAGGCAAGAGATAACGGAATGCACGCCGTCACGGCCAAACACCCCGGCGCCGGCTATGAGGGTGGAATAAACGGAGGATGTACTGACTTCTCTGAATACCCCGGTGCTGCATGGCACCACCGGTATAATTGGCTGCCCGGAGACCCTACGGTCAGGTGTTACTATTTCGACCAGTACATATACGTCAAGTAGTAAGATCCTAGGAACGCCCTTGCGGTGGCCGCTTCCGGCGCGACGGGTCCGTTCAAGGTTGCCATGACTTTGCGAGCCGGCTGGTCGGTCGACATGTGATGCGGATAGAGCAAGCCCAGGCGCCCTGAGACCCAGGTGGCCTGGGTGAGCGCCGGTCTACGCTGCTCTCGCTGAACGGGGACGCGCCCACGCGATGCGCCTCGCTCCGCCCCCATCGAACGCATCGACAAGGCTGTATAGCTCCTCTCCGACAGCATCGTCCGCATCCCGCCTCGGAGAGGACCTGCGCCGACAAATGCATTCGTCCAGCGATTCTGGTGTGGAAGATTCCGTCACGGAACATGGCGAACGGGCCCACACGGTGCCCGGCGGGCGGTCTGGGTGAGGGTTCTGCCTTCAGCTCGGCAGAGGTTGCAGTGGGCGCGGAAGGCGATGGCGTGGAGCGATGCGGAGATAAACATCGCTCGTTTGAGCTGCCGGTTCTCGCCTCTGAGGGGGTGGTCGCCGTGGCACGAGGTGTCCGACTGCCTGGTAATGGCGAGAGGCCGACGCAGGGGGAGCTCCAGGGGGTTGGTGTGTGTTGGTGTGTGTGGTTTGTGGTGGGTTTCGGGCTGCTTCGGGGCCGGGCCGGCGGGCGGGGTCGAGGGGGGCTTGGGCGGCCCGCCGGGCGGGGGTCTGAGTGGGGTGGGT
>NZ_JBEYVS010000096.1:0-7000 GCF_040644095.1 Streptomyces sp. NPDC047028
GCCCCCGGCCGTACGAGACGGCCGGGGGCTCCTGGGTGTGTGGACGATACTGGGATTGAACCAGTGACCTCTTCCGTGTCAGGGAAGCGCTCTCCCGCTGAGCTAATCGTCCTCGGGACCGTGACCACACGGTCACGGGCTGTGCGTGCGCGATACTGGGATTGAACCAGTGACCTCTTCCGTGTCAGGGAAGCGCTCTCCCGCTGAGCTAATCGCGCGGGTGGAAGCCCGGGGGCTTCAGTGGACGATACTGGGATTGAACCAGTGACCTCTTCCGTGTCAGGGAAGCGCTCTCCCGCTGAGCTAATCGTCCTTGGAGGTGGAGACGGGATTTGAACCCGTGTAGACGGCTTTGCAGGCCGTTGCCTCGCCTCTCGGCCACTCCACCAGGAGTGTAGGGGATCGGGAAGACCCCTTCTTCCTTCGAGCGGACGACGAGGCTCGAACTCGCGACCTCAACCTTGGCAAGGTTGCGCTCTACCAACTGAGCTACGTCCGCCTGTCGTTTCGGTCCGCTTGCGCGTCCCGGCGACGTGTTGAACTCTAGCGGATTCCCGGGCCAGCACAAAAACGCGTTTACGCAGCGTGCTGCGCTGCATCCGACGGAGGCCCCGGTCACGGCCGGCCGAGGGCGGCGCCATGACCACATGCCGGACACCCGACCTACACTCGACCACGTGCTCGACCTCCCGTCCCGGCCCTTGAGCCTGCCGCCCCTGGCCCGCTTCGGCGGCCGCGTCGCCACCGGCCTCCTCGACGTCACCAGCGATCCCGCCGCCCTGGACTCCACCGGCTTCTGGGCCGTCGCCGCGGACTTCGAGGGCGGCCTGACCTGCGCACGTTTCGCGGACGTACGGAAGCAGCCCGTGCCCGCCCCGGTGCCCGGCGGCTGGCACGGACCGGCCGTCGACGCCTGGACGTCGTCCCTGGACCGGGCCGCGTACACCGCCGGAGTCCACCGCGTCCGCGAGCACATCGCGGCCGGCGAGGTCTACCAGGCCAACCTCTGCCGCGTGCTCGCCGCCCCCGTCGCCCCCGACGCCGACGTGGACGCCCTCACCGCGCTGCTCGCCCGCGGCAACCCGGCGCCGTACGCCGGCACGATCCGGCTGCCCGGACATGGCGTCGAGATCGCCACCGCCTCGCCCGAGCTGTTCCTGCGCAGGGACGGCCGCACCGTCGAGTCCGGCCCCATCAAGGGCACCGGGCGCACCGAGGAGGACCTCCTGGAGAAGGACTACGCCGAGAACGTGATGATCGTGGACCTGGTCCGCAACGATCTCGGGCGGGTCTGCGTCACCGGCAGCGTCGGCGTCCCCGACCTGTGCGCCGTAGAGAAACACCCGGGCCTGGTCCACCTCGTCTCCACCGTCCGCGGTGAGCTGCGCTCCGACGCCGGCTGGCCCGGACTCCTCGCCGCCGCCTTCCCGCCCGGCTCGGTCACCGGCGCGCCCAAGTCCAGCGCCCTGCGGATCATCGACGCCCTGGAACCCGTGCCGCGCGGCCCGTACTGCGGCGGTGTCGGCTGGGTGGACGCCGACCGCGGCACCGGTGAGCTGGCCGTCGGCATCCGCACCTTCTGGATCGACCGCGAGGCCGGCCTGCTCCGCTTCGGCACCGGCGCCGGCATCACCTGGGGATCCGACCCCGAGGGGGAGTGGCGGGAGACCGAACTGAAGGCGTCCCGGCTGCTCGCGGTAGCGTCGGGTGCGTACGACGACGGCGAACAGCGAGGGATGGACCGGTGAAGATCTGGCTGGACGGCGGGCTGCGGGACGTGGAGTCCGCCCGTGTCTCCGTGTTCGACCACGGACTGACCGTGGGTGACGGCATCTTCGAGACGGTGAAGGCGGCCCACGGCAGCCCCTTCGCGCTCACCCGGCACCTCGACCGGCTGACCCGCTCCGCCCGCGGCCTCGGCCTGCCCGACCCGGACCACGACGAGGTCCGGCGCGCCTGTACGGCGGTGCTCGAAGCCAACCCGATGCCGCTCGGCCGGCTGCGCATCACCTACACCGGGGGCCACGGCCCGCTCGGCTCCGACCGGGGCGAGCACGGCCCGACCCTGGTCGTCGCCCTCGGCGCAACCACCCGCCGGCCGGACACCACCGCCGTGATCACCGTGCCCTGGACGCGCAACGAGCGGGGCGCCCTCACCGGCCTGAAGACCACCTCGTACGCCGAGAACGTGGTCGCCCTCGCCCGCGCCCACGAGCACGGCGCCTCCGAGGCGCTGTTCGGCAACACCGTCGGGCGGCTCTGCGAGGGCACCGGTTCGAACGTCTTCGTCGTCCTGGACGGCGAGATCCACACTCCGCCGGTCGTCTCTGGCTGCCTGCCCGGCATCACCCGCGCGCTGACCGTCGAGTGGACCGGCGCGAAGGAGACCGACCTGCCACTGGACGTGCTGGCGCGCGCCGACGAGGTCTTCCTGACCTCCACCCTCCGGGACGTCCAGGCCGTGCACCGGATCGACGGCCGTGAACTCCCGGGCGTGCCGGGACCGGTGACCGCGAAGGCGATGCGCGTCTTCGACGAACAGGCAGGGGCGGACCTCGACCCCTGAGGGCCGTTCCCGGGCCCCCGGAGACACCCCGGAGATCGCGGTATCCGGTCGGTCTGCGGCCCGGGGTTGGGTAGAACACCTGTGATGACCACGACCCTGCGGCCGACCGAGCCGCTCCAGCGCGCCGCCGACGGCACCCTGTCGCGGCATTTCCAGGTGTGCGTCAACAGCCGTCCCGTGGGCGCGATCCACCTCGGCACGTCCGCGTCGCTCGGCGACTCGGTCGCCCGGATCATCGCCCTGCGGATCGACGAACCCGACCGCGGCCGGGGCAGGGCCACGGTGGCCGCGCTCGCCGCCGAGGAGGTGGCCCGCGGCTGGGGCTGCACCCGGATCGGCACCGTGGTGCCGGGGGACGCGGAACCGGCGCTGCGCCTGGTCCGGGCGCTCGGCTACGTCGTCACCAACCGCGGCATGCGCAAGTCCCTCGGCGCCGTCCCGCCCGCACTGCCCCCGGGCAGCCGGGCCCGGCCCATGACACCGGAGGAGTTCGGCGCCTGGCAGGAGTACGAGAGCGAGCACTACGCCCGGACCTGGACGGAACGGGGCCTGCCCGAGGAGGCGGCCCGGGAGAAGGCCCGCCGGGACCACGAGCGGATGCTGCCGCGGGGGCTCGGGACCGACGGCATGCGCTTCAGCGTCCTGGAGCACGAGGGGACCAGGGTCGGCCACCTGTGGCTGGCCCTGGACCTGCGGGACGGCGAGGGGTTCGTCTTCGACGTCGAGGCCGACGCCGCCCACCGGGGCCGGGGGCACGGCCGGACGCTGATGCTGCTCGCCGAACGCCAGACCGTGGAGGCCGGACTCGGATTCCTCGGGCTCAACGTGTTCGCCGGCAACACCCCGGCCGAGCGGCTCTACGACTCGCTCGGCTACGAGACGATCCAGTACTCCCTGCTGAAGCACCTGGTCTGACCGCTGGGCGTGCCGAGGAGGTCCAGGCTCAGGCCTGTCCGGCGAGCAGCCGGTCGGCGATCTCCTCGACGCGCTCGCGCAGCCCCTCCTGGCTCTTGCCGCCGTCCAGACGTTCCCCGCCGATCACGTACGTCGGCGTGCCGGTGACGCCGATCGCCTTGCCCTCGGCCTGGTCGGCGTCGACGATCAGGATGTGCCGGCCGTCGATCAGCGCGGTGTCGAACTCCTCGGCGTCCAGCCCCAGTTCCCGGGCCACCTCGACCAGCAGGGGTTCCCCCTTACGGTCCAGCTCCTCGACCCGCGCCAGCACCGCCTCCACGTAGGGCCAGCCCTTGCCCTGTTCCAGGGCCTCCTCGGCGGCCTGCGCGGCGGCGAACGCGTGCTCGTGCTTCTCCAGCGGGAAGTGCCGCAGCCGCAGCTCCAGCCGGTCGCCGTACCGGGCGCGCAGGGCGCTGACGTCGGCCAGGGCGCTGCGGCAGTCGGGGCACTGGAGTTCGCACCACACGTCGAGGACGACGGGCTCTGTGCCCGCGGGGGAGGAGTCGCTCATGCCCCCAGTCTTCCAGGCCGGACGCGGGCGACCCAATCGGGACGCAAGGACACCGGTGTCGACCGGCACCCGAGGAGGAGGCGACCCGGAGATCTCCCTGATGTCGCGGCGAGGCATGGCATCGCGGGGAACGGACGGTGCAGGATGGAAGGGACGAAGCGCTGCCGGCCCGGCCGCGCACCCGCCCGGACCGCCAGGAGGACCGGATGATTGCCGAGACCGTCTGCTCCGCCGTGTCCGCGGCGGGCCTGGGCATCGCGGTGGTCACGGCCTACCGCAAGCGATTCCTGTCCGCGGCCCGCATCGCGGCGTACGCGCTCGTGCCCGTCGGCCTGGTCATGACCGGGGTCGTCGGCTGGCTCGCCGACACCGCCTTCAGCCCCACCGCCTGGGCGGGCTTCGGTGTGCTGGGCGTGGCCTGGCTGCTGTTCATGACCACCAGGGCGGTCGAGCGCCGGCGGGGCGGGGGCACCCGCGCCGAGCGGAGAGCGGCGGAGCGCGGTGGTTCCGACGCGGTGGCACCCACGGCCTCGGCGCCCTCGCTGGGACAGGGCAGCCGTCCCGCGGCCCGGCCTGCCCCGTCGCCCCGCGCCGGCGGGTCCGGCGACGACTTCAGCGACATCGAGGCCATCCTCAAGAAGCACGGGATATGACCGGTCCTGGGGCTTGACGCGCGGAAACGACATAGGTGATCTCCCCGTCGGCCGGAACCGTTCACAACCCGAAGCGACACGGACGGCTCGCTGCTGAATTCGACGAACTCCCGCACGTTACGTGCGTGTTGATCGCGCCCGGGGGCCCGGGTGGGTCATCATCACGGCGAGATGCTGGACACGACCGAGAGCGAGGCCGCGCCGCCGAAGGACGAGCCGCGCGGGTGCCTCTTCGCCCTTTCCCAGCCACCGCTGATGATCTTCCTTGCGGTGATCGGGTGTCTGCTCCTCGCGGCCGCGCTGCACGATCTGCTCTGGCTGTGAGACGTACACGTCCGTCCCGGCGCCACCCGCCGGGACCGGCGTCGGCCCGGCCCCGTCAGCCGCCTCAGCCGGCCGCCTCCTTGCGGCGCGCCCGGTAGGCGGCCACGTGCAGCCGGTTCCCGCAGGTCCGGCTGTCGCAGTAGCGGCGGGAACGGTTGCGTGAGAGGTCGACGAAGGCGCGGCGGCAGTCCGGTGCCTCACAGCGCCGCAGCCGCTCCTGCTCCCCGGCGACCACGAAGAACGCGAGCGCCATCCCGCAGTCGGCGGCGAGGTGGTCGGCCACGGAGGCGCCGGGCGCGAAGTAGTGCACGTGCCAGTCGTAGCCGTCGTGGTCCGTGAGGCGGGGGGTGGTACCGGCGGCGGCGACGAGGTCGTTGATCATGCCGGCCGCCTCGCGCGCGTCCGGCGCGGCGAAGATCGAGGCGAAGCGCCCGCGCACCTCGCGCACCCCGGAGAGATCGAACTCGCCGAGCACTCCGACATCGCTGATCTCGTGGTTTCGTACGAAGTCCGCGAGGTCCGCGACGTCGGCCAGCCCGTCGGCCGCCGTGTCGTCCTCCGGCACGGTGTTCACCAGATCCACCACAGTGTCGAGTGCGCACCGGGTGTCGTGGGTGATCAGCACGTTTCGCTCCCTGGCCTGAGGTTCGGGCGAACGCCCGCCGATGCAGGCCGATGGTAGCGACACCCCGTCGGCGGCAGGCGTCCCCGGACACCGGGCCCAGGGAGACCGGCACACACCGACGCCGCCCCGTGACCACTCACAGTGACGGCGTCGGTCAATCCGGTATGAGATTGTCCTGGCCCGAGCCGTCTCCCCGAGTGGACGGCGCCGGGCGGCTTGGGGCGGCCGCGGCCTAGCTCTCCGCCAGGATGTGCGAGAGCTCCTGATCAAGATCGAAATGCCGGTGTTCCGTGCCGGGCGGCACGGCCGCGTCCGTTCGCTTCAGGAAGGACTCCAGGGCCCGCGCCGGGGCCTCGAGCAGAGCCTCACCCTCCGGGGAGCTGAGGGCGATGCACACGACGCCCTGACCATGACTGCGTGAGGGCCAGACGCGGACGTCGCCGGTGCCGGTGGGCCGGTGAAGCCCCTCGGCGAGGAGGTCGCGGGCGAACACCCACTCGACGGTCTCCTCGGCTCCGGTGTGGAAGGTGGCGTGCACGGCGTAGGGGTCGGCCGTGTCGTACCGCAGGCCTGCGGGGACAGGCAGGGAGGACTCGCTCGACACAACGAGGCGCAGGTGCAGCTCGCAGCTGACCGTGGTGTTCATAAGCGCCAGGGCCTTTCGCTCAGTGTGCGCTCGGGGATTCGCACGTCGGCGAAATCGACATGCCACCTACGGTGCCGTTGTAAACCCCTCTGAGGGTTTTGCGTGCGTTTACGTAACTCTTCCGGCCGAGAACTCGTACGTGACCTACGACCATTTCAGTGACTGATTCACTCCGGTAGGGTTTCGCCGTATGAATACGGGGAGTGACGAGCCACGGGAGGTCGCCGTGGCACCGAACAAGGCGGAGGCGGACGGGGAGCGCACTGAGCGGGCGCTCGGGTCCAGGGCGCCGGAATTCATCAAGGCCCGCCGTCTGCTGCACCTGAGCTGGCAGGTCGGCGTCTTCGTGGTCGGCCTCGCGGTCGTGGCGGCCGGCGTCGTCATGCTGCCGCTCCCGGGTCCGGGCTGGGTGGTGATCTTCGGCGGCATGGCGATCTGGGCGACCGAGTTCGTCTGGGCGCAGCTCGTGCTCCGCTGGACCAAACGCAAGGTCACCGAGGTGGCCCAGCGGGCTCTCGATCCGAAGGTGCGGCGCCGCAACATCACGTTGACGGCGATCGGCCTGGTGGTCGTGGGGGTGCTCGTGGGGATCTACGTGTGGAAGTTCGGCGTCGTGATGCCGTGGACGCTCGGAATCAGAGCGGGAGCTGGCCGCGCTGACCAACCGGCGCGACTCGATCAACGCGCAGCTGACGAATGTGCGGGAGATGCTGGCGACGCT
>NZ_JBEYVS010000097.1:0-6842 GCF_040644095.1 Streptomyces sp. NPDC047028
TTCGACCCCGCGTTCTTCGGGATCAGCCCGCGCGAGGCGCTCGCCATGGACCCGCAGCACCGGCTGCTGCTGGAGACCTCGTGGGAGGCGTTCGAGCGGGCCGGCATCGACCCGGCCGGGGTGCGAGGCAGCGCCACCGGCGTCTTCACCGGCGTCATGTACCACGATTACGCCACCGTCCTGGAACGCTCCGCCCACCATGACACCGAGGGTTTCATGGGCGTCGGCGGCAGCATCGCCTCCGGCCGGGTCTCCTACGCCCTGGGCCTGGAGGGACCGGCCGTCACGGTCGACACCGCCTGCTCGTCGTCCCTGGTCGCCGTGCACCTGGCGGCGCAGGCTCTCAGGGGCGGCGAGTGCACGCTCGCCCTGGCCGGCGGTGTCACCGTGATGGCCACCCCCGACACCTTCGTGGACTTCAGCCGCCAGCGCGGCCTGGCGGCCGACGGCCGCTGCAAGCCGTTCGCCGAGGTGGCCGACGGCACCGGCTGGGGCGAGGGCGTGGGCGTCCTCGTCCTGGAGCGGCTCTCCGACGCACGGCGGAACGGCCACCGCGTGCTCGCCGCGGTCCGTGGCTCCGCCGTCAACCAGGACGGCGCCAGCAACGGCCTGACCGCCCCCAACGGCCCCGCCCAGCAGCGCGTCATCAAGCAGGCCCTCGCGGCGGCGGGACTGGCGCCGGCCGACGTGGACGCCGTCGAGGCGCACGGCACCGGTACGAAGCTCGGCGACCCGATCGAGGCGCAGGCGCTGCTCGCGACCTACGGCCAGGAGCGGACCCCGGACTCGCCGCTGTGGCTCGGCTCGATCAAGTCCAACCTGGGGCACACCCAGGCCGCGGCCGGCGTCGCCGGGATCATCAAGATGGTCCTCTCCCTGCGCCACGAGGAACTGCCCCGCACGCTGCACGTCGACGCTCCGTCCACGCACGTGGACTGGTCAGCGGGTGCGGTGGAGCTGCTGACCGAGGCCCGGCCCTGGGAGGCGGGGGAGCGGACCCGGCGCGCCGGCGTCTCCTCCTTCGGTATCAGCGGGACCAACGCCCACGTCATCGTGGAGGAAGCCCCGGCCGAGGAGCCGACGGTTTCCGAGGCACCGGCCGCCCTGCCGGTCGTGCCCTGGATCGTCTCCGGCCGGACCGCCACCGCGGCGCGCGAACAGGCCGTACGACTCCTGACCGCCCTCGGCGAGGGAACCGGAGCCGACACCGATCCGGCGGACGTCGCCTACTCCCTGACCACTCAGCGCTCGGCGTTCACCCACCGCGCCGCCGTGGTCGCGGCCGACCGGGAAACGCTGCTCGCCGGGCTGACGGCGATCGCCGACGGGACGGTCCCGCCGTCCAGCACGGCCGGTTCCGTGGCGTTCCTGTTCACGGGGCAGGGGAGCCAGCGGGCCGGGATGGGACGGGAGCTGTATGAGGCCTTCCCGGTGTTCGCCGCCGCGCTGGACGAGGTGTGCGGTGCGCTGGATGCGCATCTCGAACGTCCGCTGAAGGGTGTGATGTTCGGGGGTGAGGGGCTGGACGAGACGGGCTTCACGCAGCCGGCGCTGTTCGCCCTGGAAGTCGCCCTGTTCCGGTTGCTGGAGTTCTGGGGTGTGCGGCCGGATGTGCTGGCCGGGCATTCGATCGGTGAGCTGGCTGCCGCGCATGTGGCGGGGCTGTGGTCGCTGGAGCACGCGGCGAGGCTGGTCGCTGCTCGTGGGCGGCTGATGCAGCAGCTCCCTTCGGGGGGCGCGATGGCTGCCGTGCAGGGGACCGAGGACGAGGTGCGGGCGGTGTTGCCGGACGGCACCGGTATCGCGGCTGTGAACGGACCGATGTCGATCGTCGTGTCCGGCCCGGAAGCGGGTGTGAACTCGGTTGTCAGCCACTTCATCGGTGAAGGCCGTAAGGCGAAGAAGCTCACCGTGAGCCACGCTTTCCACTCGCCCCTCATGGAGCCGATGCTCGCCGAGTTCGAGCAGATCGCCGCCCAGCTCACCTACGACGAGCCGGTCTTGCCGATCGTCTCGACGCTGACGGGCACGACGGTCTCGTACGACGACCTCTCCCGGCCCTCCTACTGGGTCCGCCATGTCCGTGAAGCCGTCCGGTTCGCCGACGCCGTCACCACCCTCGACGGCCAGGGCATCGGCACCTTCCTCGAACTCGGCCCCGACGCCGTGCTCACCGCGATGGCCGCCGACACCGGCACGGAGGCGACACCGGTCGCGACGCTGCGCCGGGACCGCTCCGAGCCGCAGGCCCTCGTCGAGGCGCTCACCCGGCTCCCGGAGGTCGACTGGACCGCCTACTTCGCGCCGGGCCGGCAGGCAGTCGACCTGCCCACCTACCCCTTCGAGCACGAGACGTACTGGCCCGCGATCCCGGCGACCCGGGTGGGCGACGTCCAGGGCGCCGGAGTCGCTACCGCCGGGCACCCCCTGCTGGGCGCGATGGTCGAACTGCCGGACAGTGACGGGGTGTTGTTCACGGGTCGGCTGTCCCAGGCCGCGCACCCGTGGCTGGCCGAGCACGCGGTCGACGGCACCGTGATCGTGCCCGGCGCCGCGCTCGTGGAGATCGCGGTCCGTGCCGGTGACGAGGTCGGCCGGGGCACGGTCCGCGACCTGACCCTGCACTCCCCCCTCGTCGTACCGGCCGACTGTGCGGTGGACCTGCGGGTGCGCGTGGGCGAGGGTGACGAGCCCGCCGTCACCGTGCACTCCCGCCCCGAGGGCCAGGACACCTGGACGCTGCACGCGGAAGGCACCCTGTCCGCCCAGGACGCCGTACCCGCCGGACCCGCCGACCTCGGCACCGCCTGGCCGCCGGCCGGCGCCGAACCGGTCGACACCACGAGCCTCTACGACGAACTGGCCGCGGCCGGCCTGGAGTACGGCCCCCTGTTCCAGGGCGTGACCACCGCCTGGCGCTCGACGGACGGCACCACCGTCTACGCCGAACTCGCCCTGCCCGACGGCACCGACACCGACGGCTACGGCATCCACCCGGCCCTGCTCGACGCCTCCCTGCACGCCATCGGACTGTGGCCCTCCGACAACGGTTCACGGGCCGAGCTGCCCTTCTCCTGGTCCGACGTCACCCTGCATGCGTCCGGCGCCACCGCCCTGCGGGTGCGGATCACGAAGGAAGGCGCCGGACACCGGCTGGACCTCGCCGATCCCACCGGGACGCCGGTCGCCACGGTGGGGACGCTGGTCCTGCGGCCCGTGGCCGTGGCCGGTGCCGGGACCGGTGCCGCCCGTGATCTCTACCGGATCGACTGGACGCCGGTCACCACCCGGGAGACCGAGCCCACCGCCTCGTACAGCGTGCTGCACGCCGGCAACGCCGCCGGCCTGCTCCCGCAGCTCCAGGACCGCCTGGAGGGACAGGAACCGCTGCTCGTCGTCACGCACGACGCGCTCACCGACCCCGACCAGTCGGCGGTGCGCGCCCTGGCACGGGCGGCCCAGGCCGAGCAGCCGGGCCGGATCGTGCTCCTGGACACGAACACGGAACTCCCGGAGCGCATCCCCACCTTGGAACCCGAACTCGCCTACGACGGCGTCGCGTTCACCGCGGCCCGCCTCACGGCTGACACCACTGACGCGGCCGACCGGGCCGCCCCCGTGTGGCCGCCCACCGGCACCACCCTCGTCACCGGCGGCACCGGAGGACTCGGCGCGCTCGTCGCCCGCCACCTCGTCACCCGGCACGGCGTGCGCAGCCTGCTGCTCACCAGCCGACGCGGTTCTGCGGCGCCCGGCGCCACGGAACTCGTGGCGGAACTGACCGACTTGGGTGCCACCGTGGCCGTCGAGGCCTGTGACGTCTCCGACCGGAACGCGGTCGCGCGGCTGCTGGACGCCCACCCGGACATCACCGCCGTCCTGCACACCGCGGGGGTCCTCGACGACACCACCGTCACGCATCTCACCCCGGAGCGCCTGGCCGGCGTATGGGCACCCAAGGCGGATGCCGCCCGGCACCTGCACGAGCTGACGGCTGACCGGGACCTCGGGGCCTTCGTCCTGTTCTCCTCCGCCGCCGGCAGCTTCGACGGCATCGGTCAGGCCAACTACGCGGCTGCCAATGCCTACTTGGACGCACTCGCCGTACAGCGCCGGGACCAGGGACTGCCTGCCCTGTCGCTCGGCTGGGGACTGTGGGCGCCCGACGCCGGAGGCATGGGCGCCGGACTCACCGACACCGACCTCGACCGCATGGCACGCGCCGGGGTCGAGGCCATCACGGCCGAGGAAGGGATCGCCCTGTTCGACGCGGCGCTGGCAGCCGCCGAGCACCGTGCCCATCTCGTCCCGATCAAGCTCAACCTGCGGGCCTGGGAAGGCACGTCGGACGTGCCGGCCCTCCTGCGCGACGTCGTACGGCCGCGCTCCCGCCGTGCACGCCGCGCGTCCCTCACCCCGGCCGCGGCGGGAACGACCGGCAACTCCCTCCAGGACCGGCTGGCCGCCCTGCCCGACACCCCGGCCCGCCGCGAACTGGTGCTGGACCTGGCCCGCAAGCACGTGGCCGCGGTGCTCGGGTTCTCCGGCGCCCATGCCGTAGCCACCGACGCGGCCTTCACCGAGCTGGGCTTCGACTCGCTCACCGCCGTCGAGTTCCGCAACGCGCTCTCCGCCGAGGCAGGCGTACGACTGCCCGCCACACTCGTCTTCGACTACCCGAGCCCCGGCGCGGTCGCCGACCACCTGCTGGCCGAACTCGTTGGTGCCGAACCGGAGTCGGGGGCGGATTCCGGCAGCACGGTCACCTCGGCCGCCCCCGCGGACGAGCCGATCGCCATCGTCGGCATGGCCTGCCGTTACCCCGGAGGCGTCAACTCACCTGACGACCTCTGGCAGTTGCTGGCGGCCGGCGGTGACGCGATCACCTCTCTGCCCACGGATCGCGGCTGGGACGTGGCCGGCCTGTACGACCCGGACCCGGAGGCCGTCGGCAAGACCTACGCCCGACACGGCGGATTCCTCGGCCAGGCCGCCGAGTTCGACCCCGCGTTCTTCGGGATCAGCCCGCGCGAGGCCCTCGCGACCGACCCGCAGCACCGGCTGCTGCTGGAAACCTCCTGGGAGGCGTTCGAGCGGGCCGGCATCGACCCGGCCACCGTGCGCGGCAGCGCCACCGGTGTCTTCGCCGGCGTCATGTACAACGACTACGGCATCCGGCTCAACGGATACCCGGCCGACCTGGAGGGATACCTCGGCACCGGCAGTTCCGGCAGCGTCGCCTCGGGCCGCGTCGCCTACGTCCTCGGCCTCGAAGGCCCGGCGGTCACCGTCGACACGGCCTGCTCGTCCTCCCTGGTCACGGTCCACATGGCCGCGCAGGCGCTGCGCAGCGGTGAGTGCACCCTGGCCCTCGCGGGCGGCGTGACCGTGATGGCGACACCCGAGACCTTCGTCGGCTTCAGCCGCCAGCGTGGGCTGGCCCCGGACGGCCGGTGCAAGCCGTTCGCGGAGGCCGCCGACGGCACCGGCTGGGGCGAGGGCGCCGGCATGCTCGTCCTGGAGAAGCTGTCCGACGCCCGCCGCAACGGACACCACGTCCTCGCGGTGGTGCGGGGCTCGGCGATCAACCAGGACGGTGCGAGTAACGGGCTTACGGCCCCGAACGGTCCGTCCCAGCAGCGAGTGATCAAGCAGGCGCTGGCTGCCGCGCGGCTCACTCCGCAGCAGGTCGACGTGGTGGAGGCGCACGGTACGGGCACCAAGCTGGGCGACCCGATCGAGGCGCAGGCCCTGCTGGCGACTTACGGGCAGGACCGTGTCGAGGGCGCGCCGCTGTGGCTGGGGTCCATCAAGTCCAACCTGGGCCACACGCAGGCGGCGGCCGGTGTCGCCGGGATCATCAAGATGGTGCTGGCCCTGCGCCACGAGCAGTTGCCGCAGACCCTGCACGTCAATGCTCCGTCCTCCCACGTCGACTGGTCGGCGGGGGAGGTGGAGCTGCTGACCGAGGCCCAGCCGTGGAAGGCGGGGGAGCAGCGGGTACGGCGGGCCGGTGTCTCCTCGTTCGGTATCAGCGGGACCAACGCCCACGTGATCATCGAGGAGGCTCCCGCCGAGACCCCGGCCGAGCCGGACTCCTCGGCCCGCCGCCTGCCGGTCCTCCCCTGGATCGTGTCCGGCAAGTCCGCCGAGGCCGTCCGCGCCCAGGCCGCCCGCCTGCTCGACTTCGCCACCGCCCACCCGGAGCTGGACTCCACCAACATCGCCGCTTCCCTCGTCTCCCGACGCGCTGCGTTCGCCTACCGGGCGGGTGTGGTGGCGGGTGACCGTGAGGGGTTGCTGGCTGGGCTGGCGGCGGTGGCCGAGCGGGAGATTCCGGCGGTCGCGGCCGGTTCCGTGGCGTTCCTGTTCACGGGGCAGGGGAGCCAGAGGGCCGGGATGGGGCGGGAGCTGTACGACGCGTTCCCGGTGTTCGCCGCCGCGCTGGACGAGGTGTGCACTGGTCTGGATGCGCATCTCGAACGTCCGCTGAAGGACGTGATGTTCGGCGGAGAGGGGCTGGACGAGACGGGCTTCACGCAGCCGGCGCTGTTCGCCCTGGAAGTCGCCCTCTTCCGGTTGCTTCAGGCGTGGGGGGTACGGCCCGACGTACTGGCCGGGCACTCCATCGGTGAGCTGGCTGCCGCGCATGTGGCGGGTCTGTGGTCCCTGGAGGACGCGGCGAAGCTGGTCGCTGCTCGTGGCCGGCTGATGCAGCAGCTCCCTTCGGGGGGCGCGATGGCCGCTGTGCAGGCGACCGAGGACGAGGTACGGGCCGTGTTGCCGGACGGCACGGGCATCGCGGCTGTGAACGGACCGATGTCGATCGTCGTGTCCGGCCC
>NZ_JBEYVS010000098.1:0-6589 GCF_040644095.1 Streptomyces sp. NPDC047028
GCTACGACAAGACCGCCACCGTCTACCTCGCCGGACTCCACATCGCCGCCATCTTCATTTGGTCGGCGAGGTGATCCGAAGGAAACGACCTAGCCGTCCGCCCGCTTGCACCCCGGCGGCTCGGCTGGCGTGGGCGAGCAAGTCAGGTGAGTCTGAACGTCAGCCCCGACACCTCCGCGTCGCCCCGCTGGCACCGTGCTCGTTGGGGGCGCGCTCGCGGCTGAGGATGCGGTTCGATTCCTTCTGGGACGATGCGATTGGATGCACGCGGGTGGCTCGTCGTCCGATGGCGACTCCGGTTCGTGGGGAATCGTTTCCAACTTGGTGATCCCAGGTCCTTCATGGCGCGGAGCCTCGCGCAGTCGAACGATGTCCTTGTCGCGACGAGCGGCGGCCAGCTCGCTGGAGCCCCGGGCCACGCGGCCGAGATCCACAACAAATTGCCGCGGAGGTCGGGGACGGCGAGGTACAGCAGACCGTGTTTCGTCACGCGTCTCGAACACCTCCTGTGGCTCTCCCGTTACGCGACGGGCAGACGATCACATCGGGTGGTCAAGGAGCTGGCCTGCCGAGTCGCATGGCGTTCGCCGCTGTCCACGGCCTCCCACCTGCACAGTTCAGAATGGATAAGTGGGCAATGGAAGTTTTGACTGCTCTCGTTGACAGGCGCAGACTGACGGAATGACGGACTCATCATGGGGATTGGTGGAGCGCGAGGGCGAGGAGACGGTGATTGCTGAGCTGGTTGAGGACCTGGTTGCGGGCGTAGGTGGGATCTTGATGGTCAAGGGGCCCGCGGGCATCGGGAAGAGCCAATTGCTAAGGGCTCTGCGAAAGGCGGCCGAGGAGCGCGAAGTGGGGGTGATGCATGCTCGGGGGTCGGAACTGGAACGAGACTTCGCATTCGGGGTGGTGCGACAACTGTTCGAGCCGACGATTAATAATGCAGATGGCTATCGGGCCGAGACGCTATGGCAAGGGCCAGCAAGCCGGGCGCGGGGGATTTTCACATTCGACGCCGAGGCGGAGGAAGTTGGAGATTTCGCTGTGCTGCATGGCTTGTTTTGGCTAGTAGCCAATGCGGTCCAAGAAAAATCCCTGGTTCTATTGATAGATGACCTTCAGTGGTGCGATGTGCCGAGTTTGCGCTTCTTGGCATATCTGATCCCCAGAATGCCGGAGATAGGCGTGCTACTGGCATGCGCTGTGCGCAGCGGGGAAGAGCTCGCAGACGAACGGCTAATAAAGCTAATTGCAGCCGAGGCGGTAGTGCTTCGGCCAAATCCGCTAAGCAGTGAGGGAACTGCAAGACTGTTGGCAGGGACGTTCTCCGGTGCGATTGATGGACAGTTTGCCGTAGCCTGTCATGAAGCGAGCAAGGGAAATCCCTTGCTGCTGCGTGAGCTGGTGCGAGTTTTGGCAGCGCAGGGGATGCAGGCGACGACGGATAATGCGGTGCGGGTTGCCGAATTGGGGCCCAAGGCCGTAGCGCAGTTGGTGGCAGCTCGGCTTACTGGACTATCACCTTCTGCAGTCCAGTTGGCCTACGCGACCGCCGTTTTGGGAGACGGCGCTGAAGTATCGCTGGTGGCAGCCATGAACGAGCAAGATCCGCATCAGATTCTCGCGGACGCCGTTGCTCTAGAGGAGCGAGAGATTCTACATATCGACACAATCAAAGATCAGACCGAGCGACCTTACCGGTTGACCTTCGTCCATCCAATGGTGCGCGCCGCAGTGTATGACGGTCTGACCATAACCCGGCGAGTGGACGCACACCAACGTGCCGCCGAACTCCTCGCTCAAAACGGCGCAGATCCCGAACGCATTGCCGCCCACCTTCTGAGGACGATTCCTGCGGGTGACCCCGACACCGTCAAAGTGCTGGTCGAAGCTGCGCGGCATGCTTACAGCAGAGGTGCCCCGCAAGCCACATTTCCCTATCTTGAGCGGGCCCTGGCAGAACCACCCGACGTCGGTGAGCGAGCATCCTTGCTTCGTGAGGCTGGAGCCATCGCTCAAATGGTTGACATGAAGAAAGCGGAACGGTACCTGAGTCAGGCGCTGAATGAAACCCGGGATTCCGAAGGGCGAGCGATTCTTGTAGATATGTTGGGGAGCGTTTATTTCTGGCTCGGCCGTGGGCGTGAAGCCGTATCGCTTTATGAGCGGGCGATCGATGAACTTGGCCCTCACTCGGAGGATCTGCGCTGCCAGTTGCAGTCCAGCCTCATCAATGTGACAGCATCTGATGCGGGCCTGCACAAAATGGGCGATGCTCTTATCGAAAAGCTCGCCAGCTATCGGCCTCCGCACGGTCCTGGCGGACGGTCTCTCGATGCCATGATCGGTTGGCACACTGCGATCGCCTTGCTAGCGACTGATCAGGCACTGCAGCGGGTACGCCGCGCGTTGGCAGGGGACGCGTTCATCAGTCATGCCAATGGTAGCGAAGCGTTCGCCGGAGCGTGTTGGCTCCTTATTGTTGCTGATGACTGCGCGACACTTCCAACTCTTGACGCAGCCCTGGCTGATGCGCGACGGCGGAAGATGACCCCGGCCGTGGCAGTGGCCACAGGACTCCAGTGTTTGGCCTGGCATCGCCGAGGCCAACTGGCCGAGGCCAAGGCTGCAGCGGAAGAATCACTTCAGCTCTGTGACGGCGCGCATCTCGATACTTGCCGTCCGTTCACGGCAGCTTTCTTCGCGGATACGCTGATCGAGCGTGGCGAGTTTGACCGTGCCCGGGAAATCTTGGACCGCATTGTCCCGTCAGATGCCCCTGTGTCCGCACCGTGGTGGTACTGGATAAAAGCCAGCCAGGGCCGACTCCTACTACACCAGAACAAGGCCGAAGAGGCGCTTGAAATCCTCCTAGCCGTCGGGAAGCAGCTCCAAGCTCACCGCCGACACAACCCGGCTTTCCTCAGTTGGCGACCGGATGCAGCTATGGCCCTACACCTATTGGGCCGCACTGAACAGGCGCGCGCTCTTGCTGCCGACGACGTGGTTCTCGCTCGCCAGTGGGGGGCTCCTTGGGCTTTGGGGCGGGCTTTGCGGGCAGTTGGTCTTGTGATGGGCCAAGACGGCCTGGGATTCCTGGAACAGGCAACGGCGGTCCTTAAGACATCGCCAGCCAAGCTGGAATATGCAAAGGCCCTATGTGATCTCGGGGCTGCACTGCGAAGGGCTGGTCATCGGACGGACGCCCGCTTGCCGCTGCGCGATGCCCTCGACCTGGCCACCCGGTGCGAAGCCGCCCCACTTGTAGATTTCGCCCGCACCGAACTCGCCGCTGCCGGAGGGCGACCCCGCCGTTTCGCCCTAACTGGACCGGAGGCCCTGACCCCAAGCGAACACCGGACCGCAGAGCTTGCAGCCGCTGGCCTCACAAATCGCGAGATTGCGCAGAAGCTATTTGTCACTCCCAAGACCGTGGAAGTACATCTGTCGGCCGCCTATCGAAAACTTGGTATCTCCAAGCGGGCAGGACTGCAGCGTGCCCTTTCCATGCAGCTGGACTGACCCTCAGGTTATATTTTGGCCGTTGAAGAAGATCTGATTGGCGTCGGCGGAGGTGAAGGCATATTCGACGTGCGGCGCCAGCAGGATGAACACTGCGGCCGTGACAACTATGACCACCTGATACCCCCCGTATTCCCGATCAACCGGACCTTAGCACCGGCTGCCCTCGGCTCAGGTGGGCTGAGACAGAGGGAAGTCGGCGATCATGGCGAGGTGGCGAAGCAGACGGCAGTTAGGCCTCCGTTTCACTTGGTGAGGCGGCGGTAGCCCATGAGGGCTGCGCCTACGCCGACGAAGGCGAGGAATTGTTCGGCCTTGCGTTCGTAGCGGCGGTGCAGGCGGCGGCATCCTGCAAGCCAGGAGACCGTTCTTCTACGACCCAGCGGTGGCGGGCCAGTCGTGCCCAAGACTCGATGCGCTTGCGGGCGATGCGATGGCGGATACCTCTCTCGCCCAGCCATCGGCGCAGGTGGTCGTAGTCGCATCCCTATATCGGCGTGGAGCTTGACCGGGCGACAGCGGCGTGGGCCACGTCTGGAGTGGACCGATGGGCTGCCGCACAAGTGGTTGCAGGCCGAGGCTGTCGTGCATGTTGGCGCCGGAGATGCCCGGGGACAGGAGCAGTCCGTTGCTGTCCGTGAGCAGGTGGATTTTCGATCCCGGCCTGCCGTAGTCGGTCGGAGTCGGTCCGGTCAGTGGCCCCCTTTTGCAGCGCGGACGCTGACGGAATCGATCGCGCACCGCGACCGGTCCAGCTCCCCCCGGGCGCCGAGGTCGTCAAGGACGACGCGGTGAGCCCGGCCCAGACGCGGTCCCGGCTCCACTGCGCGAAGCGGCGGTAGACGGTGGGCCAGGCCGGCCCGAAGACCGGCGGCAGCTGCCGTCACGTGCAGCCCGAGGTGGCCATGAAGATGATCGCTGCCAGGCATTCGCGGTCACCGTCCCGCGGTCGCCCCCCGCCTTAGGGGCGTATGACCGGCGCCGGCGGAACCACTCGCCGAAACAGGGTCCACAACTCGTCCGGCGCCAACCGCTCGACCAGATCCGTCACGCAAGGCTCAACGAAGGAGCAAGCCATAAAAAACGGCGTCTTAGACAAGTAGCACTACAACGGCGCGACTCGGTCGAACGCTGTGTCAACCGCTTGAAGCAGCGGCGAGTCATCGCAATCCGCTAGGACAGGACCATCGAGTCCCACCAGGTAGCTGTCGCCCTCGCATCGCTCCTGATTTGGGCGTGACATTTGAAGATAACTTCTAGCCGAGCACTCCGGCGTCGCCTGGACGAGCTCACCGCGCATCTCTAGGTGCACTACGAGGACCGCCGTTCACGATGCCGTCTCGCCTAAGGGCTGTCCCGTAAATGATCTCCGGGTCGCCTCGAGCGCGGTTTGACCGTTGTGCGGTCCGCTGACCTATCCGGCGAGGGCGAGGTTGTGCATACGGGCGATGCCGAGCATGGCGTGGTGGACGCCGTCGCCTTTGAGGCGGCAGTCGCGGAGGATCTTCCAGGTCTCATGAGGGCGAAGACATGCTCGACGCGGGCTCGGACCTGCTTGTGAGACTTGTTGTGTTCCTCCTTTCAGTCCGGGAGTTCGGCCTGGCCACGCTCTCGGCGGTGCGGGATGACGAGCCCGGTTCCCGGGTAGCCGCCGTCGGCGATCGTGAGGGCCTTGCCAACGGCGGCCTTGGCGCCGGACTCTTCCCACGCCTTGCAGTCGTTGCGGTTCCCGGCGAGCGGCCGACCGACCACGACGACCAGGCGGGTATCGGCGTCGATGACGACCTGGTGGTTGGTGGAGTACCTGTAGTTTTTCGACCGCTCGGCGATGGTGTGGTCGCGGGTGGGGATCAGGGTGCCGTCCACGATGAGCACGGTGTCCTTGGCAAACCGCCTACAGGGCTGGAGCGCGAGCATCGGCCCGAGATGGTCGATGATCCGGTCCGCCGCCGACTTCGACACCGCGAACAGCGGAGCCAGCTGCCGCATCGTCAGGTTCGTACGCCAGTACGCCGCGACCAGCAGGGCCCGGTCCTCCAGTGGAAGACTCCAAGGCCGGCCCTTGCGGACCGCGTCCGCACCCCCGCGCCGTAGAACCGTCACCAGCTTCCCGAAGGCGCGCGGGCTCAGCCCGGTGAACGGGGCTATCCAGGACGGCTCCGACGCCGTGATCACACCAGCCACACCAAGATCATCTCACCGGTGACCAGCAGTTACGGGACAGCCCTTAGGCTCGTCGGTCAGTACGCAGGCCAAGTGTATTTGCCCTCCACGTACAGCCTGGCCGGTCGATCACCGAAATCTGCGAGTCCTGCGAGGAATGACAAAAGGATCTAAGGGTGATGTTCGGCAACACGGACTATTATGGCGGGTCATCCCTTCACCTGGATTGCGCGGGGCCAAGATTTTCCGGGGCTCGACTTCGCCCGCGAGAAAGCCGTCCACACATCGGGGACGGCGGTATGGCCGAGCACGCCAGCAAGCTCGCGCCATCGGTCACGATCGATGAATGCCCTGCACCTGCCGCAGGCGTACCAGTCGCCGGGCGGCAAGCATTGTACCCCGCCCGTCATCGAAACGCAGCGAACCGCTTCAGCTCGGTACGCGCACACCACCCGGTCAGGGCCGGAACAGAAATCGCAGACCGTGACAATGTTCATGCCTCATCCCAACTGCCCTGACGGCCACGGGTGTCGGCACCATGCACCAACATCCGGCGGGCCAGCCTCGCGTCATCCGTCCCAAGCCTGCCGCTAACAAGGCAGACGGGCATGGGTAGTCACTGCTCAGCGCCGCAGTCGAGTTCTTCCACAAAAAAGTCGTCGCCGCGGACTTCAGGTCGTCAACCTCACGCATCCGCTTGTTCTCCGCCCGCAACCTGCGCAGTTTCTCACGTTCGTCGCCGGTCACCCGCGCGGTGACCCCTGGGCCGATCTCGTGCTGAGCGATTGGTGGCCAACGCGAACAGGCTCAGTGAACCTCTTTCATCCTGAATAGTCGCAGGTCAGTAGAACGTGGATGGATTGGACGGTGCGGCTGATGCGGCGGGTGGAGGAGCGTGCTC
>NZ_JBEYVS010000099.1:0-6570 GCF_040644095.1 Streptomyces sp. NPDC047028
AGAGCACGCTCCTCCACCCGCCGCATCAGCCGCACCGTCCAATCCATCCACGTTCTACTGACCTGCGACTATTCAGGATGAAAGAGGTTCACTGATCAGCAAATGGAATTAATCGATCCCTTAATTCGCGACGGCCAGACACGAGCAGCTTCCGATAAACTCTATACAAGGTATTACTGACGGTGCGTGAAGACAAGTGGAGCATTTGCGATATTTCCTTGTCGGATAGACCGCGAGCGGCCATGTAGGCAAGCTCGCGTTCTCTTTGCGTCAACACCGAATCCCGGTCTGAAAAGAAATTCAGCGAAGGAGACGCCACGGCTCCACACAACTTCAGCAGTCTCTCCGCCTGTGCCGCTGCATGGGCTGCATCTCGCCCAAGTGAAATCCTTCGATACATGCGAGACAGTTCGGCAAACGCTTCCGCAGCATAAAGCATTGCCCCCATTTCCATGAAAGTAGTAGCAGCACTGTTGACGCTCTCATTATCTTCATTAGCCAAACCGTAAATATAGTTCAACTTGGCAGTCAGAAATGCCCCTTGAACTGGACCTTTGCAAAGCGAGTTAATTTCTTTCGCCCACCCCATTCGCGACATTTCGTAAGCAACATTGACCACATCTGCATAAGCCCCCTGTTGCGAAGATGCATGAACTCCTGACAGCAAAATCGATTTCGCTTTTGTGTATTCTCCTCTGCGATGGGCTCGCCACGCCCGCGCGATGTGAAGGTAAGTATCATGGTACTCTCTTGGAATGTCCTCGAGGTCGTCGACACCTCTGACGGGCGCGACATTAAGGGGCAAGAATTCCTGTATAAGCGCACAGAATATTCGTGCCCTATTGTCGCAGTAGGCCCAGCCGGTACTGTGCGATCGAACATAATGGAACTGCCCAAGTGCTTCTTCTAGACGTCCTTTTTCATACATTGTCCTCCCAAGGTGTAGACTACTTATGACGTCTATTGGGTACTGGCGTCGCTCAACTGCTCTTTCGCGCATTGCTTTGAGCGCATTGCAAGATTCGTCTAGTTGGCCCATGCTTCTCAAAGCTGCCGCATGAGCGATGTCAAGGAAGTCACTATAAATAAAGCCCAACTGGATCGAATCCGGGCTCTCCAAAGCCAATTCTCTTTTTGCCTTAAACCTGTCATATGCATTCAAGGCGTCGAGCGGTTGTCCCATATGACATTTAGCTGCAATGCAAACAATCAGGGCCGGCATACTTTCAGTTCTGACTGATCGATTGAGCAGGCGAGAGGCTAAATGATCGGCCGAAGAAAACCTCCCTAAGCAGTAGGATCGCAGTGAAGAGGCTAGCATCTGTTGTGGCACCGCCGCCTCTGTTCGGACTCTGTTGTATTCAGTGTGGTTACCTCGCAATAGACCTAGCTGAAATTTCAGTAGTAGAAATTCCGACCGGTCTTCTGTAAATTTATCCTCCGCCGTATCAGCTAATGATCTTGCAGCTTCAAAGTCTCCAAGGAGGGCTAAGATCTCGATGTATGCTTTCGCGATCTTCGCTGTGCCTCCCATATTCCATAGTGCTGCGACTAGCTGTTTCGCGGTCAGAACATCGCGGTTTCCAAGAAAGTCGTTTATCGCTTCATAGAGACTCTCAGGCGTCAAGGTGATACCGCACTTAAGACGCCATTTCACTAGAGCCATCTTGTCACTTTTCGCGGCAGTCTGCCCTATAACGCAAGACCATTTCTCTAAGTAACGTTTACTCTGAACAGCGCTAACACTCTCCCGCAGCCAGTGCCGCATCAAGGGATAGCGGATCCGCACATAAGGCTGGCCATATTCTGAGAGCGAATAGATTTCTAGTAAATTTTGTTTTTCAAGATCCGAAAGGGTCTCGCCCTCTGCCATCTTTTCTATATTGTGGAGTGCTGTCGAGCCGATCAGTGAAATTATTTCAGCGACTTCTCGACCCTGGGGTGAAAAGGAATCGCAATCGCCGGTATAGATTAGCTCGCGCAGAGCGCTAGTAGCAGGGATCTTTTGGAGGCATTCCCACTGAGAGCCATTGAATGTGAGAAGCCTCCTATCTACAAGGGTTCGTGCTAGTTCTCGTAAAGTCGCGGGATTTCCGTCAGCCAGCCGAGCCAGGCGTTCCACGGTTTCTGGACTAAGAGAACAGCTAAAAAATTGAGTCACCAGCTCCTGGCATTCATCGTACAATAATGGCGCCAGCTCCATGCGCTGCAAATGCCCATCTTTCCAGCCTTGTGTTAGCAGGGGAGAGGGATTCTCGTCACTGTTTATGGCGAAAATAAGTTGGACGGAATTGGAAGTCGCGAGATGCAATAGTAAATCGATTGTCTGGACAGGAAGCAGGTGAGCATCGTCTGCCCAAATTATCAAGGGCCGAGACCTTGTCCTCGATGCAGCCTTTTTAATTTCCAGTATTAGCGATGCTTCGGAACTGGTCTTTAGAAGCACTTGACTTGCGAAGCTCGCCAGGGTCATTACAGGGCAGGGCTTAAATGATGCGTGATTAGTTTTACCGCCAGAGACTACGCGGGCAATTTCCGCTCCCAGTCTGGTTTTGCCAACCCCTGATGGGCCTGCAAGGATGATTCCGTACTGATCACTGGGGAAAGTCAAGGCATGCTGCACTGCATGCATTTCTCTGCGTCGACCGATCAGTACTGTCGGCTCGACCAATAATGGGTAATCGGGCACATACTGTTCGCTCGCATTATTTTCGCCCTGCTCACCCAACGGGGTAGAGGACTGGTCCCTGCGGCGCGTAATGTCATGCATGAAATGAAATCCTCTCAGGCTGGGCTCTTCAGGTTTGGCGATCGTCGCAGCCTGCCGCTCCCGATGCAGCCAGGCAACCGATTCAGGTATGCGTCCTGAATGGGGCCTCCCATGGAACCTGATCGCATGCCACTTAGGATCAGTAAAGTTCCCTAGGTGCAGATTCAACTCGCCTAGCGTCGACCCTAGGCAGAGATGATGGCCCCGTCCCTCGCAGGTGATTTCGTTGACGTGGGTGCGGTGGCAGATAAGGGCAGCGGCTACGGTGAAGGCCGAGAAGTGGTCGTGCCTGCATCGTTGCGACGATGCCGGCGCCGGACGACGGTGCGTTGGACGACCCAGAGGTGTCGGCTGAGATGTCTGAAGTTTTGACCAAGCAATGCGAGGGCTGATGCAAATGCGCAACCATCGCCGCAGGTGGGAGTAGCAGCCCTTGTCCGCCTGCAGATAGGCCGAGCATCGGTGTCATGCCCGCTGGGAGAGCGGATCGGCAGGATGCCGGGCAAGAGGGCTAGCAGGGTTTGCTTGGCTATCATGGGTGTCGGCTGCGGATACCCTGGGCGGGCCGCGGTGATCGACGATTAGGTGCATTCTCGATCCGCTCTTGCCGCGGTCGGTGGGCTTCGGTCCGGTCAGAGGCCGACTTGACCGCCCCCGTAGGGCGGCGCCTCGAGCGGGGCGACCAGGCCTACGTGCGCCAAGAATCACGAGCTGGACGCCGGACAGGGGGCGATCGAGGAGCGCGGGAAAGCCAACCAGCTGCCCCCTCCTCGGCAGCGGCGACGTCCAGACCCAAGAACTCGCGGTGTCCGTCGGCGTTGACGCCGACCGTCAATCAGCGCGTGAACATCGGTGATCTGGCCGCCTTCGCGGACCTTCTGGGTAAGAGCATCTTCCTTAGAAGAACGAGCATCGGTGGACGTCCAGATGCCGGCTCCGGACGGCTGTGACCAGGTCGTACAGGGGCACGCTGACCTGTGACTCTTATAGCTGGGTCGCCCCGAGGGACTCGGCGAGCTTCTCG
Source organism: Streptomyces sp. NPDC047028 (assembly GCF_040644095.1). Classification (NCBI taxonomy): domain Bacteria; kingdom Bacillati; phylum Actinomycetota; class Actinomycetes; order Kitasatosporales; family Streptomycetaceae; genus Streptomyces; species Streptomyces sp. NPDC047028. The sequence goes on from NZ_JBEYVS010000099.1 coordinate 3,795, forward strand.
AGCCGGTGAGTGGAGTCACCCAGCAGGTGAGCGGTGGCGACCACCGAAATCAGGGCCTGCTCGGGGCGCGTTCCTCGCTTACTTGCCCATATTCCGCGTTGCAACGAGCGTCGGCCTCCCCCAACCTGAACGCGTCGGGAATGCCTTGACCATAGCGCGCAGCAAGTCGGGACCGCCGAGGCGGGATTGTCTTCCGCGAGGGCGTGCACGGGCGGACTGTCGGATGCGGTCATCGTGCTGATCTCCTTAAACGTTCGTCGTCTTGAAAAATCAGCCGCTGGCCGGGCACCATCCCGATGCCGGAGCAATTCCCGCATCAGGTCGAGACTCGTACACCGCTTCCCCGACCAACGTCTCAACCCCTACCTCGAGGACTCCTTCGGGCGGGGAGGGCCGCCTAGTGCTGTGACCGCAAAGGTTCACCGGCCTGGGGCGTGTGTCTTCCTTTGGTTGAGCAGACGTTCAGGAGCATTCGCGCAAGGGAACCGTCGCAGGAACGCAGCGCGTCACACGCCGGCGGATGAGCCTTGTCGTCGGGTGAGGGATAGCCTGCGTCGCTCTCGGTGACGACCACCGTGATCAGGTCGCCGACCTGGACGACATCTGCTGGAGTTTCCACCGGTGTGCAGGCGAGCTCCCGCAGGTGAACCAGTGCCTCGATCTCGTCGGCGACCTGGACGAAGACCCCGAACGGGTTCGGCTTGGTGACCTGGCCAGGGCGAGCAGCATCATCGCGTGCCGGTAGCGCACCGAGTTGGTGCTGCCCCGGCGCACGATCTGCTGCAATTTCTGCCCCTCCTGGTCGGTCAGTCTGCTCACACCAACAGGCCCGGCCCCCGCACCTCCAGCGGTCGGAACGGACATCACCCCATCCAACCGCCCTAATCAGCAACCCGGCCAACCTATGCGGTCAGAGCACGAGCTGCCGATCCGGCGCCAACGGCGCCTGCCGCAGTAGCTGGTGAGGCCGCCGTCGACCGGGGCCGCACCCCGGCAGGGCCTGCGTGAGCAAAGGGATTCCGGCAGCACCCTCGCTGGACCCGGTCGCCAGCCTGGCGGCGGCCTGTGCGTCGGGCGATCCTCCTCCCGGGTCGCAAGACCCCCAGAGAAAATTGGACTAGTCAGTGTCCCAACCCTTGTACTGGCGGTAGTTGTGCTCCATTCTCGTGTCGGTCGCCCCCTCGCATCGCCAGGCTTCGTACTCATCATTGCGAGACTTCGAGGGCGCCCTGTCTATCCTTCCTGTCCACTCTCTGTGACCTGTCACTGTGCCGCCCGAACCGGTTGCCCTGCCCGGCACTGCAGGTGCTGCCCTGGCAGTGCCGACCCATAAGACTCGACCGATGTCGTAGCCGGCTGCCTGATCGAGCATTTGCTGGGTTCCTGCCGGTTGGAGACGATCGCCTCTGCTCCTGGTCAGCCGGTCGGCGCGAGCTGGGTGGGCACCTCCACCGGTGCGTCGCCGACGGCTCCGCCGCGCTTCCCATCGGCCGTCATCCTCGGTGAGGGCCGCGACTGATACCGATTCGACTGCTGGCGCCGGGGTTACCTGCCGCACCCCTTGGCCCAGCACCGCCTTGCCGGGTCGGCGCTCCCGCTTGATTCCTGCGAAGGAGGAACATGAGATACCCGCATTTGAGGCCGCATCGCGGCGTCCTGATGGTGGCGGTCGGCGCCATACTCCTCGGCGCCATCCTCTCCCCCGCTACAGCCCGAGCCGACGCCGCCGCCGGGTTGCCTCGCAGCACCCCGTGGATAGTCACACTCGGCGACTCCGCGATTTCCGGAGAGGCGGGACGCTGGGCCGGCAACACCAATACCGGCCCCTCACGAGTCGACGCTCTTGGAATCACCGCCTACAACGACACTCCCGGCCGGGTTGCTGAGCAGATCCCCGGTTGCAACCGGTCCGCCTCCGCCGAGGCCTACATCGGGGGCCAGGTCAGCGGCTTGAACCTCGCCTGCTCGGGGGCACGCACGGATACGTTCACCGAATCAGACGGTTCGTTCAAGCCTGGCCTGGACTTTTACACCGACACCAGCGGGCACCAGGGCCAGGCGCGCATGCTGCAGAACTTCGCCGGCAACCACGACGTGAAGGCCGTGGTCGTCCTGATCGGCGCGAACAACTACCAGTTCGCCAATATCGTGCAAACCTGCGTCCTGGACTGGTACTTCACCACGTCCCTGACCCCCCGGTACTGTAAGGACGACTCCACACTGAGCGCCGATTTTTCGGCAGCGAACTACACCCTGCAGGCGGCGAAGCTCACCAAGGCGCTGAGCAACGTCCACCAGGCCATGACCAAGGCGGGTTACCGCGACGGCGACTACACCATACTGGCCCAGACATACTCCACACCGATCCCGGATGGCGGGGGCTTCCGCTACCCCGAAACCACACTTAAGCGGCAGACAGTCGGCGGCTGTGGAATCTGGAACCAAGACGCCGACTGGGTCAACGAGACCGTGGTCCCTTGGATGAACAACACCATCCGCACCGCTGTCGCATGGAGCCGACTTGCTAACGTGAAGATCCTCGACGCCCAGAACGCCCTGGTGGGCCACCGTCTGTGCGAGAAGACCGACGGGCTGCTTGAGGAGGAGGACGTTCCTTCGTGGACCAGTCCCAGCGCAGCGGACCACAGTGAATGGGTCAGCCAGGTCCGCACCAGCTCCACTGAACCGCCCCGGGTTCGTTAGAGATCTCAGTTGGTGGCTGTGAGCTGGGGTTTCGTGGTTGCTCGGTAGTAGTTGGCTTCGTATTCGACGGGCG
>NZ_JBEYVS010000100.1:0-5728 GCF_040644095.1 Streptomyces sp. NPDC047028
CGCAGGTCTACGTGGCGAGCGTGCCGAACCTGAAGCGGCTGTGGTCCGAGGGCCGGACGAACCCGTTGGGCAAGGAGGTGTGGAAGCTGGGCATCGGCACACACCCCGTCCGGGTGGCGGAATGGCAGACGCGCTAGCTTGAGGTGCTAGTGCCCTTTATCGGGCGTGGGGGTTCAAGTCCCCCCTCGGACACAAGTGCTGGACATGTGATGGCGAGGGCCTCGACCGTACGGTCGAGGCCCTTTGCCGTGTACGCGTGTCCTCGTTCGCGATGCCGGGCCGGCCCGCCGGCCGCCGTTCAGGCCGCAATACGGAACGTGTCGTCGAGCCAGTCGTAGACGCGGGCCAGGGACAGGCGCATCGCGCCGGGGTGACAGTGGGCGCCCGCGCCCTCCTCGGCGGTGAACGCCATGAGGGTCTTGGCGCAGGTCAGGTGGTCGTAGAGCTGTTCGGGCTGCCCCTTGAAGAACTCGTCCTCGGCGGCGTCGCACACGAGGGTGGGGCACTGGATCCGCTCGGCGATGCCGTCCCGGAGCGTGTAGTCGAGGTAGGAGGCGTTGAAGGCGCGGGGGGTGCTGACGCCCATGACGTACATGCCGTGGTTGATCGCCCAGCGTGCGGTGGCGTCCTGGGTCATGATCCGCTCGTAGGCGGCGTCGAGTTCGGGGGCGGTGTCGGCGCGCAGGAGACGTTCGGCTTCCTCGCGGTCGCCGGGGACGTTGCGGACCGATGTCTGGCCGAGATCGTAGAGGCCGTCGAGGGTGATCAGCGCGGCGAGGCGCTGCTCGAAGGCCGCAGCCCTCGGCGCGAGCAGGCCGCCCATGCTGGCGCCGAGCAGCGCTATGCGGCCGCGGTCGACCTCGGGGAGCGTCTCGGCGAAGTCGATCACGGGGGTGATGACGTTCTCCCAGTCGGGGCGGAAGACGAGGTCCTGGTGGTGACGGGGGCCGGGCTGGCCGGGGCCGTCGAAGGTCAGCACGGTGTAGCCGCGTTCGACGGCGGCCAGCGCCCCGAAGAAGTGCATCTCCTCCGCGGTGCCGTCGAAACCGTTGTGCATGATCACGGTCGGGCGGGGGGTGCCGGTGGTGTCGGCCCGGTAGAGGTAGCCGGGCAGGGTGGTGTCCTCGTAGGGGATGCGGACCGGCTCGATGACCGGGGTGAACAGTGCCGCCGCTGCCTGGAAGCAGGCCACGCTGCGGTCGTAGGCGTGGTCGTGCCGCGGGTCGCAGGGGTGGCCGTGGAGGAAGAACTCCGCCGAGCGGTAGTAGTTGGAGGCCCGCAGGAACCCGTCCCTGGCGCTGACCGGGTGCCCGGCGGCCAGGGCCTTCCCGGCCTCGGCGGCGACCCGGTCGGCCGTGGCCAGCCACTCGTCGTGCCAGCTGTCGTAGTCGCCCTCGGTGATGCGCGCGCTGGTGGAGACCACCTCGCCGAAGTCGGCGCCGCCGTAGGCGATGTGACTCATCGACCGCAGGGTCTCGTACCAGAACTGGGAGTTGTCCGGGAACAGCAGGTTCGTCATGGCAGCCTCCTCGTCGCCGTAAGCACAGATATGTGCTTACGGCGACGACTCTAGACCCGTCCGGGTCGCGAAGCAAATATCTGTGCTTACGATGAGGGGGTGACTTCGAAGGAACCGACCGCACGCGTCCGAAAGAGCCCCGAACAGGTCCGTTCGGCCGTCCATGAGGCGGTCGTCGATCTGCTGTCCGATCCCGACGGCGCCGAGCTCACCGTCCCCGCGATCGCTCAGCGCGCCGGGGTCAACCACACCAGCGTCTACCGGCGTTGGGGGAGCCATGAGGCCGTGCTCGCCGACGTGGTCACCACCCGGCTCGAACGCGACTCGCCGCTGAAGGACACCGGCAGCCTGCGCGGGGACCTCGTCGCCTGGGTGGAGGCGGGGGTGGCGAGCATCCGCACACCGGAAGGCCGCCTGCTCGTGCGCGCCCTCGCCCTGTCCATGCCGGGCAGCACCACAGCGCAGGCGGAACGCGTCCAGCACTTCCGGCGCCGTATCGCCTCCATCGAGGCCATCCGGGAACGGGCCGCGGCCCGCGGCGAGACCCCGCCGACCCTGGAGGAGATGCTGGACCAGCTCCTCGCCCCGCTCTACGTACGGGCGATCTTCGGCATCGACCCGCCGGCCTCCGGCTACCCAGGACTCCTCGTGGACAGACTGCTCGCCACCTCGAAAGCGCCGGGCGCGGCGGGATGAGCGCGCTTCCTTTCGGAAGTCTTACGACCTTGAACCAGTTGCCTCCGAAAAAGTCCCCGGACCGATGCAACCTGCCCGTGCGCCCGTGCGTATAGGAGGCGATACCGCACCTCAACACGGGGGAAACTCATGTACGTGGAACGTTCGGCCGGCCGGACCGCCGGCCGGCTCGGCGCCGCCTTCCTGGCGGGCGCCGCTCTGCTGTCGGCCGTCGGATGCTCGACCGATGCGGGCACCGGTCTTCGTTCGTCCGCCGCCACACCGAGCGCCGCGGCGCACGCCAAGGGCGCGGGGGACAAGGACGGCGGGACGGGTAAGCCGTCCACCGCACCGACCTCGCCGAGCACACCGTCCATGCCGGAACCCGCCGTCCTCGCGCGGGCGACCGTGCACGTGCCCGACCGGCAGACGGTCGGCGTCGGCATGCCGATATCCGTCACCTTCCCGCGGCCGGTGCCCGTCACCGAGCGCGCGGCCGTGGAGAACTGGCTGCGCGTGCGTACCTCCTCCGCAACCACCGGCGCCTGGAGCTGGGTGCGGGACCACAACCTCCTGGACGGGCAGCGTCTCGACTTCCGCCCCACCACCTACTGGCGGCCCGGCACGAAGGTCAGCCTCCGCGTCGGCTCGCACGGCGTCCGCCACTTCACCGTCGGCCGGTCCCTCGTCGCCACGGTCGACACGACGACGGACATGATGACCGTCGACACCGGCGGGAAGGAGAGCCGCATCCCGATCACCGCGGGGAAGCCGGGGCGGGACACCTGGAACGGGACGATGGTCGTCATGGACAAGCAGCCCAAGGTGCTCATGGACTCCAGCACCGTGGGCATGGGCCCGAACGACACCTACCGCGCCTACTACCACTGGGCCCTGCACCTGACGACGTCGGGGACCTATGTGCACCAGAACCCGCACGCGGACACCGCCGCCGGGCGCAGCAACGTCACCCACGGCTGCGTCGGACTGGCCACGACGACGGCCAGGGGCTTCTACGACCAGGTGATGGTCGGTGACGTCATCAAGGTCACCGGGGCGCACAAGCCCGTGGTCGCCGTCGGCAACGGCTACGGCGACTGGAACCTCAGCTGGAAGCGCTGGCTCGAGCACAGCGCCACCGGCGCCACCCGCACCGCATGACCCCGGCCGCGGCGGCGCTGCGTCACGAGCCCCGCGCCGCGAGAAGAGAGCACGACAGGGTGACCGAGGACGAGTTCGACCTCTTCTACACGGCGGCCTACCCGCGCCTGGTCGGCCAGCTGTACGCCCTGACGGGCGACCACGCCGAGGCCCAGGACGTCGTCCAGGAGGCGTTCATACGCGCCTGGGACCGGCGGGCGTCGGTCCTGAACGGCGAACGGGACCCCGAGGCGTGGATCCGTACGGTGGCTCACCGGCTCGCGATGAGCCGCTGGCGGCGGGCACGCCACTGGTGGCACCTGGTCCGGGGCGACCACGCCACCCGGCCGGTGCCCGAACCGGGGCCGGACCACGTGGCGTTGGTCGCGGCTCTGCGGCGACTGCCGGAGGCCCAGCGCACCGCGATCGTCCTGCACCACCTCTGTGATCTGACCGTGGAGCAGACGGCCGCCGAGACCGGTGCGGCCGTCGGCACCGTCAAGGCGCGCCTGTCACGCGGCCGAACCGCGCTCGCCACCCACCTCGTGAGCGACGCACCGCACCCGACGGAGGAAGCCTGTGCCTGACCAGCAGCCCCCGCAGCTCCTGTCCGAAGCGGATCTGTCCGCACGGCTCCACCACCTGGCCGCGCAAGGCGCGGCCCCGGTCCTGACCATGGGCGCACAGGTCAGGAGCCGGGCGGTACGCCGGCGCCGCAACCGGCGTGCCGCACTCGCCGCCACCGTCCTCGGGGCGGCGGCCGTCACCGTGGTCACCACCGGCGCGCTCGGCTCTCCGGCCGAGTCGTCCCGGCCGAGCGCGCCGCCCGCGGCCTCCCTGTCCCGCACCCCCACGCCCACCCCGTCCCCGGCGCACGCACAGCGGGTGACGGTCGATCTGGACACCTACACCCTGACCGTCGGGGGCAAGACCTTCCGCATCGGCAAGCCGTCGGAGAACTGCCCGATCGGGGAGACGGAGGTCACGGTCACCGCGAAGTACCCCTCCATCGCCCTGCCGCCCGACAGGATGACCAAGTACGTGCCGGTCATGCGCTGGGTCGTCGCCTTCACCGACCGCAGTCACCATCAGCGGATGCTGACGTTCGCGCTCAACCCCGACGCCGGTCTCAGCGCCATCGGCAACGAGTTCGACGCCGGCGCCATCGCCCTCTCGCCCCACGACGGGAAGTGGGTCTACGACGCCGTCCGGCTGGGCGCTCATGTGGAGATCAAGGGCCGTCAGGGCGCGAGCGCGGACCCGGATTCCGTCTGCCTCGAACGCCGGCCCATCACCGGCAACCACTGACCGCCCACAACTCCTCGCCGTCCGCCCCATTGTGCGGCCTCCGCCGGGCCTTTACTGTTCGACTTTGCCTGAGTCTGTTTGAAGTTGGGCGATCGAACGGTCGGGGAGGCCAAAGTGCACAAAGTCCAAGGCGGTTCCGGGAGTCCGAGACCCCGCCGCCGTCCGAGGTGGCGGCCCGTCCTCGCGGCGGCCGCGACCCTCGCGCTGTCCGCGGGCATGACGGCACCGGCCGTCGCGGGGCAGGCCGCCGGTCCGCCGGCGGCGTCCTCGTCTGCGCCCGGCCCAGGGGCGCACAAGGTGAGTTTCGACGGCTATTCGTTCCTCGTCGACGGCAAGCGCACCTACCTGTGGTCCGGGGAGTTCCACTACTTCCGGCTGCCGAGCCCGGACCTGTGGCGCGACATCTTCCAGAAGATGAAGGCCGCCGGCTTCAACTCCACCTCGCTGTACTTCGACTGGGGATACCACTCGCCGGGGCCGGGCGTGTACGACTTCAGCGGGGTGCGGGACGTCGACAAGCTGCTGGACATGGCCCAGGAGGCCGGGCTGTACGTGATCGCGCGCCCGGCGCCGTACATCAACGCCGAGGTGGACGGCGGCGGGCTGCCCGGCTGGCTGACCACCAAGGCGGGGCACAACCGCAGCGACGACCCGGAGTTCCTGAAGTACGCCGACGAGTGGCTGACCCGGATCGACCGGATCATCGCCCGCCACCAGCTGACCAACGGCACCGGCTCGGTCATCGCCTACCAGGTCGAGAACGAGTACTACAACGGCTCGGCGGCCGGCCACTCCTACATGAAGCACCTGGAGGACAAGGCCCGCGCCGACGGCATCACCGTCCCGCTGACCGGCAACAACAACGGCACCTTCAACTCCGGCACCGGCGCCCTCGACGTCGACGGCCCGGACTCCTACCCGCAGGGCTTCAACTGCTCCAACCCCTCGCAGTGGCGCGGTGTCCCCGACATCAGCTACGACCACCCGGCCGGACGGCCGCTGTACACAGCCTGCTCGACCTACGGACGGTCCCGGAGGAGGACGACGACCGGCTCGCCCACGCCGTACGGTCGGCGGCCCGGCCCG
>NZ_JBEYVS010000101.1:0-5373 GCF_040644095.1 Streptomyces sp. NPDC047028
GTCGAACTGCAGGAACGGCACGAACTCGGCCCAGGCGTTCTCCCACAACCGGACGATCGCCGGATACTTGCCGCCCCATTCCTCGCAGAACTCCACGGCGTCCACACGCCATGCTCGGCATCGCACGCCTGCACAACCTAGCCCTCGCCGGGCAGGCGAGGGCGGACAGGGACCGACTATGCCCGCATCGACCCGGTGATCTTTACGGGACAGCCTTTAGGCGAGGGTGATGCTGATGGCGATCTGTTGGCCGACGTCCTGCTGGGCGGCCCTCAGCGGATGCGACCGGGTCAGCGACAGTCATTTCGGTGCCACGACCTCGGCGCCGGGCTTCAGGCGCAGGTCGGGTGGGCACGAGGGGTTGGACAGCCGGCCCTGGGCGATTCGGTTGACCGCCTCTATGGCGTTCCTGGTGAACACCACCTCGTTGGGCGGGCAGCCCAGATTAGCGGCCACCGGTTGCGCGGGCTTGCTCATAGTCTTGTGTGGCGGCAACGGCAGTTGGGGTGCGCCGCGGCGTTGTGGCAACTGTAGAAGGTTCGCTCGGCATCCAGGACACAGTGTGGCTTGTGGGTGGTGGCGGCCGAGTCCAGGTAGACCAGGCGCCGCCCTTGGAGCAGTGGGCGGAAGAGGATGGGAAGGTCGGCGCGGACGCTCTGGCCGGGCCGTGCGGGGGAGCAGGCCGTGGTTGTGGTCATGCTCGGCCCCGGGGGTGCGTGCAGGTTCGGGTGGCGATCATCTGCCGGGCCGGGCCGTCCTCGCGGAGGAGGTCGCAGCAGTGCAGCAGGTCGAAGCCGTCGGGCAAGAGTTCGGCTGGTTGGCCCGGTCGTAGGCACCACCTAGGGTGGCCGTGGGCGGGGTAACCGTCGATCAGGGCTGGTGCCTCCCAAGCCAAGAGTCCGCCTTCGGTGACCCAGTGGCAGGCGCGGTGGAACACTGTGGGGTCCCAGAAGTACCTGCAGAAAACGATCGCATAGGCCGCGCTGTCAGGTTTCCAGCGGGTGAGATCGGCGTGAACCAGGGTGAGGCGGTGTGCTGTCTGGCGCCGGACGGCTGCGGTTTCCAACAGGGCCAAGGCGGTGTCCGAGATGTCGACGACCGTGACATGGCGTCCGTTCTCGGCTAGTGCCAGGGCGGTCCCTGAGGGGCCGCCCGCCAATTCCAGCACTGGGCCTGCAGGGGGAGTGAGCCGGAGCATCTCATCAAGCATCCCGGCAGGTGCTGTCAGAGAGGAATGTGCCGCCGCTGATTGCCGGTAACGGTCGTTCCAGCGGGCCCGGTCCGGGTTGGCGGCCAGATCAGGATGGGAGATTATGGGGGTCATGGCCGCATCCCCACCCATTCGGTGCCGTCCGGGGAGTACTCCTTTTTCCAGATCGGCACTTCCTGCTTGAGTAATTCGATGCAGGTTCGGGCCGCGGTGAAGGCTTCGCCCCGGTGTGGTGCAGAGGCGGCGATGACGACGGCCGCATCGCCCACTTGTAGGGTGCCTGTCCGGTGGGCAACCGCGACACGAACCCCGTCCGCTGCCTGCTCGCAACGGTCGATGATCGAGTTGAGGGCACGGCGGACCATGGAGGCATACGCCTCGTAGTGCAACTGGGTTACTCCGTGCCCGTCATGATGGTTACGCACGGCGCCGATGAAGACCACCATGCCGCCTTGTCCTGGCCCGGACACCGCGTCGATCAACGGGTCGACGCGCAGTGGCTCATCCGTCAGTCGGCAGTAGTGCCCGGATCCGCCGGCGATCGGCGGGATCAGCGCCACCGTGTCGCCCCCATTCAAAACTTGCTTGTCGTCGGCGAACTCCTCGTTCACAGCGATTGCTACCCGGGAGTGCACGGGTGCAAAGCCGGGGTGACGCAGACAGATCTGTTCCACGAGGTCGGCGACGGTAGCGCCCGGCGTGAGAGTGAAGCACTCCTCGCGTGCCTGAATGAATTGCTCGCGCAAAATTCCGAAGTAGAGCACACGGACATCCACGACTACGCACCTTCTCCCGCTTTAGCGTTCATGCCCGTGCCGGCAGCGGGTGGGCGGTGCCAGTGCCCGGAGCGGCCTCCGTTCTTCTCCTCCAGCCGGATGCTGGTCACCTCCATGGCCCGGTCCACCGCCTTGCACATGTCGACGACCGTCAGCCCGGCCACCGCGACAGCGGTCAGCGCCTCCATCTCCACCCCGGTACGCCCCGAGGTCTTCGCCCGGGCAGTGATGAGCAGCCGGTCGAGCGGAGCCGGGACCAGTTCCACCGCCACCGCATCCAGGCCCAGTGTGTGGCATAGCGGGATCAGTTCCCCGGTGCGTTTGGCGGCCATGATGCCGGCCAACCGGGCGGCGGCCAGCACATCCCCCTTCGCTGCGGCCCCCCGTGTGATCAGGTCCAAGGTGGCCGGGGCCATGACCACCGCGGCCGAGGCGGTGGCCTCGCGCGTCGTGATGTCCTTCCCTGAGACGTCGACCATGCGCGCCGCACCACGGTCATCCAGATGGGTCAGAGCTGACAGGGTGGTGTTTCCGCTCATGCTGGACACTCCCTCAAGCCCTTGAAGGCAGTATCAATTGCCGCGGCGAGGTTGAAGTCAAGCGTGGTGAGGCCGTGCAATTTACGGGTCCACAACACCACGTCCACCTGCCTCTTGTTCTCCACCCTCAGATTTGGGTGATGGTTGGCCGCCTCAGCGACCAGGGCGATTGCCTGGACAAAGTCCATCGCGGCCCCGAACGAGGCGCAGTGGAAGGACCGCTGCAGCCGGCCGTCCTGCAGCTCCCAGCCCGGCATCGCCCCCAAACGCCCGGTAGCTTGAGCAGCATCCAGGACGGCGAGTGTGCCTCGGCAGGCCTCGTGGTTCTCGGCACCGAGGACCTTGCAACCAATTGGCGTAATCTTTGGCATGGCGCTCTCCTTCTGATGGGTCCGAACGGGCGTAGTGGCTGAAATTTCAGCCGCCCCGAGTGTGCATTTCCAGATGCGGATCACGCTTCAAACTCTGCAGGGAGATAAAAGCGCCCCGATCGCGTTGCGCGAGCCGGCTCTCTGCGCCGCGGTCCGCACGCGTGCGCCACCGGCCGGTCACCAGATCGCGCAATTCCCCATCGGTCGCACCACTGCGCAACGGATCCCGCAGATTCAAGCCCGTCAGGGAATAGAGACAGGTCAGTAGCATCCCGTCCGCGGTCAGGCGGCTGCGGTTGCAGGTGTCGCAAAAGGGTTGGGTGGTCGAGGAGATCACGCCGAAAACAGTGCCATCGGGCAGGACATAGCGATCTGCTGGGGCCGTACTGTCGTCGTCGAGCGGCACGGGAGCCCGCCCGTAGCGATCCTGCAGGCGCTGCAGGATCTCTGCGCGGGTCACCACTTTCGACCGCGTCCATTCCGTGGCCCCGCCGACATCCATGTATTCGATGAACCTAACCTCGGCGGCCACGGTTCGGCCGAACTCGATCAGGTCAGCCAATTCGTCGTCGTTGACCCCCCTCATCACCACAGTGTCGATCTTGGTGCCGGTGAATCCCGCAGCTGGCACCGCTCGAATGCCCTCTAGCACGGCCGCATGGTTGGTACGGCGACTCAACGCGGTGAACCGGTCCGGACGCAGTGTGTCCAGGCTGACGGTCACCCTCATCAACCCAGCGGTCCTCAACGTCTCGGCATGCCGAGCCAGCAGTACCCCATTCGTGGTGATCGCCACATCCCGCAAACCCCGGTTCAACCTCCCGGCCAGATCGCGCACCAACTCGGGAAGGTCCGGGCGAATCAGCGGCTCCCCCCCGGTAAGGCGGACCTTGACCACACCAAGTGACATAAACACATCTACAAGACGGCCGATCTCACTCCGCGTCAGCAAATCACGCCGGGGTAGCCAGGTGTAATGCTCCTCCGGCATACAGTACTGGCAACGCAAATTACACTGGTCGATCACTGAAATCCGCAGATCTCGCAACGGGCGACCGAAAACGTCCCCAAGGGAAGGATTTTGCGCAGAGAAATTCATGTGCTCATCTCCTCCTCGGTAGCGAAGGTCAAGACATTCTCGGCGACAATCTTGTCCGCGGAAAATCTGTCCACGCATCGGGCATACGAGGATATCCAACCACCTGGGCAGGCTCCGGCCCTCCGGCCCTGACCCCCTAATGCCCAGTTGCTTGCACACGAACAGCAGTCGTCCGGAATGGTTCGCTTGGGGCTCGACGTGGAAGGAGTGGCTGGGATCCGAGTTAGATATGCCCATATGGGGTTCCCCGGGCTGGCGCTGAAATCGCAAATTGTGTCGGTAAAATCCACCGATCTCACTCCTGCCTTGAGCCTGGACCCACATCACGACAGTTCTTAAAATGCATCGACTGGGGACGAACTCTCATGAGTACCTACTACTCAGCTTGACTGTTTCGAGGGCGTTGGCCTCGATTCGTCAGTGGCTGCGACCGTTAGCCGATTGCCTCGGTATCTCACCATGAGTGCCGGAGAGCTTACGGAATGTAAACACGGGTCAGAGGTACCGTAAGACTAGTGGTGATCCGGCTTGGCGACTGATAGGTCATCAGCCGGTGGGCCACTCACCGGATCAAATCTGGATCACGGGATTGAAACAGCAGTATAAAATGACCTCAAATAAGGGGGGCGCGTAGTTCGTGGCCGGACGTCCGCGACGAACTGTCTTTGTCGTTCGAGGCGACTTGGAGCTGGGCGAGGATGTCGTTGACGTCGTTCTTTTTGCCACGTGAAGGCCGACCTTCGTCTGAATCAGTGCCCGGGCAAAAACATGCGACGAGGCGAAGGTCCGTGGGCGGTGCCATTCAGTTGGGGAGGGCGGGGATACGCTCGCCGAACTGTGCTTCCTTTGAGGCGGGATCTACGAGCAACTGCCCGGGTGGGGCGGGCGATGCGTGGTTCGAGCTGGCCAACGCGCTGTTGTGCACGTTGTCACACGGCCGAAGTGTTGGGCTGTCTGCGCGCATCCTTGGTGATGCGCCGCCCTGTGCCGCGGTGGATCTGCCGGCCTCAAGGAGGCCGGCGTTCCATGCGCGGCCGTGACTTCCCAGTAACGCCCGCAATGGCGCGTGGCTCGCCCTGGTCGGCACCGTTGACTGGAGAAGGCTCGCATACCTCCTGGCACCTCCGACCAGACCGCCCCCACCTGGCACCGATGGAACGGTGCCCACCGTGCCAGCTACGTCGCAACCAGCTTGGGCACCCGAATCCCCCCTGGCCGCGAGTAAATACAGACGCAGCGGCGATTTCGCAGTCGATAAGGTGCCAACTCCCGCCGCCATCACCGTGAACCGCCCCGGGTTCGTTAGAGATCTCAGTTGGTGGCTGTGAGCTGGGGTTTCGTGGTTGCTCGGTAGTAGTTGGCTTCGTATTCGACGGGC
>NZ_JBEYVS010000102.1:0-5253 GCF_040644095.1 Streptomyces sp. NPDC047028
CGCCGAAGACGTACGACGATCCAGACCTGCAGAGGGTGAAGGGGACGTACGAGCTGATCTTCGGGAAGCGGTTCCACGGCCACTACTACTGGTACGTCCCCTTCGAGGCCGACAGCCCGCTGGACACCAGCACCGTGGTGCAGCACACCAGGCCCATGACGGCGGAAGAGCGTGCGCAGCACTGCTGAGGGAACGGACCGCTGCCCGACGAGAGGAAGACCGGAAACCCATGCCATCGACGCGCAACCCCGCCCGCTGGGCGGCCGTCCTGGCGGTGCTGTGCGCCGGAGGCGGTCTGCTGGCCGCCCCGCCCGCGCAGGCCGCCGACAGCACCCCCACCACCGCCGAGCTGCTGGCCAAGTGCAATCACGGCACCGACAAGTGCGTCTTCCATCCGGCCGGCGCCCTGGAGATCTTCGCGGGGCCGGCCCATCAGGTGGGTGACCTCGCCTACAACTGCACGGAGGACCCCCAGACGTCGTCCCGGGCATGGGAGGACACGACGGGCGAGTCCAACTCCCTGGGTGTCTCGCTCCGTGAGGAGTTCGAGGTGGGCAGCACGTTCGGCCCGACGTACAAGTTCGCCTTCGAGCAGTCCTACAAGCACACCTGGTCGAACTCCCACACGGAGTCCCAGACGACCTTCCTGAACGTCCCTCCGGGCGAGGTCGGCTGGGTGACCCGCTCACCGCAGATGCAGCGGGCGAAGGGCACGTACGAGCTGATCTTCGGGAAGCGGTTCCACGGCCACTACTACTGGTACGTCCCCTTCGAGGCGACCGGCCCGGCGGACCTGCCGAGCACCAAGTCGCAGCGGAGCAGGCCGATGACGGAGAAGGAGCGCCAGACGTACTGCTAGGACCTGTCGTCACGTTTTCGGGCCCGCCGCGGACGCTCAGGCGTTCGGCCGGGCCCCGGCCAGGGCCTTGACCTGTGAGGTGTCGAGGGCCCTGGCGTAGACCCGTACGTCGTCGATGCCGCCGTGGAAGAGGTCGGCGGGCCTGCCGTCCCACCACCCACGGCCGATGCTGAACGGGCCGTTCGCCGGCCAGGTCGCCGCGTGCGCCTCGCTGCCTTGGAGCCCGCCGTTCACATAGAGCCGGACGGTGCGGGCACCGGCGTCGAACACGCCCGTCAGGTGCTGCCACCCGCCCGTGACGGGCGCCCGCCGCGACAGCACCGCGGACTCGTCGGAGTCGACCGAGTCGCGGTCGCCCATGGCGAACCGCCACCGCCCGGCGTCGGCGGCGTACTGGAGGAAGAACCCGCCGACGTGGCCGCCGTCCTGCCCGGCCACCGTCTGGAACCCCGACGTGCACGTCAGGCGCACCCAGGCGGACACGGTGAAGCTCCGCCGCGTGTCGATCACCGCGTGCGGGGTCACGAAGGCGCCGGTGCCGTCGAAGCGCGCCGAGCCCGCCCTGTCCGCGACGGCGCGCGCGCCGCCGGTGAAGCGGCCGGGGCAGGCATCCGTCGCCGTCGGCCGTGAGGCGCTGAAGTCGCAGCGCAGCGCCGCGTCCGGGACCGCGAGGCCGTGCACCGCCGGAGGCGGCGAGACCGATGCCGACGCCTTGGCCTTACGGCTCTTCTTGACGCGTACCCCGCTGGGCGAGGGGGACGGGGGTGCGGCGCTGGGCGAGGGGGCGGCGCTATGAGTCGGCCCCTTGGTGACGGCGTGGGCCGACGGCCGGGAGGGGGACCCGTGACCCGCCCATGAGAACGGGGGTGCGCTCATCCACAGGAGCAGGGCGGCCAGAGCGGCGGCACAGGCCCCGAGCGCGGTGAACGCGACCCGGCCGCGCAGGCCCCGCGGACGGCGGGTACGGCCCGTCTCCCGTCCTTCCGGCTCGGGGGCCTGATCAGGGCCCGGGTCCCGGCCGGCCTTGGCCGAGAAGTAGTGCGGGCCGCCCCACCGCAGGAGTTCCCCGGCCAGCAGCACTCCGTAGCCGGGGTCGTGCAGCCGTGTCAGGTCGCTCAGCGCCCGCGCGCAGGCGGGGCACACGGCCACATGGGTGCCGAGTCCGCTGACGGTCCAGGCGTCGGCGGCGGGCAGGCGTGACTCCGCCGCGCCGATGAGGAGGCGGGTGAAGGGCCGGCACGGCGGGGCCGCGTGGGTGTCGAGCACCTGCGTGTAGGCGGTGCGCAGTCTGTCCTGGAGCGTCAGTGCCCAGGACAGGACCGTGCCCGGTTCGGTGCCCAGCAGACGGGCCACGGTCACGGGGCTGTCCCGTTCCACCGCGAGGTGCCACAGGCAGACCTGGACGCGCTGCGGCAGCCGCTGGAAGGCCCTCGCGAGAGGAGCCTGCCCCTCCTGGTCCTCGACGGCTGTCCCCGGTCCTGCCAGCCACTCCAGCAGGGCGGGATCCAGTCGCTGCCGCCGGTCGTCCCGGGACCAATCGGCGGCCGTCCGCAGGACGACGGCTAGCAAGTGCGGGCGCCAGGCCGGGTCGCCGTCCTCGGTCAGCAGCTCGCGCAGGGCCGCCGCGCTCGCGGCGGCGGTGAGGAGGGCTGCGGCCCGTGAACTCGCCGTGCACTGGGCCGCGTAGGCCACCACCGCGTCCTGGTGCCGCAGGGCCAGTTCCACCGCGGCCGCACGCGCGTCGGGTCCGCCGCCGGCCGCCGCGCGCGCCAGCGTGAGGTCGTCGGCGGTCCGCGCCCCGTCCACGGTTCTGGGCGGCTCGGCAGCCCGTTCGGCGGAGCGCTCGCCGCCCTCTGCAGACGGAGGCATGTCGGGTCTCCTGGACGTGATCGCGGGTGGGCGGAGAGCGGGGCGGGCCGGCGCGTGGGCCGCGGCCGCTCGCACTGTCTACCAGATCGTCCCGTGGCCGGGGAGCCGCCCGCCGGGCCCGCCCGACTCCCGCTTGACAAGGCCGGGTTGAGCCATTCTCACGACGCGGCTCACACGGCTTGCGCGCACCGCGGGCGCTGCGGACGGACCAGTTTCGGCTGTGTGGCGAAGACGCGATCAGTCAGCCCGGATGTCGTGGACCGGTGGAGGCGGAGGCAGCCGTTCACCGGCGGCTGCGCGGAACTGATCGTTCGGCGGTGAGTCACGCAGCGGTCGTCCGAGTGACGCTCACATGTGGCCGTTCGAGGGGTGTCGGTATCCGCTCGCCGCGCCGGTGGGGCGTGCCGACCGTGCGTCAGGATGCGGTCGCATACGGCACGACCCGGTCACCGGGTTCCACGGAAAGAGTCCGAACATGGCACAGAAACCCAGCGGCACCGGCGAACACGAGGGCGCCGCACGGCCGTTATGGCTGCAGGGGCGGGAGGCGGTCATGGCCGCCACGGAGAGGGAGCACTGGCGTGAGGGGCAGCAGCCGGACTACGGGCTGTCGGCGACGGTGATGCCCCGCCGGCGCACCACCCGGCACGCGGCGGACAGTCTGGAGGAGATCACCGAAAGCCTCGTCCAGGTCTTCGAGATGGAGATCTCGCACAAGAAGGACCCCGCGACCTGGGTCTCCGTGGTCACGGACCGCTTCCGCACCCGGGTGAACGGCGGGGCGTGGGCGAGCGCCAGGGAGCTCGCCGAGCGCGGCAGCTACAACGTGCTGATCGGTGACAGCGTCTTCTACCGGCAGGACCGGGAGACCTTCGAGTCCTCGCACGCGACCTTCCTCGACACGTTCACCCAGGGTTTCTTCTGGGAGGTCCTGGAGGTCCTCTCCCCACCGCCGGTCATCACGTTCACATGGCGGCACTGGGGCGTCTTCGACGGCGCGTACCAGGGGTTCGCGCCGAGCGGTGAGCTGGTGGAGATGTTCGGCTCCAGCGTGGCGCGGGTCGGCACCGACCTGCGGCTCGTGGAGGTCGAGCACTTCTACGACCCGCACGCCTTCCTCTCCCGCCTCACCGGCGGCTGCCCCGTCCACCGTACCGCCGCCTGAAGGAGACCCGAGTTGACCGACGACCGCGTACTCGTCCTCGACCCCAACGGGGCCGACCCCGACGCCGAACACCGGACCCTGCGTGAGCGGGGCCCCGCCACGCCGGTGGACATCCTCGGCGTGACCGCCTGGTCCGTCTCCGACCCGGCGCTCCTCAAGCGGCTGCTGACCCACCGGGACGTCTCCAAGGACGGCCGCGCCCACTGGCCTGACTTCGACCGGACCGTGCCCGTGTGGCCGCTGGCGCTGTGGGTGACGCAGCAGAGCATGTTCACCGCGTACGGCGCGGACCACAGTCGGCTCCGCCGCCTGGTCGCGCCCGCCTTCTCGGCCCGCCGTATCGCCGCCCTCCAGCCGGACGTCGAGGCCCTCGTGAACGGCATCCTCGACGGTCTCGACGCCCTTCCCGCCGGCACAGTTGCCGACCTGCGCGAGCATCTTGCGTACCCGCTGCCGATCGCCGTCATCGGCCGGCTCATGGACGTCCCCGCCGACCGGCGGGAGGAGTTCCGCACGGTGGTGGACAACGTGTTCGCCACCCACCTCACCGCCGGGGAACAGGCCGCGAACACCGCCGCCCTCTACGGCCTGCTGGACGCCCTGATCGAGATCAAGCGCGCCGCGCCCGGCGACGACATGACCTCGCAGCTGATCGCGGCCCGCGACGAGGAGGGCGACGGCTCCGCCCTGAGCGGCACCGAACTGCGCGACATGCTGCTGCTGTTGATCACCGCCGGGTACGAGACCACGGTCAACGTGATCGACCAGGCCGTCGTCACCCTGCTGTCGGAGCCGGAGCAGCTCGCCCATGTACGGGCCGGCCGGTGCACCTGGCAGGACGTGGTGGAGGAGACCCTGCGCCACGAGCCCGCCGTCAAGCATCTGCCGCTGCGCTACGCCCGCGCCGACATCCCCCTCCCCGACGGGCGGACCATCCGCGCCGGGGAGGCGATCCTCGCCTCGTACGCCGCCGCCAACCGCCACCCCGGCTGGCACGAGGACGCCGACCGCTTCGACGCCACCCGCCCCGGCAAGGACCACCTGGCCTTCGGGCACGGCATCCACTTCTGCCTGGGCGCCCCGCTGGCCCGCCTGGAGGCGACCACCGCACTGCGTCTGCTCTTCGAGCGGTTCCCCGAGGCCCGCCTCGCAACGGCACGCCACGAGGTGGAGCGCCTGCCGAGTCTGATCAGCAACGGCCACACCACGGTCCCGGTGCGCCTGCGCCCGGCCCCGGCCGGCTAGGTCTGTCGTACGGATCGGGCCCTAGTGTTCTGAGTCGGGAATTCTGTTCAGATATGTAGGCTTGCTCTATGGCACGGACGGGGCGGCCGAAGGCCGAGTTGACGCTGTCGGACGA
>NZ_JBEYVS010000103.1:0-5143 GCF_040644095.1 Streptomyces sp. NPDC047028
ACTCCGGAGGATAGGGACGAGGCATGACTGCCAGCCTTCCGTGAAGGGCTGTCAGTTAGCCACCAGAACTGGAACCTGGGAGGTGGGGCAGGTCAACCTGTCACCCGATCGTGCGGCAGACCCGCGGGAGGAGCGGAACGAGGCAGAGACACCGACTCTCCTGTCGGCCGCAGCCGAGGTGGCTCGGTTGCTGGACCTCGACAACGCGGTGAGCGTGCCGGAAGACCGGCGCGCGCGCCACCTGGCCCGTGCGCTGCGCAAGCCACTACTCGAACGCGCTAGCTTGTCCGAGGAGTTCTTCGCACCGTTGATGGCTGCAGCTGTCTATGACCCTGACCCAAGCTTCTGCCGTTGGTTCATCGAGCCCGCGCTCTACGCATTCGGGCGGCGCCGAGTCACTTCGGCACTGCTCAACTACGTGCGGACGGGCACGGACGCGGAGCAAGCGGGTGCCAAGCGAGCCTGGCATTGCGGCGCACTTGCCACTGCGCGCCGACCGGTCTCCGGCATACGCGCCTGGTGGAAGTCGCGATCCGGTTCTCGACGAGTCCCACGACGCGGTGGACACATGGCTGCAGTACACCGTCTCCGACCTCAACGGATCCTGATCCCGCGCACGCGTTACGGGACGAGCTTTACTCCGGCCGTCGGCACGGGGTGAACTTACGGGTCATCACCGGTTCCGGTGGGAATCTTGTGTACTCTCCCGCCCGCTGCCCGGCCCCCACGGCCTCACCGCGGCCCGCAAGCATTCGCATCATCGCCACCAGCACGCTCCTGAGGATCCAGACGCCGACCGACCTGGTCTACACCAGAGCTAGGGTCCGGTGCCGCCTTCCGGCCCGCCGCCGGCCCACCGCGAGAGCTCACCGCGGAAGAGACATCATTGAACAATGCTCACGTCCGACTTTGCTCGACAGTCGACGGCGCGCAACTGCCAACGCTGGCTCAACTCCTGCCCCGCTCGCTGCACCCCCATGGACTCGTGTCGGCCGCCAAGGCCCTCCTCACCCTCGAGACGCCGTGGTGAAAAGGCTCCATTACCGGGCGTGAGCACGACAGGCAGCGGCCGTCGACGGCGAGGTGGATGCTCGTGGTCTTGCGCCCCGGCACGGCCGGTGACCTGCCGCCCCGCCGAGCGCTGCGGATACTCCAGTCCGCCGGTTTCGTCCAAGTTTCGATCTGCCTAAGCGTTGTCCCGTAACTGCTGACCGGTGAGCTGGTAAAGCCGGCCGGCGTCAGCCGAAGAGGAGGTCCACGTCCTTCTCGATGCAGAGCTGCAGGACGACCACCAACCGGCGGGCGTCGTCGACGTGCCGTTGGAGGAGCGGGTCGATGCGTCCCTCTTGAGGCCGTTCGGCGATCTCCTGCAGCCGGGGCAGGATCGCGGCGCACTGGATCGGCGAGAGGTCGGGGCCGTCGTCGTCGGGATGATTGAGGAGTGGTCCCAGGGCGGTGGAGACGTCGTTCCAGGGGCGCTGTCCACCGAAGCCGTTCATCTCGTCCAGTGCGAACCCCTCGGCCTGCGCCAGCCACCGTCGGAACACTCCGAAGCCGGTGTAGGACCAGGACACGTCCGGGCTGCTGGTGTCGTCGTCTCCTGGGAACAGAACGAGCCCCACGTGCCCTCCTCGTTGACCGAGCACACAGGATCGGCCTCAGGAAAGGGCGACCGCAACTGAAATGATCTCCTCGTGGCTGGTGTGAACACGGCGTCGGAGCCGTCCTGGATAGGCCCATTCAGCGGGTTGAGCCCGCGTCAGTTCGGCAAGCTGATCACCGCGTTGCGCCGTGAGGGTGCGGATCCGGTACGCAAGGGCAGGCCGTGGAGCCTGCCGCTTGAGGACCGGGTGCTGCTGGTCGCCGCGTACTGGCGCACCAACCTCACACTGCGCCAACTCGCCCCACTGTTCGGGGTGTCGAAGTCCGCGGCCGACCGCATCATCGACCACCTCGGCCCGGCGCTTGCGCTGCAGCAGCGCAAGCGGTTCCGCCAGGACACCGTGCTGATCGTGGACGGCACCCTGGTGCCCACCCGCGACCACACCGTGGCCGAACAGTCGAAGAATTACCGGTACTCCACCAACCACCAGGTCGTCATCGACGCCGACACCCGACTCGTCGTCGCCGTCGGCCAGCCACTGCCCGGTAACCGCAACGACTGCAAGGCATGGGAGCTGTCCGGCGCAAAGGAGGCCGTCGGCAAGACCACGGTCATCGCGGACGGCGGCTACCGGGGCACGGGCCTGGTCATCCCGCACCGCCGCGAGAAAGGCCAGACCGAACTCCCGGCCTGGAAAGCGGAACACAACACCTCCCACCGCAAGGTCCGCGCCCGCGTCGAGCACGCCTTCGCCCGGATGAAGACCTGGAAGATCCTGCGGGACTGCCGCCTCAAGGGCGACGGCGTCCATCACGCCATGCTCGGCATCGCCCGCCTGCACAACCTCGCTCTTGCCGGGTGACGCAGAGACCAGCAGGTCAACGAACACGTCAAAGATCATTTACGGGACAGCCCTTAGGCACCCTTTGTGAGCGCGGCACGCATGAGGGGCACCCGGAGTAACCGAGCACCTGTTACTCAGGACGCGAGAGTAGCAAAGTCCGACGCTAATGAAGTACTTGCAGGCGCGCCAATCGTTCCTTGTTTGTGGTTTGCGGTTCGCTTTTCCGTCTCGGAATTATCACCGGAGTCGCTGTGCGTAACTACCGATACAGGCAATGCCCTTCGCCTCATTCTTGTCAATGTGGCTCTTGCTCCTCTCTGGAGACAACGGACTGTCTATTCTTGTCCATAATAGAGGGCAGCTATTCCGTCGCAGAGGATAGGTTTCTGTCTGCGGCCGCCTCGCTGGGTAAGCTTCCGGACGATATTTCTCTTCCTTCCCAGCAGGTTGACACTAACGATGTTTCATCAGGTGCTCCGCAACCAACAGACGGGTAGATGCGTCGCCGCGGACAGGGGCCGGCACGCAAGGGCCGTGCCCACCTGTGCAGGCACGGCATCGCAGCGACGATCCCGGGGTGGATCGGTCAGACGCATCTGCCGCGGCAAGGCCCGCTGCCGCCTCGACAAGGCCGTGGTGGGGGCGGGGTTTGCTCAGTTCAATGCGGTCTTGCTGGTGTTCGTCGTGTCGGCGCGGGTGATGGGTCTGTTCTTCGCAGCCAACACCGTGACGGTGAGCGCCTGTCAGTTGCTGGTGCTCAAGGCGGCGGGCGGACGGCGCGGTACGCGTGCAGTCGTTGTCATGTGCGGGTTGTGGGCCGTGTCCTGGGCCCTGGTGCTGACAAATGTCGGTCTCGGCGCGGGCTGGGGCAAGGGGCTCTTCGTCTCGGCCGTTGTGGTGTTCTCTCTGGGAGAGACACTGTTCGCGCCCACCCTGCCGGCCCTGGTCAATGACGTAGCCCCTGACGCCCTGCGCGGCCGCTACAACGGTGCTTCCACGTTCGCCTTGACTACCGGCTTCGCCCTCGGTCCCATCCTCGTTGGGGTGCTTCTTCAACGACACTGGGGCGTGCCGCTATTGGTCTGCCTGATGCTGGCCTGCGCCGTTGTCGCCACACTGGCGACCAGGCTACGGCGTCAGCTGCCGTCCGGCACCGACATCATCATCGCGTCATCAGCGACCGACGGCACACCGACCAGCACCGAGGGCGGCCCCGCTGGAGAGCCGTCGCTCCGGCAGCAGGAGGTACGCGCATGACCGAGTACGGTGTGTGGCCAACAGAATTGACGCGGACGCTGACCGATTGCCTGGACGCTATCGACGAAGGCAATACCGTTGGCGCGCGGGAACTAGCCGAACGGAGCGTGGGTCTGGCCGTCCGGGCCGGCCCAGTTGCCCTCGCCAACGCCGTACTGGTGACCGGCATTGTCGAGCAGGGGACCGGTGACGGCACCGCGGCCCGGTGCGCTTACATCAACGCCGCGCACCTGGTTGCCCGGCACCTCGCCGATCCGGTTGCCGTCCAGATCTACCTCCACGCCCGGTCCAGCCTCGCTGGCCTGCACCGCGACCGGGGCGACTGCCGGCAGGCCGAACGCGTCCTCGAACTGACTTTGGCCGCCGCCGTTGTTCACCAAACCGTCCCATCTCGGGACCTGGCGATGCTCCATAACGAGCTCGGCGTGGTATCCAAGTACCTGGGCAAGTTCGACCAGGCTGCCCGCTCCTATCGGCAGGCGCTGGACCTCCTAGGGGACCTCCCGTCCCCGGCTCCAGCGGACCTGGCCACGATCTGGCACAACATCGGCGGTCTCGCCCATGCGCGCGGTGACTACGGGGCGGCTGAAGCACCCGCACGGTGCGCCGTGGCGCTGCGCGTGCAAGCCCTCGGTTTGCACCATCCGGCCGTCGCCACCGACCGGGCGGCGCTGGCCCCCATCCTGCTCGAGCTGGGCCAGCTGGACGAGGCCGAAGCCCTCCTGTGCGACGCCCTTGGCATCTTCGAGAGCGCCTACGGCGCCGACAATCCCAACTATGCGATTGCCTTGGGCAACCTCGCCACCCTGACCCATCAGCGCGGCGACCACACCGCGGCCGACGTCCGGTACCGGCAGGCCCTGACCGTCTTGGAACGGGCGCTTGGCCCGAACCATCCCGACCTGGCCGCAATCTTGGTGAACTACGCCGCGTTGCGCCGTGCTCTCGCCGACCCAGAGACCGCTGAAGCTCTCGAGCCCCGCACCCGGGCCATTCTCACCACGGTCGTGCAGCCCGACCATCCCACCCTGGCGACCCTCACCAGCAACGCGCCCTGACAGGCTTCACCGGGTGGAGCTGGCGCCGTTTCTTGCTGGCGGTGATCGAAAGGGCTGGGGCTGGCCTGCGTTCGGGCACAGCAGGAGCGCGTCTCGGCCTCCAGGGTACGGAAGCGGGCCGGGACGGCGAGGGCGTGTTTGGCTTGGTGCGGTGTATCGGTCGACCAAGGGTTGGCGGGCTGGGGCGGGCGGTGTGTTGGTGGCGGACTGCAGTCGGGTTGCGCGTCGACCGCTCGGGCCTGGTGCGTGAGATTCATGGGGTTCGTGTGTGTTGGTGTGTGTGGTCTGTGGTGGGTTTCGGGCTGCTTCGGGGCCGGGCCGGCGGGCGGGGTCGAGGGGGGCTTGGGCGGCCCGCCGGGCGGGGGTCTGAGTGGGGTGGGT
>NZ_JBEYVS010000104.1:0-5140 GCF_040644095.1 Streptomyces sp. NPDC047028
GCACGACGTCAGGGAGCATCTCCCTCAGCACTTCTCCCCGCCAGTCGGTGGGAAAGACCGGGGAGCCGTCGGGCTCGATCTCCAAGTCTCCGACACGACCTAGGGGTCGTCGGTGAGCTTGGCTGCCAGCGAGTCCAATGGGTGACGGTCAGATCCGGGGGGATCGCGCCCTGGCGGGTGGCCGCAGGTGCGTCACCGGCCTGTCCGGCGGTGAAAACGAACGCCAGGGCCAGCAGCGGCCCTCGGCGACGTGGTGCATCTCCGGGGTCAGTCCACCTCGGGACCGGCCGATGGCGTGGTCGTCCGGTTCGCTGGCCGGGGCCCCTTCTTTTTTGCGGGCTTTGGCCGCATCCTGGCGGGCCCACACGATCCTGGAGTCGACCGATTCGCCTCGTTGAGGGCTTCGTCTGCGTCGGACTGGGCCACCAGCGCGGTGCACACCCGCTCCCCACGGGCCATCGACGCCCAGATTACCAACCGGTTGTGGACACACCGCCAGTTGCCGTACTCCTTCGGCAGGTACCCCACTGAGTGGCGGTCCGGAACATGTAGGCGATCATGTCGATCACCTCACGACGGGCCCTGCCAGCTGCCACCCCCGCTTCGGCGTGCTCGGCTCGATCCGCGCCCACCGCGAGCGGGCGGACGGAAGCCCGCGTGGGTGTCGAGGGGATCCCAGGCCACGGAGTCGGACGCCATCCCGGAGGTCGTCGAGCGGAACCGGGCCGAGGTGCCGCACGCGGAGATGTCCTCTCTGGCCCGGCGCACCCTGGACGACTTGGGCTTCGATCCGGGCTTCTACGTCGCCGCCCTGCGGGTCGTGGCCCGCGATCTGCCCGCGCGCGGGATCGAAGGGAAAACCGGAGATCGAGATTCTGGAGGACTGGTTGCCCAGTGGGAGACGGTGTCCGCCTCGCCGGCGGGGACCGGCTCGACTTGGGCGGACCTGTTATGGCGAGCATGTGCGACGACCCGACCATGGCATTGACCAGCCTGGGGTCCTGATCCAGGAGAGCGTGCTCGAACAGACCTGGCATGTCTGGCCGGTGTGCCCCCGGCATGACATCGGCGCTTAGGGCGCAAAACGAGAGCGCGAGGTTGTGTGGTGGGGCACCGGCGCGGGCGGACTCATACTCGCGTTCGTCGGTGAACTCGCGCGTGTTCTCGGCCGCCCTCGTGCCAAGTAGCGCGAATCCGGGGATCTCCGCCTCTCGTCGTGGCTCGCACGGCTTTGTACGATGCGTGCACCCAAGGCTCTTGTCGGGAGATGTCCCGCGAGGGCCTTCTTCTGACCCGTGGGGATGAATATGCGCATACGCGCTTCGCTCGCCGCTCTGCCCGGCGCCCTTGTTGTCGCTTCGACTCTTGTGTTTCCCGGCGCCGCGCAGGCGCACGAGCGCCCGATGGACGGTGACGACACGACAATCACAAAGGTAGTCGTCAATGGTGGCAAGGACATTGTCCTCGGTACCTCCGCCAAAAAGTCGTTCACCGGCACGGTCGCCGCGGCCGACCCGGACGGCGTCAGCGGCGGCTGGGTCGCCCTGTGGCACGGGACCTCCTTCGACGACCAGGGCAGGGACGGCGTTCTGCTGCCCGCCGAGCCGGGATCGGGCTCCTGCAGCGCGACCAGCGCCCAGACGTCGACGTGCACAGTCCACTTCACTGTGGACCCCAAGGCCGCCATGACCAAGAACGCCTTTGCCGGCACCTGGCACGCTTACGCCATCGCATACGGCCTCCCGAGCGGTTCCACCAGCGACGGATACGCCGGCGCCGTGCACATCAAGCGCAACACCACGCTCACCGCGAACGCCTCGCCCGAACCGGTGGTTCATGGCCGGACCATCACCGTCAAGGGCACACTCACCCGCGCCAACTGGGAGACTCACGCGTATGGAAGCCTGAGCAACGTGCCGGTGAAGCTCCAGTACCGCAAATCCGGTACCAGCACCTACACGACCCTCAAGACCGTCACCAGCAGCTCCCGAGGAACGGTGACGGCCACCACGACCGCGAAAAGCGACGGATACTACCGCTTCTCTTACGCCGGCACGACGACCACCAACGCCGTGACATCGGCCAGCGACTTCGTCGACGTCCACTAGGAACCCGGGACCCGCTCCCGGGCCAGGGACACGGGAGCGGAGAAGGCCGCCACCGAAATGGTCGCCGGGGCCGCGGAACCGGGGAGGGCGAAGAAGTAGCTGCCGCCGGTGGGCTCGACCTAGTCGGTCAGGGGCTCAACGGCCAGGCGTGCCTGTACGGCCTGGAATTGTCGCGCGATGTTCTGCTGGTAGCAGCAGAAGATCAAGCCGACGTCCAGGTCGCACGTGACGTCGATACCGCGGTCGTCGTTGTAGCCGTGGCGCAGGATCTGCTGGTCGGTGCTGGCCCCGGTACGCAGATTCGCAAGACGTCTGTGCGAGGTTGAAGGGGATCAGCAGGCCAGGAGGGGTCAGCGGCGAAGTCGGGCTTGACGGACTCCTTGTCCAAGTCGAGTGGCGCACCGGAGTCACCCCGCCGTCCGATCATGGTCTCCAGCTCGTGCAGCGACAGCCGGTCCCAGAACTCCACGAGCATCCGGATGATGCGGATGCCTTGGTACGAGCCACCCCGGGGGACATTGGGACATGACTGTCGCACCGCTCCCCAGGGCCAGCCGCCGTGACTGGCGCAGGAAGCCGCCGTTCTCCTGCGTCAGTCGTCGTGGACGAGCACCCCGAACTGGCGGCACTCCTGCACTCCGACGACCGTGAGACGCTCGCCCGGCGCGCCGAGGAACACGTCGACTCCGCCCGCCGCAGCCTGCTCGCCGGGCCGCCCTCGCCGACGTGACGGTTCGGGGCTCGCACCGATCTCTGGCTGTACGTAAGCCAGAGGTCCGGGCCGAACACCTCGTAGCGGATCGCGACGGGGTCGAGGCCCGCCTTGACGAGGGAGGCTCGCCACTGGCGGCTGCGGGAGGAGGACCGCGACCGCGGCGACGTCGTCCGGTTCGCAGGCCCTGCTCAGCGGAAAGAGCCGAGCCGCCCGGTTCGTTGACCAGCGAAAACTGGTGGTCTTCTCGGTTCGGCTCTCTTCCCATGGCGACCACCGGACGTGGCTCTGGGAGTCCATTTGCGGGAGGCTTCTTCGAGGCTCATGCTGAAGACGAAGATCTGTCTGCACACATAGCGGTCATTTGCATATCGGACGGCCATGTGCGGTCTCGAATGGCTGTTGGTCGGTTCTCCGCTCGATTGAGCGCGGGCCCTTCCGTCGCCCGGTGAGTCAATGCCGGTGCGATTCGGGGAGGAGGGGCGGGAAGAGGACAGCATCGTCTACATCACGGAGTGTGGGCCGGTGCAGGAAGAGGGCAGAGAAGATGACAACACCGTTCGCAGGTCCGCCGGAGCAGGACGAATCGGTTTCGGGGGGTTCTTCATCGGGTCATGGGCGGGAAGCCACGCTGGAGACGCTCGTCAAGCGGTACGTGGCGACTGTGCCACCTTCGGCAGCGGTGGTGCAGTTTCTCGGGGGGGTGGCTTCCGCAGTCCGGGACAGCCGATATTCAGTCTCATCGGTCGCGTCGTCGCAGGGCGAGGAAGACGCCAGAGAGCAGTACATCCAGAAAGTTCTCGAACAGGTGGAACTCAGGTTGGGGGCTCTTAGTCGAGCAGATGAGAACAAGGTACGCGCGACCGTTCTGGCCAATATTGCGTGATGACTCGAGGCCAATGTGCAGCCGGGGTCACCCATTTAGGTAAGGCTAAGTATCCTTGTTCCGGGAAGGTTCGTTATGTCAGAGCAAGCTCCTATGGATATTGATCCGGTAGTGGTGGCGGCATTGGACGCGATGAGGACCGTCACCCCTCCTGAGGGTGTTTCCGTTTCGCCATCGGTGAGCGCCTCTCCCGGTAAGCCAAAGGAACGAAAGGAGTCGCGACCTGCGCTGGTGACGTGCGCAACCTGCGGAAAAGGGTTCTCGGCAAGCGATGAACCCGACTTTGGAGACTGCGGTCACATGCTTCATGAAAGCTGTGACAACGCATGTGGTGACTGCAGGACGAAGAATGCGCAAAACTTTGCCGGTGACAAGGACTTCCTCATCCTGATGGGGCACGGGACTTCGGGGCAGGGTGAAACATTCGTCCCTCTGGGTACGGAGATCAGCGCGTACGTCACCCCAGGTGAGGCGCTGGACAGTTTCGAAGTGTACAAGCTCATCGTGGATCCGAAGGGGGGAGTGCCTATCAAGGCGAGATACGGGGCGCTGAATAGCATTCCAAATTTCGTTTTGACCCCGAACAAGCCGATCGAGCTTCAGGGCGACCTTGCGGCCGCTAAGAAATTCGGCACGGGGGCCTCGTTCTTCTTTCTCGGGGACGAGGAATTCGTCATCCCCGACCTTCGGGGCCCGTTGTGTGCAAGCCCGAAGACGTGCAAGCCTCCCTTCCATACGTGCAATGGGCTGCTGCGTTCCTTCAAGGGCGTTGTGGACCTGCGGATCGCAACCTGTCTCGGCGGCGCAGAAGTGAAGGCCACTCAGGTCGACGAGGAGTGGATCAAGGACGTGTGCACGCGTGGCGACGCAATCATCGATAAGGGCGCGAAGGATCTGGCTGCGGCGATGAAAGACTATGAGGCCCTCGATGATCGGCAGCAGGATTACCTCTTGTACCGCGTACCCAAGGATGCCTTTTATGACTGGCATGAAATGGCGAAGGACGCTTTGTCGAAGGGGAAAAAGATTCTACGCGTCACGTAAAATCAAGATCATCCGATGACAGAGGCATCGCCCGCATCACGTCGACCTACCGTAGGCGATCCACGCACCGCCCCGTGGGCCGGCCAACAAGTGCAGGTCCTACGGCCGAGTACGACCGCATGGCGCACCGGTGGCGACTGCTGCCGGCTCAAGGCGACAGCCTTGGCAAACAAGCGGCTCGCGAGGAGCGAACATGGCGACTCCATCGTCCGACGGGAACCTGTCGGATGTCCCCCCCATTACCGTCTTCGTAGCCCCGCAACAGGGCTACCGGCCTTCGGAGTTGGCATGACTACCTCCCCTTGTCGAGTGCATGGCCTGGGGGGTGGTGTCACCGGCTCCGGAGGCACTGACAGACCGCTGATTAGGGGCATGACCACCGGCGTTTTC
>NZ_JBEYVS010000105.1:0-4880 GCF_040644095.1 Streptomyces sp. NPDC047028
GCGTTCGGTCCGTTCACAGCCGCGATGCCCGTGCCCTCAGGGAGCACGGCAAGGACTTCGTCCTCGGTCGCCTGTACGGCGGCCATCGCACCCCCCGAAGGGAGCTGCTGCATCAACCGGCCACGAGCAGCGACCAGCTTCGCCGCATCCTCCAGCGACCACAGACCCGCCACATGCGCGGCGGCCAGCTCACCGATGGAGTGCCCGGCCAGCACATCCGGCCGCACACCCCAGAACTCCAGCAACCGGAACAGGGCGACTTCCAGGGCGAACAGCGCCGGCTGCGTGAAGCCCGTCTCGTCCAGCCCCTCACCGCCGAACATCACACCCTTCAGGGGCCGTTCGAGATGGGTGTCCAGCGCACCGCACACCTCGTCCAACGCAGCGGCGAACACGGGGAAGGCCTCATACAGCTCACGCCCCATCCCCGCCCGCTGACTCCCCTGCCCCGTGAACAGGAACGCCGTCGGGCCGGCCTTGGCGGCGGTCGCGTCCCCGTGGGTGAGTGTCTCCAGGCCGGTCAGCAGGCTCTCGCGGTCGGCGCCGACGATGCTCGCGCGGTACGGCAGCGCCGAACGGCCGGTGGCGAGCGCGCGGCCGACTGCGGCCGGGGCGAGGCCGGGGTGGGCGGTGGCGAAGACGAGGAGGCGGGCGGCCTGGGCGCGGACGGCCTCGGCCGACTTGCCTGAGATGATCCAGGGCACCACCGGCAGCGTGGCACTCTCGTCCGCCTGGACGGCTGTCTCCTCGGCGGGAGCCTCCTCGATGATCACGTGGGCGTTGGTGCCGCTGATGCCGAAGGAGGAGACACCGGCGCGCCGGGTCCGCTCCCCCGCCTCCCAGGGCTGGGCCTCGGTGAGCAGCTCGACCGCGCCCTCGGTCCAGTCGACGTGGCTGGAGGGGGTGTCGACGTGCAGCGTGCGCGGCAGTTCCTCGTGGCGCAGGGAGAGGACCATCTTGATGATCCCGGCGACACCTGCCGCCGCCTGCGTGTGCCCGAGGTTGGACTTGATGGACCCGAGCCACAGCGGGACGCCCTCGGCACGGTCCTGTCCGTAGGTGGCGAGCAGCGCCTGTGCCTCGATGGGGTCGCCGAGGCGGGTGCCGGTGCCGTGCGCCTCGACCGCGTCGACCTGCTGCGGCGTGAGCCGGGCGGCCGCGAGGGCCTGGCGGATGACACGCTGCTGGGAGGGGCCGTTGGGGGCGGTGAGGCCATTGCTGGCACCGTCCTGGTTGATCGCCGAGCCCCGCACCACCGCGAGGACGTGGTGTCCGTTGCGGCGGGCGTCGGACAGCTTCTCCAGGACGAGCATGCCGACGCCCTCGCCCCAGCCGGTACCGTCGGCGGCCTCCGCGAACGGCTTGCACCGGCCGTCGGGGGCCAGCCCACGCTGGCGGGAGAAGTCGACGAAGGTGTCCGGGGTGGCCATCACGGTCACGCCGCCGGCCAGGGCCAGGGTGCATTCGCCGCTGCGCAGCGCCTGCGCGGCCAGGTGCACGGCGACCAGCGAGGACGAGCAGGCCGTGTCGACGGTGACCGCCGGGCCTTCGAGGCCGAAGGCGTACGACACGCGGCCGGAGGCGATGCTGCCGCCGACGCCGAGGAAGCCCTCCAGGTCGTCGGTGGCGCGCTCCAGGACCTCGCTGTAGTCGTGGTACATGACGCCGGCGAACACACCGGTGGCGCTGCCGCGCACACCCGCCGGGTCGATCCCGGCCCGTTCGAACGCCTCCCACGAGGTCTCCAGCAGCAGCCGGTGCTGCGGGTCCATGGCGAGCGCCTCGCGCGGGCTGATCCCGAAGAACGCGGGGTCGAACTCGGCTGCCTCGGTGAGGAATCCGCCGTGGCGCGTGTAGGTCTTGCCGGCGGTCTCCGGATCCGGGTCGTACGACTCCTGCCACTGCGGACCCCGGTCGGCGGGGAACTCGGAGACCGCGTCACCGCCTGCCGCGAGGAGGTTCCACAGGTCCTCGGGGGAGGTCACTCCGCCGGGGTAGCGGCAGGCCATACCGACGATCACGACCGGGTCGTCGGTCCCGGCGGACGGGCCGTGCGTCGGCGTGAGCGCGAACTGCTCGTCCCCGCCGACGAGTTCGTACTGGAGGAAGTCGGCCACGGCACCGGGAGTGGGGTGGTCGAAGACGAGGGTCGCGGGCAGGCGCAGGCCGGCCTCCGCGCCCAGCCGGTTGCGGAACTCGACGGCCGTGAGGGAGTCGAAGCCGAACTCCTTGAACGGCTTCTCGGCCGCGACCTCGCCGGCGCCGCCGAAGCCGAGGACGGCGGCGACGTGGCGGCGGACGAGGTCGAGCAGGACACGGGTGCGCTCGGCAGCCGGGAGGCGTTCCAGGCGGGCGGCCAGGTCACCGGCCGCAGCCGCCGCACCGGCGGCCGCGGTCCGGCGTACGGCGGAGGGGCGGACGAGTCCGTGCAGCACGCGGGGCAGTCCGCCGCGCTTGGCCCGCTGTTCCAGAGCCCGGGTGTCCATGACGACGGGAAGCAGCTGGGCGTGGGTGCCGCCGCGCAGTGCCGCGTCCAGGAGGGCGAGGCCACGCTCCTCGTCCAGGGGCAGGACGCCGACCCGGGCCATCCTGTCGATGTCGGCCGCGGTCAGCCCGGCGCCCATGCCGCCGACGGACGGGTCCCACAGGCCCCAGGCGAGCGAGACACCCGGCAGGCCCTGGGCCTGCCGCGAGGCGGCGAGGGCGTCCAAGTAGGCATTGGCTGCCGCGTAGTTGGCCTGGCCGGTACCGTCGAACGTGGCGGCGCTCGACGAGTACAGCACGAAGGCGTCGAGGTCGCGGTCCGCCGTCAGCTCGTGCAGGTACTGTGCGGCGCGCGCCTTGGGCGCCCACACCGACTCCAGCCGTTCCGGTGTCAGCGACTCGATGGTCGCGTCGTCGACGACGCCCGCCGTGTGGACGACCGCCGTGATGTCCGGGTGGTCGGCGAACAGCCGGGCCAGCGCCTCCCGGTCGGAGACGTCACACGCCTCGACCGTCACCTCGGCACCGAACTGGCGCAGAGCGGATGCCAGTTCATCCGCACCGGGCGCTGCGATGCCGCGCCGGCTGGTGAGCAGCAGGCTGCGGACGCCGTGTGCGGTGACCAGGTGGCGGCCGGTGAGCGCGCCGAGCCCGCCCGTGCCGCCGGTGACGAGGACCGTGCCGGATGTGGACCAGGCTCCGGTCTCCGGTGTCTCGCGGACCAGGCGGGGGACGAGGAAGTGACCTTCGAAGTAGGCGAGTTCCGGCTCCCCGGCGGGCAGCCGGGCGGGCAGGTCCTCGGCGTCGAGGAGGACGATCCGGTCCGGGTGCTCGGCCTGGGCGGCCCGGGTGAGGCCACGGATCGCCGATTGTTCGGCGTCGGTGGCCGCCCCACGGGTGACGACGAGGAGGTTCTCCTCACCGCCGAGGTGCTCCTGGAGCCGCGGGAGCAGGTCGGCGACCGTGTCCGCCCGGAGGACGGTGTACGACTCCGTCGGCTCGGTCGCCTCCGTGGGTGCCGGGATCCAGTCGACCCGGTACAGGTCGCGTACGGCACTCGCCGCCGAGTCCGTGTCGGCCGTCGTGGCGGGCCGCAGGGCGAGCGCGCCGACCGTGGCGACCGGGGTTCCGGCCGGGTCGGCGAGGTCGATCCGGTAGCCGGAGCCCGCGTCGCCGATGCGCACCCGCAGAGCGGTGGCGCCGGAGGCGTGCAGGGTGACGTCCGACCAGGAGAACGGCAGTTGGGCCGCCGAGCCCTCCTCCTGGGCGAGGGTGATGGCGTGCAGGGAGGCGTCGAGCAGGGCCGGGTGGACGCCGAAGCCGTCGGTGTCGGTGCCGTCGGCCAGGGCGACCTCGGCGTAGACCGTGCCGTCGGCGGTGCGCCAGGCGGCGCTCAGGCCCTGGAAGAGGGGGCCGTACTCCAGGCCGGCCGCGGCCAGTTCGTCGTAGAGGCTCGTGGTGTCGACCGGCTCGGCGCCGGCCGGCGGCCAGGCGTCCCCGAGGTCTGCGGGCTGGACAGGCTCGGCCGCCAGGGTGCCCTCGGCGTGCAGGGTCCAGGTGTCCTGGCCCGCGGGGCGGGAGTGCACGGTGACGGCGGGCTCGTCGCCCTCACCCACGCGCACCCGGAGGTCCACGGCCCGGTCGGTGGGCAGGACGAGCGGGGCGTGCAGGGTCAGGTCACGGACGGTCCCGCGGCCGACCTGGTCGCCGGCCCGCACCGCGATCTCGACGAGGGCCGCGCCGGGCAGGACGACGGTCCCGTGCACCGCGTGCTCGGCCAGCCAGGGCTGAGCGGCCGGGGACAGCCGCCCGGTGAACAACACGCCTTCGTCGTCCGGGAGTTCGACGGCCGCAGTGAGCAGCGCGTGCTCGGCGTCCATCTGGCCCGCGCTCGCCACGTCGCCCCGGGCCGCGCCCGCGTAGGCGTCGAGCCAGTACGGCTGGTGCTGGAAGGCGTAGGTGGGCAGGTCGACCGGCTGCCGGCCCGGCCCGAAGTAGGCGGACCAGTCGACGCCGGGCAGCCGGGTCAGCGCCTCGACGAGGGCCTGCGGCTCGGAGCGGTCCCGGCGCAGTCCCGCGACCAGCGTCCCCTCGGTGCCGGTGTCGGCGGCCATCGCGGTGAGCACGGCGTCGGGGCCCAGCTCCAGGAAGGTGCGGACTCCGCGACCGTCGAGGGTGGCGACGGCGTCGGCGAACCGGACTGCCTCACGGACATGGCGGACCCAGTAGGAGGGCTGGGAGAGGTCCTCGTACGAGACCGTCGTGCCCGTCAGCGTCGAGACGATCGCGGTCGTGGTCTCGTGGTACGTGAGCTGGGCGGCGATCCGCTCGAACTCGGCGAGCATCGGCTCCATGAGGGGCGAGTGGAAAGCGTGGCTCACGGTGAGCTTCTTCGC
>NZ_JBEYVS010000106.1:0-4863 GCF_040644095.1 Streptomyces sp. NPDC047028
TCGGCTTCGCTCGAGCGGGGGGACCCCCACCGCCCACCCGTGCCGCCCTGGGGGTCCCCCAGGCCCTTTAGGCACTGGGGGAGGCACGCATGCCCGCAGCTACGTAGGGGCGGGTCAGATCGTCAGGGACAGGAGGATGGGGGTGGCGCTCTTGTTCAGGGTGTTCGCCGCTGCCTTGAGGCGGTGGGCGTGTTCCAGGGGGAGGGAGAGGGCCAGGCAGCCGACTGTGGTGCCGGCGGTGATGGGGACGGCGGCGCAGACCGTGCCGATCGCGTACTCCTGGAGGTCCAGGACGGGCACCGTGGACGGCTGGGAGTCGAGGCGGGAGAGGAGCAGCTTGTCGCTGGTGATGGTGCGCGAGGTGAGGCGGGCCATCTTGTGCCGGGACAGGTGGTCGCGGCGGGCGCCCGGGTCCAGCTGGGTCAGCAGGCTCTTGCCGACGGCGGTGGCGTGGGCGCACGAGCGGAAGTCGACCCACTCGTTGACCGCCGGGGTGGCCGGCCCGTCGGCGTACTGGGCGACGCTGACCTCGCCGTCGACGTACCGGCTCAGGTAGACGGCCGCGCCGACCGAGTCGCGCAGCCGGTCCAGGGTCTGCTGGAGCTTCTCGCGCACGGCACCCTCGCGGCCGTGGGCCGAGGCGAGGCGGCGCAGGGTCTCGCCGGTGACGTACGCCCGGTCGGTGAGCTCGGTGACGTACCCCTCGCGGCGCAGCATGCGCAGCAGCGCGGTCAGCCGCTCGGGCCGCAGGCGGGTGCGGCGGGCCAGCTCCGTGTCGGTGACGCCGGTGGAGTGCCGGGCCACGGTCTCCAGCACGCGCAGCGCGTCCTGGGCGGAGTGGTACGGGGCGGTCGGCTCGTTCGTCAGCGCCACGGTGTTTCCCCTTGCGCTCGCCTGTCCGGCTGCGGGATCCGGCCGGCGGACGGTGTCGTGGAACAAGTGGAACGGGTGTCCGGAACTGGTGTCTGGAACGGGTTTCGTGGAACGGGTCCACGATAGCGGTCAAGGCGGCCGGGGGGAGGGGGTGTTGGCGAGATTGTGGTCCTCGCCCACACCCCTCAGCAGGGACGCAGGCCCGTTGGCATATGCCAACAGCATCATCCGGCGACCCGACCTCCTCCTTTTCGGCCGAACGCGCCCCGGAGTCCGTCGCGCACGTTCCGTGACTACAGGACCGCGCTGAGGAACTCCCGGGTGCGGTCCTGCTCCGGGTCGCTGAAGATCTTCTCCGGCGAGCCGGACTCGATGATCCGCCCCGAGTCGAACATCAGGACCTGGTCGGAGATGTCCCGGGCGAAGTTCATCTCGTGGGTCACGCACAGCATCGTGATGTCCGTGGTGCGGGCGATGTCCCGGAGCAGGTCCAGCACGCCCGCGACCAGCTCGGGGTCGAGCGCCGAGGTGACCTCGTCCAACAGCAGCACCCGCGGCCGCATCGCCAGCGCCCGGGCGATCGCCACCCGCTGCTGCTGGCCGCCGGACAGCTGGGTCGGCCGCGCGTCGCACTTGTCGGCCAGACCCACCAGGTCCAGCAGACCGCGGGCGCGCTCCTCCGCCTCGTCCTTGGACAGGCCCAGCACGGTCACCGGAGCCTCGGTGATGTTCCGCAGCACGCTCATGTTCGGGAACAGGTTGAACTGCTGGAACACCATCCCGATCTTCTTGCGCACCTCCCGGCACTGCTTCTCCGACGCCGGGAACAGCTGCTCCCCGTCGACGGTGATCGTGCCCTCGTCGGGTTTGGTCAGCGTCATCAGGAGTCTGAGGATCGTCGTCTTGCCCGATCCGGACGGCCCGATGAGCGTGACGTGTTTGCCCGCGTCCACGGAGAAGTCGAGGTGGTCCAGGACCGTGTTGTCCCCGAACCGCTTGGTCACCTGGTCCAGGCGGACCAGCGGGCTGGCCTGCGTGGCGGGGTCGGTCGGCTGCTTGCTGGTGTCAACGGACAAGGCGTCGCTCCAGGGTGCGAAGGAGAAGGGAGGCGAGGTAGGACAGGACGATGAAGGCGACACCGATCACGGTCACCGGCTCGGTGAACTGGAAGTGCTGCTGGGAGAAGAGCCGGGCCTGGCCCATCATGTCCAGCACGGTGATCACCATCAGCAGCGGCGTGTCCTTGAGCATCGCGATCACGTAGTTGCCGAGCACCGGCACCACGCGGCGGATCGCCTGCGGCAGGATCACGGTCGTCCAGGTCCGCCGCCGCGGCAGGCTCAGCGCGGTCGCCGCCTCCCACTGGCCGACGGGCACGGCCTCGATGCCGGCCCGGTAGACCTGCATCGTGTACGTCGAGTAGTGCAGGCCGATCGCGACGACACCGGTGGTCAGCGCCGAGAACGTCAGCCCCCACTCCGGCAGCACGTAGAACAGGAAGAACAGCTGCACCAGCAGCGGGGTGTTGCGCACGAACTCGGTGACGATCCCGACCGGCCAGCGCACCAGCCGGGTCGGCGTGCGCATCAGCAGCGTCCACACCAGGCCCAGCCCGAACGAGATCAGCGAACCCAGCGCCAGCGCCTCCAGGGTGACCAGCAGGCCGTCCCAGAAGTGCGGCATGAAGTCGCTCACGGCGTTCCAGTCCCACTTCACGACGCACCTCCGGCGACACCCGCGACACCCGCGCCGGTGGTCTCGGCGCGCTTCGGCTCACGCGCGGACACCGCGCGCTCCGGTCCTCTGCCGACCCCGGCCTTCAGCCGCCGCTCCAGCGCCCGCATCAGCCGGGTGAGGACGAAGGCGATCACGAAGTAGATCAGCAGGATGTACGTGTAGATCTCGGCGCTCTCCTGGAGCGCGAGCCGCACCAGCTTGCCGCTGAAGGTCAGGTCGCCCATGCCCATCACCGACACCAGCGCGGTGCCCTTCAGCAGCTCCACCAGCAGGTTGCTGAACGGCGGGATCATCTCGGGCACCGCCTGCGGCAGCAGGATCTTGCGCAGCCGCTGGCCCGGGGTGAAACCGAGCGCGACCCCGCCCTCCTGCTGCGCGGGGTCCACCGCCTTCAGGGCGCCGCGCACGATCTCCGCGCCGTACGCCCCGTACGTCATGCCGAGCGCCAGCGTGCCCGCCCACATCGGGACCAGCTGCCAGCCGAAGGCCAGCGGCAGCACGAAGAACACCCAGAAGATCATCACCAGCGCCGAGGTCCCGCGGAACACCTCTGTGTAGAAGCCCGCGACGAAGCGGACGATCCACAGCCGGCTGGTGCGCGCGATCCCCACGCCGAACGACACCGCGGCGCCCAGCAGTGCGCTGAAGAACAGCAGTTGGAGCGTGACCCACACGCCCCTCAGTACGAGTTCCCACAGTCCCGAGGTCATCCGCCGCACAGCTCCTTCGCGGTCAGATCCGTCATCTCGGCCTCGGTGAACCCGAACGGCTTGAGGATGCGGAAGAGTTCACCGCTCTTCTTCAGCTTGCGCAGCTCGACGTTGAAAGCGTCCCGCAGGTTCGTCTCGGCCGGCCGGAACGCGAACGCGCCGCCGTCGACGTGCCGTTTGCCGTCCACGATCGGGGCGAACGCCCTGGTCGCCTCGGCCTTCGAGGACTTCTTCACCACCTCGCGGACGGTCAGCGCCGTCCCCGAGAAGACGTCCGCGCGCCCCGCCTCGACCGCGTTCAGGCCCGCGACCTGGTCCGGCACGATGAGGATGTCGCTCTGCTTGTAGCCCGCGTCGATCGCGTACTGGATCTCCGCGTAACCGGTGCCCGTCGCGAACTTCGCCTTCTTCGCGACGATGTCCCGGTAGTTGTGCAGGCCCTTCGGATTGCCCTTGCGCACGATGAAGGCATCGAGCATCTGGTAGTCCGGATCGGCGAAGATGACCTGCGCGCAGCGGTCCGGATTGACGTACATCCCGGCCGCGACGACATCGAACTGCTGCGAGTTGAGGCCGGGGATCAGCGAGCCGAACTCGGTCGGCACGGGCTGCACCCGGTCCACTCCGAGCCGCTTGAAGATCACCCTGGCGAGTTCGGGCGCCTCACCGGTCAGGTCGCCGTTCTTGTCGA
The DNA here is from genome assembly GCF_040644095.1 of Streptomyces sp. NPDC047028. Taxonomy (NCBI): domain Bacteria; kingdom Bacillati; phylum Actinomycetota; class Actinomycetes; order Kitasatosporales; family Streptomycetaceae; genus Streptomyces; species Streptomyces sp. NPDC047028. The sequence goes on from NZ_JBEYVS010000106.1 coordinate 4,012, forward strand.
TGTACCCGAACGGTATCTCGCCGGCGATCCCGAGCCGTACGACCCCCTGGGCGCGCAGGCGCCGCAGCAGGTCACCACCCTTGACCGTGGAGGCGGAGGCCACCCGGGAGCACCCGGCGGCACCCAGGGCACCGATCGCCGTCACTCCCGCGAGCAGCGACCGGCGAGAGGGTCCGTTTGTGTGCACGCCATGACGTGAATGTCTGTGTGGTGGAGCCATGGCGCCGCGGCTACCCAACGGCTTGCGATGTATGCACCATGGAATTCATGACGGACCGCTACCTGGAAGTGTCCCTGGCCAAGCGCGGAATCACGTGCACGGCACGGCTCCTCGACGAACGCGCGCCCCGTACCTGCGCCGCGGTGTGGGACGCGCTGCCGCTCGCCGGCGACGTCTACCACGCCAAGTACGCGCGCAACGAGATCTACGCCCTCTTCCCACCGTTCGCGGAGACGGAGCCGCCGCTGGAGAACCCGACCGTCACGCCGATCCCCGGAGACCTCTGCTACTTCTCCTTCGCCGGCGCCGAACTGGGCACGCGTGCCTACGGCTACGACCGCGAGGTACGCCCCGGCACCACCGTCGTCGACCTCGCCCTCTTCTACGAGCGCAACAACCTCCTCCTCAACGCCGACGTCGGCTGGGTCCCCGGCACGGTCTGGGGCCAGATCACCGACAACCTCGACGCGATGGCCGAGGCCTGCAACGACCTGTGGCGCACGGGAGCGGCAGGCGAGACGCTCAGCTTCCGCAGGGCCTAGTGTTCTGAGTCGGGAATTCTGTTCAGATATGAGGCGAGGCGTTCAAGGATTTCGTCCGCGGTCTTTGTCCAGACGTAGGGCTTGGGGTCG
>NZ_JBEYVS010000107.1:0-4811 GCF_040644095.1 Streptomyces sp. NPDC047028
GATCACCGGCAGGTGATCGACGCGATCGCGTTCAAGTACCGCACCGGCACTCCGTGGATGGACCTGCCCGAGCACTTCGGCTCGTGGAAAGGAGCTCACAACCGGCTGCGGAAGTGGGCCTCCGACGGCACCTGGGAGAAGGTCTTCACCGCTCTGCTGGCCCAGGCCGACACCGAAGGCGACCTCGAGGATCGTCGCCGTCGATTGACCAGTGCGCTGACCACCAGCTGGGTGAGGTCCATGGCACGCTGCGAGACGGGCAGGCCGTGCTCGGCCTGAACCCGGGTGAGGAAGCCAGCGGCCAGGTGTCGGGCCTGGGCGATATCCGTGCCGTCTCCGACCAGGGCCACACTGATCTTGATGACCGGCCTGTCCGGCGCCGCGCCGCCTGCCCGCGCCGGGTCTGCCTTCACGGACTCCAGCGGCATCAACATCTTCATCGCCGCTCACCGTGCCCTCAGCGAGGCTGGCGGCTGGCTGCGCCTTGCCGCACCCTGCGAATCCGTGATGCGCACCATCAGCATCGTCGGCCTCGACGCCGTCATCGACTGCCGCGAAACCCTCCGCCAAGCCCTCACCATCTGACCGACGACCGACCGTCGACATCGATCAGGCGCAGGCATTGGTGCGCGGCCGGGAAGATGTCCATACCCCAGACGCGGCGGGAGCATCTCAGAGGAATCTGCGTGATGGTCCACCGCGGGAGCCCCACCGCGGATAGGAGGCCCTGGACGCGTGATCTGGTGAGCACGGGATACCAGCAGGTCATGAGGTTACTGGCCGCAGTGCGCGAGAAGGCCGCCGTCTGACCAAACGGGTGCCTCCTGGCGGGAACCGGCGCTTTCACCGCACGCTGTCGGCAGTGGAAGAACCGGCGGAGAGCACTAAATTGTGGTGCGGTGCCGCCGCGGTGATGGTCTGGGCCGGCGGGTGGTAGGGCCGTAAGGCGGCGATAGCTGGTCTGGCCGCTCTCACCTTGGCGCAGCTGGTGTCCAATGGTGTGTGCAAGCAGGTGAGTGACAGGCCGCGGCCACCCAATGAATGGATCCCTCACGACGAGGTCGAGGACCGGTCCGATTCCTCGTCGTTCCCCTCGGGGCACCGCGCCAGCTGTGGCCTTCACCGCAGCGGTCGCCCCCTCCTGGCCGCTGCCGCGATCTCGGCCCGACCCGGGCCGTCGCCGACTCGACTCTTCGCCGCCCCTCCGCCGTGAGCTGGAGCATGGTCTCGGCGGTTGGCGGGATTGGCTGACGGTCGGCGAGCCCGGCCGCGATCAACCGGTCCATCATGCCATGGCCGTCGACGGCGCGACCTGCAGCAGCTCTGCCAGATTGACCAGCTTCGTGGCACCACGGCTCGCCAGCACGACCAGCATCCTGAACTGCGGCAAGGTGACCCGCTCTTCGACCTCGATAAGCGAGCGGGCGGAAACGGCCACCATTAATCGGGACGCGTTCAGCACCGCTCGCGTGACCACGTCCACGTCATCCACGTCCCCTACGGGGGTTTTCCATTTCCGCAGCCGAATGGTCGCCGACCCGGGATACCAGGAAGTCACCGCCTTGCGTACTCGAGCGCTCGCGGAGACTATTCTTCAGCCTACGGCTGAGTGGCTCTCCGAACTCTGAGAGGGGATCTCCGGCATGATCCGGGAGCGCCGGTCTCTGTGAGAGACCGTACCCACGGCATGGCAGCGCGCACGGGCGGCGCCGTATGCCGTGGTCCGGGACGCTGCTGACCGCCCATCCGGCCAAGGAGACAGCGCCATGGAACACATCGGGCACTCCGTATGGACGATCCCCGAAGGGTTCATCTTTCTCTCCAGTACCGGTCCCAAGTCGATGATCAGTCTCGAGACGGCATGTATCTTGAGCACCTGCGACGAAGACGCCCATGTGAGGATCACCATGTTCTTTCCGGGCCGTGAACGGTCCGGTCCGCATCACGTCACCGTGCCTGCCCGGCGCACCCGGAACCAGGTGCTCCAAGAACTGGCGGACGCGGATTCGGTACCGGTCGGTTCCGACGGCGTCTCGGTAGTGGTCAGCGAGATACCGGTCGTCGTCCAGCACACCCGCCTGGGCAGTCGGCATCCCGCGGACGCGCTGCTCTCGACCAGGGCCGTGGACTGATGACCGCGTCTATGGGACGGATCGTTGAGCAACAGAGAAATTTTTCTGAGGCGAGCCATCTCCGCGGCCGCGCGGCGGGCGGACCGGTCCGTCGGCGGCCGGGCCCGCCTTCGAGTGGTCGTACTGTTCGCGTCGGTGATCGCTCTCGACGGTGCGGACACGGCGACGGTCTCCGTCAACGCGGACAGCCTCGAGCATGTGTTCCACGTCGTACCAGGTTTTGAGCTGGTCCACACTCACGAAGGAAGCGCCTTGGTCGGCCCTCGATGCCGCCTCCGTAGGTCCAGCGGGGTGAAGCCGCGGTCAAGATCAAGCAGGTGGCAGTAGTTCGAGTTGCTGGAGCATGGAGAGCTGATCGACCACGTGCCAGTGTTCGGCGATCCGGTCGCCCTCGATCCGGTAGATGTCGATGCCGGCGACGCTGGCCGTTCGTCCGGTGGGAGGGATGCCGAGGAAGGTGCCAGAGTGCGTGGCGGCGTTGGTCCAGCGGACGGCGACACGGTCAGCCTCGGCGATGACGTCGTGAAGGGCGAACCTGGGAGACAGCCCTTCCAGGAGCATGGTCACGCGACTTTTCAGACCCTCACGGCCCGGGCCCTGGCCGGGGAGGGGATCGTGTTCTTCGTAGTCCGGGGTGGCCAGCTCGTCGACCACTTCCACGTGCCGGCCGTTTAGGACTTCGTCGTACAGCCGACGCACGAGCGCTTTGTTAGCTTCGGTGGACACGTGGTGCCTCCGCCCAAATGGGAATCTGTTCGGTTCATCTTGCGAGGCGTAAGCCCTCCGACCACCGGAGCGAGGCCGTAGTCTCCCACGACTGGAGCAAGCTGCGGCCTGGCTCTGCCTCGCAGCCTCGCCGGAGGCCTCGTCTTGACCGCGGCCCGGTCTACACGGTGATCCGTGACAGCACCGCCGAGAGACAACCCTGGCCGGACTGAAATTGATATCTCTGCGCCCTCCACGTGAGGGTGGTACAGATCGCCCTGGAAGGTGACATGGACCGGTCGATTGCTTTGGATGGTGACGTTCAGGGTGACGCGCAGGGCCAGGTGCACGTCTTCATCACGCGGGAAGTGCCACTCCTGCGGGGCGGGCCACGGCTGGGGCCATCCCGAACTCGGACCAAGCGAGGGCCATGCGGCCTCCGGCGTCAGGTGGACTTCAACCTGCGGAGCTTGATCGTCCACGCGGTCACGAGCCGCGTCGAGCGCGACCGCCTGCGAGGACTTCAGGCGCGTTCTAGATGATCTTCGTGGAGCACCGTGTCTCGCCTGCCTGCCAGGCGACGAACAGGGCGGAGGCCGAGGTTGCCACAGCTGCGGCTATCCCCCAAGAGTCTGTCATGGCTGGCGATTTCTCCAGTCCTTGAAGGCATGCGCGCCAATCTGGCCGCACAGCACAAGTAGACGGCCGATAGGTCCTGACTGCCCGGCCAGGGCCCTCACCGGCAGTCATGCGGCCGAACGGATAGTTCGGGCCGCTTGTGGCCTGAGCGTTCGCACAGTGGGGACGGATCTTTCCGTGTAACGTCAGGGTCAGCTGTCATGGTTCCGAAGTACCGGTCGCCCGTGAGCAATGCGCATGGGCGATTCTGCTGTTCACAGTCTCTGAGGACCAGGGCGATCACCTCCGGTTCCCGCACGGTGCGGGAACCGACTTCGAGTCCCCTTGGAGGGCACAATGGCCAGCGGAACCGTCAAGTGGTTCAACTCGGAAAAGGGCTTCGGCTTCATCGAGCAGGACGGCGGCGGCCCCGACGTCTTCGCCCACTACTCCAACATCGCCAGCTCGGGCTTCCGTGAGCTCCAGGAAGGCCAGAAGGTGACCTTCGACGTCACCCAGGGCCAGAAGGGCCCCCAGGCGGAGAACATCACCCCCGCCTGAACCCACACGCCCCACAGCACTTAGGGCAGCACAGTTGTGGGCCCCACTACCCGGGGCCCACAACTACCGTGCGACCTTGCCGACCCATGGGGGGCTTCGGCTGACGAAGCCAGCTACGGTTGGTTCAGTGTCCGGCAGGTGGGGCGCCAAGGAGCGGCCGGGCGAGAGCCAAGAGGTACCTAGCCTCCTTCCAGGCGTTCGGCCACCGCGTCACGTTCTGCCGACGCCTGGCGAGCCTCCCGGCGTGGAGTGCGCCGCTTGTCTTCGGTGAGCGGCAAGTGCGGTCCCGCCGAGGAACAGCCGTAGGCCGTTTCCTTCGGATCACCTCGTCGACCAAATGAAGATGGCGGCTCTGTGGAGTCCGGCGAGGTAGACGGTGGCGGTCTTGTCGCAGCGCGTGGCCAGACCGCGCCACTGCTTGAGCTTGTTGATGCACCGCTCGACGGTGTTGCGCTGCTTGTACGCCTCACGGTCGAAGGCAGGCGGGCGGCCGCCTGATCGGCCTCGCTTCTTGCGCTTGGCGACCTGGTCGGAAGGCTGGGGGATCGCCGCCCGGATCCCGCGCTGACGGAGATGGGTCCGGATCGCGCGGGACGAGCAGGCCTTGTCGGCCAGGACCATCTCCGGTGTGGTTCTGGGCCTGCCGATCCGCCGCGGCACCCGCAGGGTGGCCATGACCTCGGGGAAGGGCGGGTGCATCACCGGCCTGGCCGGGGGTGAGGACGAAGGCGAGCGGGCGGCAGCGGCTGTCTGCGGCAAGGTGGATCTTGTTGGTCAGCCCGCCGCGGGACCGCC
>NZ_JBEYVS010000108.1:0-4705 GCF_040644095.1 Streptomyces sp. NPDC047028
TGCCCGGCGCCGCCCTCGTCGAGATCGCCGTACGCGCCGGAGACCAGATCGGCTGCGGCACCGTACGCGACCTGACCCTGCACGCCCCCCTCGTCATACCCGAGACCGGCGCCGTCGCCCTGCGCGTGCGCGTCGGTGAGGGCGACGAGCCGGCGCTCACCGTGCACTCGCGCCCCGACGGCCAAGACACCTGGACCCTGCACGCGGAAGGCGTCGTAGCGGCCGGCGGAAGTGAGCCCGAAGCCGGGACCGTCGCCTGGCCGCCCGCCGCCGAGCCGGTCGACACCGAGCACCTCTATGTCGGCCTCGCCGCGCTCGGCCTGGAGTACGGCCCCCTCTTCCAAGGGCTGACCGCTGCCTGGCGCGACGCCGACGGGGTCGTGTACGCCGAGGTCGGTCTGCCCGAGGACGCGGAGACCGACGGGTACGGCATCCACCCCGCCCTGCTCGACGCCGCCCTGCACGCCGTAGCCGCTGGGGAGTTGCTTCCGGAACCCGACCCCGGGACCGCCTGGCTGCCGTTCTCCTGGTCCGACGTCACCCTGCACGCCACCGGCGCCCGCACCCTGCGCGTCCGGGTCGCCGCCACCACGCCCGGCACGGTCACGCTCGACGCGGACGACGCCGAGGGGCGGCGCGTGCTGTCCGTCGGTTCGCTCGCCCTCCGGCCGGTGCCCCTCGGACCGGGCCCGGGCGCGGGTACGACCGGCGTGGGCGACGCGGCGTACGGCGTCGACTGGACCGCCGTAGAGGTGCCGGGTGCGGCAACCGCGGAACCGCTGCCCCTGCCCGAACCGGGCCGCGTGGAGCCCCTGCCCGTGGCCGGCTGGTCCGCCCTGACCGCACCCGCGGGAGGCTCGGCCGCCGAGAGCGCGACGGTCGTGCTGGAGGCGCTCCAGGAATGGCTGGAGCACGCCGTCCCCGAGGAGCGGCTGCTGGTCGTCACCCGGAGCGCCGTGTCCACCGCGCCCGGCGAAGACGTCGGCGACCTGGGCCAGGCCGCGGTCACCGGACTCGTCCGGGCGGCCCGCACCGAGTACCCGGGACGCCTGCTCCTCGTCGACCTCGGCCCCGGGGACGGCGACCTGCCCGCCTCCGTACTCGGCAGCGAAGAGGACGAACTCGCCGTACGGGACGACGATCTGCGTGCCCCGCGCCTCGTGCGCGACACCCCCGATGCCGACCGAGCACCCGCCTGGCCGGTCACCGGCACCGTGCTGATCACCGGCGGCACCGGCGGCCTGGGCGCCCTCGTCGCCCGGCACCTGGTCGCCGAGCACGGTGTGCGCAGCCTGCTGCTGACCAGCCGGCGCGGCCCCGCCGCGCCCGGTGCGGCCGAACTCGCCGACGCACTGCGGGAGTCGGGTGCGGAGGTGACTTTCGCCGCCTGCGACGTCGCCGACCGCGACGCGCTCGCCGCGCTGCTCGACGGACACCCGGGCATCAAGGCCGTCGTCCACACGGCGGGCGTCGTCGACGACGCGACCGTCGCCCGGCTCACCCCGGCCCAACTGCGCCGCGTCCTCGCCCCCAAGGCCGACGCGGCCCGACACCTGCACGAACTCGCCGGCGAACTGGACGCGTTCGTGCTGTTCTCTTCCGCCGCCGGTGTCCTCGGCGGCGCCGGACAGGCCAACTACGCCGCCGCGAACGCCGCCCTGGACGCCCTCGCCGCACACCGCCGGGCCCACGGACAGCACGCCGTGTCCCTCGCCTGGGGTCTGTGGGACCCGGCCACCGGGGGCATGGGCGCCGACCTGACCGACACCGACCTGGAACGCATGGCCCGTACCGGACTGCGCCCGCTCGGCGCCGAACAGGGGCTCGCCCTCCTCGACGCGGCCGTCGCCGGCACCCGCCCACTCACCGTGCCCGTCCGGCTCGACGTGCCCGCGCTCGCCCGCTCCCTCAGCGGAGCGGTACCGGGGCTGCTGCGCTCCCTGGTCCGCGTCCCCGCCCGGCGCACCGCCGCGGGCGGCGGCACGGCGGCCGGCGGCACCGGGTTGCGCGACCGGCTGGCCGCGATCACCGACCGGGACGAACGGACCGCGCTCGTCCTGGACCTCGTACGACGGCATGTCCGTACCGTCCTCGGTTTCCCGGACCAGCAGCCCGTCGAGGCCGACAAGCCCTTCAAGGACTTCGGCTTCGACTCCCTCACCGCCGTCGAGTTCCGCAACGGGCTCGCCGCCGAGACCGGCGTACGACTGCCCGCCACCCTCGTCTTCGACTACCCCACACCGCACGAACTCGTCGCCCACCTGCACAAGGAACTCGCGCCCACCGACGACGACCCCGCCACCGCCCTGCTGCGCGGCCTCGACCACCTCGAACCCCTCATCGGCACCCAGGAGCTGGACCAGCTGACCCGCTCCCGGATCACCGTGCGCCTCCAGGCCCTGCTGGCCCGCTGGCAGGACACGGACCACCCGCAGCCGGCCGGGACCGAGGTAACCGACGACCTGGCAGCCGCCTCCGACGACGAACTCTTCGCCCTCCTCGACGGCGAGACCGGGAGCTGAACGACCATGGCAGCCACCACTGGACCCACCGGAGCCACCACAGCCACCGGCTCCACCGACCGCGAACAGAAGCTGCGCGACTACCTGAAGAAGGCCACCGCCGACCTGATGCAGGCCCGCCGGCGCATCGAGGACCTGGAGTCCCGCACCCGCGAGCCCGTCGCCGTCGTCGGCATGGCCTGCCGCTACCCCGGCGGCATCGCCTCCCCCGACGACCTCTGGCGGCTCGTCGTGGACGGCGGCGACGGCATGCGCGGCTTCCCCGACGACCGCGGCTGGGACACCGACAACCTCTACGACCCCGATCCGAACGCCCTCGGCAAGAGCTACGCCAAGGAAGGCGGATTCCTCGACGCGGCAGGCGAGTTCGACGCCGCGTTCTTCGGGATCAGCCCGCGCGAGGCCCTCGCCATGGACCCGCAGCAGCGGCTGCTGCTGGAGGCGTCCTGGGAGGCGTTCGAGCACGCCGGGATCGACCCGGCCGCCGTCCGCGGCGCCCGCACCGGCGTGTATGCGGGCATCATGTACCACGACTACGGCTCCGACCGCGCGGCCCTGCCCGACGGCGTCGAGGGCTTCCTCGGCACCGGCACCGCCGGCAGTGTCCTGTCCGGCCGGATCTCCTACGCCCTCGGCCTGACCGGCCCCGCCGTCACCGTCGACACCGCCTGCTCGTCCTCCTTGGTCACCCTGCACCTGGCGGCACAGGCGCTACGGGCGGGGGAGTGCTCCCTCGCCCTGGCCGGCGGCGTCACCGTCATGGCCACTCCCGACACCTTCATCGACTTCAGCCGGCAGCGCGGGCTCGCCCCCGACGGCCGCTGCAAGCCGTTCGCGGAGGCCGCCGACGGCACCGGCTGGTCCGAGGGCGTCGGCGTGCTGCTCCTGGAACGCCTCTCCGACGCCCGCCGCAACGGACACCGGGTCCTCGCGGTCGTCCGGGGCTCCGCCGTCAACCAGGACGGCGCCAGCAACGGCCTCACCGCACCCAGCGGCCCCTCCCAGCAGCAGGTCGTCCTCGACGCCCTCGCGAGCGCCGGGCTGTCCACCGACGACATCGACGCCGTCGAGGCCCACGGCACCGGCACCGTCCTCGGCGACCCCATCGAGGCACAGGCCCTGCTCGCCACCTACGGCCAGGGACGCGCCGCCGACTCTCCGCTGTGGCTGGGCTCCATCAAGTCCAACCTCGGTCACACGCAGGCGGCGGCGGGCGCGGCCGGCGTCATCAAGATGGTGCAGGCCCTGCGCGCGGGCGTCCTGCCACGCTCCCTGCACATCGACGCCCCCACCTCCCACGTGGACTGGTCGGCGGGTGCGGTGGAACTCCTCACCGAGAACCGCCCCTGGCCGGCCGGCGACCGTCCCCGCCGCGCCGCCGTGTCCGCGTTCGGGATCAGCGGCACCAACGTCCACGTGATCGTGGAGGAGGCCCCGGAGGTGGAGGCACCGGCCGCGGTCGCCGAGCCGGCCGCGCTGCCGGTCGTCCCGTGGATCGTGTCCGGCAGAACGGCCGCCGCGGTACGGGCCCAGGCAGCACGCCTGCGGGAGTTCGTCACGCGACGACCGGAACTGGATCCGGCGGACCTCGGCTTCTCGCTAGTGACCCGGCGGTCGGCGTTCGCCTATCGGGCGGGTGTGGTGGCGGGTGACCGTGAGGGGCTGCTGGCCGGGCTGGAGGCGGTCGAGGGCGGCAAGGCTGTGCTGTCGGGTCCGGTGGCGTTCCTGTTCACGGGGCAGGGGAGTCAGCGGGCGGGGATGGGGCGTGAGCTGTATGAGGCCTTCCCCGTGTTCGCCGCTGCGTTGGATGAGGTGTGCGGGGCGTTGGACGCGCATCTTGAGCGGCCGCTGAAGGGTGTGATGTTCGGCGGTGAGGGGCTGGACGAGACGGGCTTCACGCAGCCCGCGCTGTTCGCCCTGGAAGTCGCCCTGTTCCGGTTGCTGGAGTTCTGGGGTGTGCGGCCGGATGTGCTGGCCGGGCACTCCATCGGTGAGCTGGCTGCCGCGCATGTGGCGGGTCTGTGGTCCCTGGAGGATGCGGCGAAGCTGGTCGCTGCTCGTGGCCGGTTGATGCAGCAGCTCCCCTCCGGGGGTGCGATGGCCGCCGTACAGGCGACCGAGGACGAAGTCCTTGCCGTGCTCCCTGAGGGCACGGGCATCGCGGCTGTGAACGGACCGAACGC
>NZ_JBEYVS010000109.1:0-4556 GCF_040644095.1 Streptomyces sp. NPDC047028
GGAATCACCACGCCAACGACGAGGGGCCCTGCCTCGTCACCACAGCCGCTGACCAGCCCATTTCACCCGCCAGCACAGGATGAAAGAGGTTCAGTGAGAGAGCAGGAAACGCTCTTCGGAGATCGCGGAAGGTCCGCTGGGCCTCAGCGACCGTCGTGCAACACACCAGTGCCGTCCCCCCGAATTCGGCGACGGGCGCGAGGACTTCACGGAGTACGCTGCGCCGTCCGCCGAGCCTCGGCCGGACCACGGTCTCGTCGCAGTCCCAGACCACCTGCCGCAGCGATACATCCAGGGTCCGCGGGCGCAAGGTCGCCACCGTACGGGCATCCGAGACGTCGCCGGTTGCGGCATCCGCGAACAGCCAGCCGGGGTAGGCCGGCCGTATCTCGCAGGGCTCGGTGAAGCCGGCGCCCCTGCGGTAAGCGTCTACGAGAGAACTGGCGGAGCGACCCGTCAAGGTCGCCGACAGCAGCACCACCGGGGCACGGAATGCCCCCAGCCATTCCAGAAGGCGGACCATGAGCGTCTGCATCCACGGGCCGTACGCGTGCGCCTCATCGACGATCAGGACCTTGTCGGACAGGCCGAACAGGCGCAGTGCGTTGAAGGAAACGGGCAGGACTGCCGCGAGAGCCTGGTCGATCGTGCCTGCGCCCAAGGGGGCGGCAAAGCCTCGTTTGCTGCCCTCCCGAAGCCAGGCCCGCGCCTCAACGGCCGTGGCAGGAGCCGCACTGAACTCATCGCCGTCTGCAACCGTGACCGGTTCAGCTTGCCCGACGGCCTCCTCGAGGGCCCAGGCATCGGCCAAGTGCTTCTCCTGGACGCCGCCGTCCATCGCCGTGCTGAGCCACGCCGCGTTGTGCATCAGCAGCAGGGCCCGCTCCCCGGTCAGCGCGCGCCCGGCGAATGAGGCCACCCGCGGAAACATCTGGTCCGCCGTCGCCATCGTTGGCAGAGCGAAATACAAGCCTCGCGCCCCTGAGGCCCGTCCCAGAACCGCGGCCGCGAACAGGGCCGCCTCCGTCTTCCCGTCCCCCGTCGGCGCCGTCATGAGCACCAGTCCCGATCCCTCTTCCCCCACAGCTCGGGGCAGCACCTCGGCGATGTCTCGCTGCAGTGCGTTCGGGGCGAACGGAAACAAGTCCTCGAATAGCAATGCTTTCTCGGTTGGAAACGTGGCACGGCCCAAGCGCGCAGTCCGCACCACGCCGGGCGCGTCACGCGTGGCCTGCCGATAGTGCGCCTCCAACTGTTCCGCGGTGCCGGACCATGTCCTGCTGGGTAGGCAGGGCAGAATCCACTCCATGCTGCTGGCCAGCCAGTCCGCCAGCACGACCAGCCCGTACACGCGCACCGAGGTCGCCGCCGACAACTCGGCCGTCGGCACCGCCTCGGCGCCCACCACCCCCCGGACCGCCTCAAGGTGGCAGCGACGCTGCTCCTCCCACCCACGCTGGCCCAATCCCGCCTGGTACTGCCCCGCCGACGCGGCCTGCCGGGCCGGCACCACGTCGGCGAAACACCCGTGATGCCCTCCCAGCAACTGGGCGACCTGATGCGGCAGACTCCGCGCCTGCACGCGCGAAACCGGATAGCCGGCTTCCGCCAGCAGCGATACCAACGACCAGTGTGTGCCCATCTCGTGCCGAAAACTCGAGACCTTCTCGGCCCCTGGCGCAGCAACGTAAGTCCCGTCGCTCGCCAGTGCCTTGAAGGCGTCCGGTACTTGTGCCTGAAACGGCGGCGTGATCTTCCCCAGATCGTGCACACCCGCCCAACACGCCAGCACCGCACGCGCCTCACTGACGCTGAGCCCCAACTCCGCTGCTATGCCTTGCCGCGCCTTCAGATCCAGCAGGGCATCCCAGAGCGTCCCGAACACCGCGGCCACATCCAGCAGATGACAGATCAAGGGGTACGGATGCGGCAAACCCCGCTCCTTACCCCAAACCCGCACGTCCACCTGACCCCGGACAGCTGAATCACGCATGACGAGAACTTCTAGCAGCCGCCACTGACAACAGGGCCCCACCTGCGGAGATTGCCGCCGCTGGTTCGGCAAGCTGAAGGTAGTCTGACTAGCGTCACCGCTTCGGCATCCCCTGACGCCACGGTGGCTTGATCAAGGGGAGGAGGCTTCAACGTACCGGAACGATGTGGGTAAAGGATTTGCCAACCCCTGCTAACGTCGCAGGTCACGAAGGGTCCGCTCCGCGCAGGCGGAGGTGAACCGGGCAAGAAGCGCACCGCCATGAAGGCCGAGACGTCCGCTCCGCGCAGGCGGAGGTGAACCGCCGCTGTGGCAGGTGATGATCGAGGTCGACGCGTCCGCTCCGCGCAGGCGGAGGTGAACCGTTCTCCGGGCACTACGTGTCCGAGTCCACCGCGTCCGCTCCGCGCAGGCGGAGGTGAACCGGCCGAGACCGGCACCCAGAAGGTCACGATCAGGTCCGCTCCGCGCAGGCGGAGGTGAACCGTCGGCGAGGGCTTCGGTGCCGAGTTCCTTGAAGTCCGCTCCGCGCAGGCGGAGGTGAACCGGTAGCCGAGGGTGGGGTCGCTGCTGGTGGGGGGTCCGCTCCGCGCAGGCGGAGGTGAACCGACCGCCGAAGCCGCGTTCCTCGCCATCCACCAGTCCGCTCCGCGCAGGCGGAGGTGAACCGCTGTACGCAGCCGGACGCGGCAACGCCACCAAGTCCGCTCCGCGCAGGCGGAGGTGAACCGCGGACGAACTCCTGCTCGTCGGTGATGGCCGGGTCCGCTCCGCGCAGGCGGAGGTGAACCGCCCGAGTACAAGGCCGCCGTCACCCGCATCGCGTCCGCTCCGCGCAGGCGGAGGTGAACCGCCGTCGAAGAACTCGCCGCAGCGGCTTGAGAAGTCCGCTCCGCGCAGGCGGAGGTGAACCGACGTCCGCCCTCGCCGTCACCCGGGCCCAGCTGTCCGCTCCGCGCAGGCGGAGGTGAACCGTGATTCCAGCGGATCAGCTGGCCGTCGATCAGGTCCGCTCCGCGCAGGCGGAGGTGAACCGGAGGCCGGGGCCGGCGAGCACGCACCGGGCCAGTCCGCTCCGCGCAGGCGGAGGTGAACCGCGGCTGATCCTTCCGGTGCCCGGCGACTCGAAGTCCGCTCCGCGCAGGCGGAGGTGAACCGAACGCCACGGTGACCACTCCCCCGGGCCTGGGGTCCGCTCCGCGCAGGCGGAGGTGAACCGGGATGACCGTGAGCGAGATCGAACCGTACGGCGTCCGCTCCGCGCAGGCGGAGGTGAACCGCTCCGCTGTCAAGCGGAACGGGGTTTTTCGACGTCCGCTCCGCGCAGGCGGAGGTGAACCGGACTTGCGGGCGGTCGAGGTGTGCGCGTGTTCGTCCGCTCCGCGCAGGCGGAGGTGAACCGGCCGACGCGATCCCGGCCGCCGCCCCGCCGTAGTCCGCTCCGCGCAGGCGGAGGTGAACCGTAGCCGGCGATGCGTGCGCGTGCGCGTGCGAGGTCCGCTCCGCGCAGGCGGAGGTGAACCGCTGATCGAGGGCCGCGCCCCGGGCCGTGACTCGTCCGCTCCGCGCAGGCGGAGGTGAACCGTTCGCCTGCGACAACACGCGGCCCGCCTTCGCGTCCGCTCCGCGCAGGCGGAGGTGAACCGGCAGGAGCCGTCCGGGTGCTCGTTGATGAGGAGTCCGCTCCGCGCAGGCGGAGGTGAACCGTGACCGCCCCCGAGAGCGTCTACCGGAAGATCGTCCGCTCCGCGCAGGCGGAGGTGAACCGGTGTGCGGGTGTTTAGCGATGTGCTCACCTGCGTCCGCTCCGCGCAGGCGGAGGTGAACCGCCGCCGCCGAGCCGCTGGCACAGGTCGGCGTAGTCCGCTCCGCGCAGGAGGAGGTGAACCGGCGCCGATCAGCGCCGGCCGGCAGTCGGAGGGGTCCGCTCCGCGCAGGCGGAGGTGAACCGCGCGGGGAGTGGCACGTCGTCACCGTCCCCGCGTCCGCTCCGCGCAGGCGGAGGTGAACCGCGACCAGCCGGATCTGCACCGTCGGGCGCCGCGTCCGCTCCGCGCAGGCGGAGGTGAACCGCCGGGGCCTGGGTCGCCACCGTGAGCGGCGAGGTCCGCTCCGCGCAGGCGGAGGTGAACCGGACTTCCACGAGAGCCGCAGCGCGGACGAGCAGTCCGCTCCGCGCAGGCGGAGGTGAACCGTCGGACGTCGACATCACCCCGCTCGTCGCCCTGTCCGCTCCGCGCAGGCGGAGGTGAACCGGAGGCCCGGCAGCTCGCCGGGCAGACCACCGAGTCCGCTCCGCGCAGGCGGAGGTCAACCGACACCCTCACCGACGAGCAGCGCACCGAACTCGTCCGCTCCGCGCAGGCGGAGGTGAACCGGCCTACGACTACATGCGGTCGATCCTGGTCACGTCCGCTCCGCGCAGGCGGAGGTAAACCGGGCTCCCCGGAGTTCGAGCGGTTCCTCGACTAGGTCGTTTCCTTCGGATCACCTCGCCGACCAAATGAAGATGGCGGCGATGTGGAGTCCGGCGAGGTAGACGGTGGCGGTCTTGTCGTAGCGG
>NZ_JBEYVS010000110.1:0-4442 GCF_040644095.1 Streptomyces sp. NPDC047028
GCGCTTGCGCAGCTCGGGCGGGTACATCGAGGGTCGTGCCATGACTCGGAATCCTTACACGGAATCGAGTCTCCACCTCACCCGGGGCGGTTCACACTTTGTTCGGCCCCTACCTCTTGCAGGAGGATGGCCACCCCAACTATTGGGGACAACTCGCCCTGCGCAACTGCCTACGCCAGGCTTACAACTACGGAAGCCTCCGTGGCGGCACATGCACCTCAACGGGCGGTCTCGATTCCCTGGACGAGCCCAACATGAACCTGGGCTGAGAACCTGTATCTCTTTCGATCTTGGTGGGCGTGAGTCGAGATCGTCGACCCGGTCAGGTGGTCTTCTGCCTGGCCGGGCCTGGTGACCGGGCCTCCACCACAGCTCATGGGTGTCGAATCCAGCCGAGTAACAAGAGCCCCCGCTGGCGATGCACTTTCCGTGTCGGATGCGATGGCGCCAATCTCGGCGACCCTGCCGAGCGTTCGTCCCGCTTGTCCATCGCTTCGGGAGGGTAGGGGCCGGCCCTACAGGCGAACGAAGCATGCGACGGACATGAGCCACGCGGAATGGGCTGTGGTACGCGACGTGGTGCCTGTCCAGCCACAGCGGGCAGCCGGAAAGCTACTGCCACCGGGGAGATGGTCGATGCGGTGCGCTCCCTGGTCGCGTGGGCCGCATCACCTGACGGGAGATGCCCCGCGGCCTTCACCTTGGTGAACCGCGCCTACACCTTCGCCCGTGCCGGAGGGATAAAGGGGCCTGACTGCCGAGTTCCACGACCGGCTGCGCGACAACGTCCTCCAAGACTCGGAGCCGACCGCTGCCTTCATCGACACCCAGTCGATGAAGGCAGCTGTGTCGGTGGGCTTCGACAGGGGAGGAGAATGATCAACAGCCTCAACTGGCACATCGCGGTGGACACCTTCAAACAGCTGCTGGCCGTGATCGTGACGCGCTTCGGCCATCAACCAGCACCCGGGACAGAAACTGTTGGTCCGGCAGCCGGAGCAACACTGGCGCGTCACGCGGTGTGGGCCAACGGAGGCTGCACTGGGCGCCGGGGCAGCTTCGCTATCGGTGTCCGTCGCGTCGCGCTGACCCGGGGTAAACACAGCCACGACCAGCTGATTCACCGTGCCTCCGAGAACCGGCCGGTGGGGCGCACGTTCGCGGGGCTAACGCATTGACCTCGCCTGCCCGCTACTACGCGACGCGCACCGACTCCGACTCCGCCGAGACCAAGATCAAGTGGACGATGGGCATGCTCATGAGCCGCCGGTTTGTCGGCCCGCGCCACACGGAAGGCCCCGACGCAACCGAAGGCGGTGATTCACACGCGACGTCAGCGTCGGCTTTGAGGGCGATCGGTAATTCTAAGGGGTGACCCCCAATGGAAACCCCTCTCACTAGCAGTACGGTTGCACCCAAAGACACAGGATCGTGTCACATCCCAGTCAGAGAACGGCACGTTCGCCTTTTATTTTCGCAGCAACCTTCAATATACTCAGCCATTCAAAGAGGTAATACACATGAAGCGTCGCTTTGTCGGGGCCCTGCTGCTCCCTATCCTGTCCGCAGCGCCAGTCGTGGCACTATCTGGTACGGCCGATGCGGCCGTTCATCCCTACGGCTCCACGTGCAGAGATGACAGGCTGGGCAGTTACGGAGATCAGATTGACGTCATGACATGTCTTTGGACTGACGATGGAGATGGGATCCCCACCAGATGGGCCACTCTTCAAATCACTAACGTGGGTTTTGACGACGTGAAGCTGGGCACGACTCAGTCAATAGTCTCGAGAGAATCTGGCCCCCTGGGGGGAGACAAAATCCTGGTGGCCAGCGATCCATGCTTCCTCAACGGCGAGACGCTTGCCCCAGGGAAAATTGTGGGATGCAACACCAACAAGGTAGATGATATGGCACTATCCCTCAATGCATCGCATGCGGAGGCGATCGTAACGTACAAGGTTGGCTCGGACTGGGAAGACTATCGCGAGAATACGAAGAGCGTTTGATAGAACAGATAACTAGCGCGATCAACGAAATGAAGCTCCTGGTAGATGGGTTTCGACCGAAAGCCATCTTCTCCCTCCGGGAGCTTCGCCGTACTCGTCCTGACATCGCGCGCGGCGGCGGTGGCTGCCCTCGTTATCTTCTTTGCGGTCCTGCAAGAAGACCGCTGGCCTCCAAGCCCGGCATGACTGTTGCCTCCTGTCTAACGGATGACCTGGGGGGCACCGGGCCTGAGGGGTGCCGTCGGAGACGCGGATCAGAGGTCCGACCACCGCCCGGCCGAGCGCAACACCCGGCCGATCGTGGGCGGCAGGTCTGCGAAACGGGGATGCGCGAGAACAGCCCCGCCCATCGAGGCTGGCACGCGTAGACACATGTGGCGGCACGGTGATCAGCATCGACGGGGAGGGCGTCTTCCTAGGCCTGGACGTCGGCAAGCAGACGCATCACGGTCACGGTCTGGCGCCTGCCGGGAAGAAGAGCTTTGACAAGCCGCTGCCGAACGGCGAACCCTAGTTGAGGACCGTCTTCGACAGGCTGAAGGTCAACTTCGGCACCGTCCTGGTGGTCGTGGACCAGCCCGCCTCCATCGGCGCTCTCCCGCTGACCGTCGCCCGCGACGCGGCGTCATCGCGGATGCCGCCCGCGCCATGCCCCACACCCTTCGCTCGCTGGAACTCGCCGACGAGATCGCGCCCGAGCTGACCATGCTGGTCCGATTCGACCACGACCTCGCCGGCGAGGCCAACCGCACCGACAACCGCATCCGCGGCCTTCACACCCGGTTCCACCCAGGCCTCGAAGGCGTCCTCGGCCCCCGCCTCGATCACCAGGCCGTGACCTGGCTTTTCGACCGCTACGGATTCCCCGGCCGCTCTGCGGAAGGTCAGCCGCCGCAGGCTCGTAGAGGTCATCCGGCCCAAGGCCCCGCGCCTGGCCCAGCGGCTCGTCGACGACGTCTTCACCGCGCTCGACGAGCAGACCGTGGTGGTCCACGGAACAATACCCTGGACGTGAACGTGCCCTCGCTGGCGAAGTCCGCCGGGCGCCGGAGGCCCAGATCGAGGCACTCCTGGAGGCCCACCCTCTTTCCGACGTCCTGACGTCCGTGCCGGCGTCCGGACCGCAGCAGGCCTCCTGGTCACCGTCGGCGACGGCAACTCGTTCCCGAGCGCCGCCAACCTGGCCTCCTATACCGGCCTCGCCCCCACGACCAAGCAGTCCTGAACCTCGATCCACGGCGAACACGCTCTAAGGGGCGGGAACCGGCAGCTAAAACGGGCGATGTTCCTCTCCGCGTTCGCGGGCCCGCGCGATCCCGCCTCCCAGAGCTACCACGACCGCTACGCCTCCCGCCACACCCCCAGCTCAACAAACACACCAGATCCAGCCACCACAGCCTGCCTTCCCGCCTCCTAGCCCAGAAGAGCCAGCTCAGGACACGAACTCTCATTGGAGTACTAATACTCCAGCAGGATTTCGCTGTCTGACCTGGTCTTTTCGCCGGGTGGCGGGAGTGTAGCGGGACTTCGGTCGTGCGGGGGCGGTCTCATGGAGACTGCCCCTCGATCGTGCGACAACGCCGCAGGTAGTGACAGCGGCGGGCGACTGCTTGGCGTCGGCGGCGCCAGTTCGACCAACTCAGCGCGTGATGTCGTCCGCGGTGTCCGTTCAGGTGCGGGGGCCGGGCACGACAAGCTGCCAGGAGGCGCCGAACCTCCGCCGCTGTGAGCCCGATGGCCCCGGGTGTCCCACCTGTTCCGCCCCCTTTTCGCAGGGCTGGTGTGCACCACTTCGGCAATTCACCGTCGTCAACTCCCACCACTCCAACCACACCGTCCAGACACGGGCCCTGCACGCCTACTGCGCTGGCGCAACGCCAACGCCCGCTACAGCGAGAAGGGCATTCGCTGGGGCGGACGTCCCCTTAAGACCGCAGCGTGAGCGCAGTTCCCACCCGGTGCGAAGCTCCTCGTGAAAGGCTTGGAGCATGATGGGTGGACCGTCTGAGAACTCAGAACTCTGGGCATTCCTGGAGTCACTGCACCGCGGCGAGTTCCTTTCCGGAACCGTCACAGCGATCGAACGGTTCGGTGTGTTCGTGGCGCTGGACGACGGACCCGACCATCCAGTCTTCCCCGGCGTCGGGTTCACTCCTTCGCTGAACTGTCCTGGCGACGTTTCGAGACAGCCACCGATGTCGTGCAGGTCGGGCAGCGGGTCCTATGCGAGTTCCTCCAGTTCGACACGTGGAACCTGGAGGCCAGACTGTCCTTGAAAGCCACACAGCCGGACCCCTTTCAGGTATTCGCCGACACCAACGCGGTGGGACAGAAACTGCCTGGCCAGGTCACCAAGCCGAACCCGTTCGGGGTCTTCGTCCAGGTCGCCGACGAGATCGAGGCACTGGTTCACCTGCGGGAGCTCGCCTGCAC
>NZ_JBEYVS010000111.1:0-4414 GCF_040644095.1 Streptomyces sp. NPDC047028
TGATCCGGCACCGCAAGGCCCACGCCTGCGGCGTGGAACGACGCCGCACCCACTCCTCGAGCGCGGCCCGTTCCTCGTCCGACAGCGTCAACTCGTCCTTCGGCCGCCCCGTCCGTGCCATAGAGCAAGCCTACATATCTGAACAGAATTCCCGACTCAGAACACTAGGGCGTTTTGCGAAAGTCCCGTCGTTCGCCCGGAGGGCGGGCTGCGCGCTCGCCGCGGAGCGGCTGATGTCCCTGGGCCGCGAGGCTCAGGCGTATGGGGGATGTCCCTGGTCTCGGGCCGTGGGGGTGCTCAGGTCGCGTCGGTACCGTGTTGCCGGGCGTGCGTCGATGGTGGTCTCCGCGACCGCTGTGAAGCCGTTGCGTTCGAGGACCGTGCGGGAGGCGTCGTTGTCGCGGGTGGCGACCGCGGTGATGGCGCGGAGGCCGTACTCGGCGGCGGCCAAGCGGCACAGGTCGGCCACCGCCGCCGTCGCGAGGCCCCGGCCGGTTGCGTGTTCGGCGATCCGGTAGCCCAGGGTGGCGCATCCCTCCTCGACGTCCACGAGGTTGATCCGGCCGACTATTTCACCGCCGCCGTCCACCAGGACGTGGAAGTGGCAGACGCCGTCCTCCTGTTCGGCCAGGCGGTCGTGGAGCATGGCGTCGAACTCGGCGAAGAAGGCGTCCCCACGGTCGGGGACCGACCGGGCGAAGTACTCCCTGTTGGCCCGCTCGAAGGCCAGCAGGGCCTCGGCGTGGTCGGCGCGGAGTAGTTCCAGAGTCGGCACGGCGGTCTCCCCCGTCCGTAGGGCGAAGACGTCCACCGGGGCCGCGGTCGGCCCCCGGCGGACGTCCGGTCAGGCCGTCAGGCGGGCGATCGCGTCCTCGACGGACAGCTCCTCGCGCTCGCCGGTCCGGCGGTCCTTCAGCTCCAGCACGCCCTCACCGGAGCGACGGCCCGCGACGAGGATCTTCGGTACGCCGATCAGCTCGGCGTCCGTGAACTTCACGCCCGGGGAGACGCCGGCCCGGTCGTCGACCAGGACGCGGACGCCCGCGGCGGCCAGCTTCTGCGAGACCTCCAGGGCCAGTTCGGTCTGCAGGGCCTTGCCGGCGGCGACGACGTGCACGTCGGCCGGGGCGACCTCGGCGGGCCAGCACAGGCCCTGCTCGTCGGCGGTCTGCTCGGCGAGCGCGGCGACGGCGCGGGAGACGCCGATGCCGTAGGAGCCCATGGTGACCCGGACGGGCTTGCCGTTCTGGCCGAGGACGTCCAGCTTGAGGGCGTCGGTGTACTTGCGGCCCAGCTGGAAGATGTGGCCGATCTCGATGGCGCGGTCCAGCTTCAGGCCGGTGCCGCACTTCGGGCAGGGGTCGCCCTCCTGCACGACGACGACGTCCACGTAGGCGTCGACCTCGAAGTCCCGGCCGGCGACGACGTTCTTGGCGTGCGTGTTCGCCTTGTTGGCGCCGGTGATCCAGGCGGTGCCGGGGGCCACGCGCGGGTCGGCGATGTACGTCACCTTCTCCAGGCCCTGCGGTCCGACGTAGCCGCGGACCAGGTCCGGGCGGGTCGCGAAGTCGGCCTCGGTGACCATCTCGACGGTGGCCGGCGCGAAGTGCGCCTCGACCTTGTCCAGGTCCACCTCGCGGTCGCCGGGCACGCCGACGGCGACGATCTCGCCGTCCACCTTGACCAGCAGGTTCTTCAGCGTGGCGGAGGCCGGCACGCCGAGCGAGGCGGCCAGGGTCTCGATGGTCGGGGTGTCCGGGGTGGGGATGTCCTCGGCGGCGGGCACGGCGGAGCCGTCCACCGCCCGCAGTTCGTAGTTGATCGCCTCGGTGTTGGCGGCGAAGTCGCAGTTCGGGCAGTCGGCGAAGGTGTCCTCGCCGGCGCCGGCCGGGGCGAGGAACTCCTCGGACTTGGAGCCGCCCATGGCGCCGGCGGTGGCCGCGCAGATGCGGTAGTCCAGGCCGAGCCGCTCGAAGACGCGCTGGTAGGCCTGGCGGTGCAGGGCGTAGGACTCGGCGAGGCCCTCGTCGGCGAGGTCGAAGGAGTACGAGTCCTTCATCAGGAACTCGCGGCCGCGCAGGATGCCCGCCCGGGGGCGGGCCTCGTCCCGGTACTTGGACTGGATCTGGTACAGGATGACCGGGAGGTCCTTGTAGGAGGTCGCCTGGTCCTTCACCAGCAGGGTGAAGATCTCCTCGTGGGTCGGGCCGAGGAGGTAGTCGCCGCCCCTGCGGTCCTTCAGGCGGAACAGCTCGCCCCCGTACTCGTCCCAGCGGCCGGTCGCCTCGTAGGGCTCACGCGGCAGCAGGGCGGGGAGCAGCACCTCCTGGGCGCCGATGGCGTCCATCTCCTCGCGGACGATCCGCTCCACGTTGGCGAGGACCTTCTTGCCGAGCGGCAGCCAGCTCCAGATGCCGGCGGCGGTGCGCCGCACGTAGCCGGCGCGGACGAGGAGCTTGTGGCTGAGGACCTCGGCGTCCGCCGGGTCGTCGCGCAGCGTCTTCACCATCAACTGGGACATGCGCTGGACCGGTGCGTTCGCCATGGTTCTCGTACTCCTGCCGGGAATCGGTGATGGCACGAGGTTAGCCGCGTGGCGGGGGCCGGTGGAAATCGGTTATGCCCGTCCCCCGGAAGTCACCACGGCCGGCGGCGCAACGGGAGGGGGGCGCCCATCACGGCGTACGGCCGCGGGGCGCTCGGGAAGTGGACCTGGCGGGCCAGGTCGACGTAGCCGAGGGAGTGGTAGAGGCCGCGCGCCGGGCTGTCGGTGTCGATCGCGGACAGGATCGAGCGGGGTTCGGCGGCGCCGTCGGTGAGGGTGGTGATGAGGGTGCGGCCGATGCCGTGGTTCTGGTGGTGGGGGTGGACGTGCAGTTCGGTGATGACGAAGGCGTCGTTCAGCCAGCCGTCGTTGCCGCCGGCGCGCAGGTAGGGCTCGACGACCGTGGACCACCAGTGGCCGCGGTTGTTGGGCATGCCGTACACGAAGCCGGCGAGGCGGCCGTCGGCGGTGGTGGCGCCGAGCGCGCGGGCGCCCTGGTGGCCCATGTGCCGCAGCACGATCTGGCGGCGTACGGCGACCTCGTCGGCGCCGAGTCCGAAGGCGACGGCCTGGACGGCGAGGGCCTCGTCGACGCGGGCGGCGAGGTCGAGGGGGCCGATGGTGACGGCGTCGTCCACGGGGTGCGGCATGCGGGGAGCGTACCCCGGTGGGATCGCGGCCGAGCGGTGCGAGCCGGTCCGGGTCCTGCCGGTCTAGAACAGGACGCTCATGAACGCGCCGACCTCGCGGAACCCCACCCTCAGATAGGTGCGCCGCGCGGGTGTGTTGAAGTCGTTCACGTACAGGCTCACGATCGGCGCCACGTCGGCGAGGGCGTAGCGCAGCACGGCCGCCATGCCGGGGGCCGCGAGGCCCTGGCCGCGGTATTCGGGGGCCACCCACACGCCCTGGATCTGGCAGGCCTCGGCGGTGGCCGCGCCGATCTCGGCCTTGAACACGACCTTGCCGTGCTCGTCCAGCCGGGCGAAGGAGCGGCCCGAGCCGACGAGTTCGGCGACCCGGGCCTGGTAGATCAGCCCGCCGTCCCCGGCCATGGGCGAGACACCGACCTCCTCGGTGAACATCGCCACGCACGCCGGCATGATCGTCTCCATCTCGTCCTTGCGGATGCGACGGAGGTACGGGTCCGGGGCGATGTCGGCGGGCATCCGGTCGGTGACCATCAGCGGCTGCCGGGTGCGGACCTCGCGGGCGGGACCCCAGCTGGGCTCCAGCAGCCGCCACAGCCGGCTGGTGGACTCGGCGGGGCCGACGATGGACGAACACCGCCGGCCCGCCCGGCGCGCCCGGTCCGCGAAGGCCCGTACGGCCCTCGGGGTGGCGCAGATCGGGACCAGGTTGGCGCCCGCGTAGCACAGGGACGTGAGCATGCCGTCCTCGTACCAGCCCCACATCTCGCCGCCGAGACGCCAGGGGTCGAGACCGGCGACGCGGACGCGCGAGGTCACGAAGGCGTTGGCGACGGGCTCGCGGTCGAGGACGGCGAGCGCGGCTTCGAGGTCACTCGGTTCGAGGACCCGTGAGGTGGTCTGGGTCAACACGTGCGGGGCCTCACGCTGGGGTTCTGCTGGTTTCCGCACTATAGCTGCGCCGGCTTGGCCGTGCGCCTTCCAGCTCGGGGGGCTTGGGATTCCGGGCGGCTGCGGGTCGTGCGTGGCTGATCGCGCAGTTCCCCGCGCCCCTTCGGGGCTCGGCCCGCGTCAGCCCGCTACCGCCACCGACGGTTCACCGGAAGGGGTGCCGTCCTTTTCCATCTGCTCGGCGAGCTTCATGGCCTCTTCGATGAGGGTTTCCACGATCTTGGACTCGGGGACGGTCTTGATGACCTCGCCCTTGACGAAGATCTGG
>NZ_JBEYVS010000112.1:0-4040 GCF_040644095.1 Streptomyces sp. NPDC047028
GTTCCACCAGCAGCGGCATCGGCTCCGAGACGGTGACCAGTTCCCGCAGCGGATGGCGTGCCAGCACCTCCGCCACCTCCGGCGCCAGCGCCGCCTTCACGCGCGCGTGAAGCGAGAGCGAGTCGTCGCCGAGGGCCTTGGCGGCGGCCAGGACCAGCTTGCGCTTCGGGCCCTTGGGGACACCGGCCGCCGCGCGCGCGTACAGTTCGGAGCCCTCCTCCAGCACCAGCCCGGTGTCGATCCCTGCGGGCAGCTTGACGCGGGCCGTGTGGTGCCAGGTGGCCAGCGGATGGCTCCAGGCCTCCACCTCGAAGGTCCAGCGGCCGGGCGCGTCCGGCGTGACCTCCGCGCCCCAGCGGTCGCTGCCCGGGGACAGCTCGCGCATCGGCGTCCAGGGGCCGGGACGCCCCTTGGGATCGCGGAGGACGACGTTCGCGCCGAGGGCGTCGTGTCCCTCCCGGAACACGGTGGCCGACACCTCGAACGACTCCCCGGCCACCGCCTTCGCCGGGCGCCTGCCGCCCTCCACGGCCGGCTTCACGTCACGTACCGGGACGCGGCCGATGACCGGGGCCGTACTCATCCATCTCACCTCCGCCGTGCGCGAAGCCGGGCGCGGGGCCCGGCTTCGCGGTCCTGGTGCGCGCCAGGGCCGGTGCCCTGCCGCGTGGAACGCCACTGTGCGGGGCCGGCTCAGGGCCGGCCCGCCGCGGAACGCCGTCCGGCCGGCGGAGCCCGCCGCCCGGCCCGGCGCGAGACCGGCCGCCCGTCCTGCTCCTGCAGGTAGGTGACCAGCGTGCTGCGCAGATACCGTTCGGCCGCGTCCGCGGCCTCCCGGGCGCAGCGCTTCCCCATCAGCACGCACAGGGTGTAGCCCGAGTCCTCGAATGTGGCCCGGACCGTGCGGTCGTGCGGCGAGGCGAGCATCACGCGCTCCCACGCCCGGTAACGCCGCAACTGCCGGGCCACTTCGGCCTTGGCGGGTAGCAGCATGGCCCTGTTCACCCTCCACGCTCTCGACTGGGCGCGTTCCCGACGGTCGGGTGGTGTCCGCGCACAGGTGGGCACGGCACCGTTACGGCGATCGAGGCTTTCACTTATGGTGCACGCGTGGACACGAAGCGTCTTGTTGGATCTTCAACCATTCTGGTCGCCCCTGGTGCTCGTGTTGCACGAATGGCGTAGCGGTCCCACTGTGGAGGGTGACTCAGAAGCGATCAGCGCTCACGCTTCGTGTCCGGGATCGGTCCCGGGCGGGGGCGAGGGGAGCGGGAGCTTCGCCGGTGAGGAGCAAGCGACGATGAAGACCGCAGTGCCCTGCTACTACCACCTCGACGTGGAAGTCAGCCCCGAACGGGTGGGACAGGTCAGCCGCATCCTGGCCGCCCACCTCCGCTACTGGGACCTCGACAATCTCGTGGCTCCCGTCTGCCGCGGCGCCGAACTGCTGCTGCGGGCCATCGACCAGCACGCGACGGACAAGCACACGTCCATCGAGATGTGGTGGAACGGCCAGCACCTCATCACCGCGGTCGGCGAGGACGACCGCGACCTGCGCCCCGACCAGGACCTGCGCCCCTGCCTGGCGGACATCGCCGCCATGAGCGACGGCTGGGGCTGCTGCGCCTCGGACACCGGCAGCACGATCATCTGGTTCTCCCAGCGGGCCCGCGCCGGCCGGCACGCTCCGCTGGTGCCGACCGCCCCGGCGCCGTCCCTGCGCCAGGTGCTCCAGGTACCGCGCGAGCTGCCGGTGGCCGCCCTGGCCGCCCCGGCGCCCGCCGCGGACGACGCCCTGGAGGGCAGCCGGTGACCGCCCGGAAGTCCCGGAACGGGGTGCCCGTGTGGAGCGGGCACCCCTACCCGTTGGGTGCCGCGTTCGACGGACAGGGCACCAACTTCGCCCTCTTCAGCGAGGTCGCCGAACGCGTCGAGCTGATCCTCGTCGACGACACCGGCACGGAGACACCCGTCCGGCTGCACGAGGTCGACGGATTCGTGTGGCACGCCTACCTGCCCGGGGTCGGCCCGGGACAGCGCTACGGCTACCGGGTGCACGGTCCCTGGCAGCCCGCCCTCGGCCACCGCTGCAATCCGGCGAAGCTGCTGCTCGACCCGTACGCCCGCGCGGTGGACGGCCAGATCGACAACCACGCCTCGCTGTACGAGCGCGCCCAGGACGGACCGGCGGGCGCCGACAGCGCCGGGCACTCCATGCTCGGCGTGGTCACCGACCCCTACTTCGACTGGGGCGACGACCGCCCGCCGAGGCGGCCGTACTCCGACTCGGTGATCTACGAGGCCCACGTGCGCGGCCTGACCCGCACCCACCCGGACGTCCCCGAACGGCTGCGCGGCAGCTACGCCGCCCTGGCCCATCCCGCCGTGATCGAGCACCTGACCTCGCTCGGCGTCACCGCCGTGGAGCTGATGCCGGTGCACCAGTTCGTGCAGGACGGCGTCCTCCAGGACCGGGGCCTCGCCAACTACTGGGGCTACAACACCATCGGCTTCTTCGCCCCGCACAACGCCTACGCCGCCTTCGGCACCCGCGGCCAGCAGGTCAACGAGTTCAAGGCCATGGTGAAGGCGCTGCACCAGGCCGGGCTCGAAGTGATCCTCGACGTGGTCTACAACCACACCGCCGAGGGCAACGAGCGCGGCCCCACGCTGTCCTTCCGGGGCATCGACAACGCCTCCTACTACCGTCTCGTCGACGGCGACTGGGGGCACTACTACGACACCACCGGCACCGGCAACAGCCTGCTGATGCGGCACCCCTACGTCCTGCAGCTGATCATGGACTCGCTGCGGTACTGGGTGACCGAGATGCACGTCGACGGCTTCCGCTTCGACCTCGCGGCCACCCTGGCCCGGCAGTTCCACGAGGTGGACCGGCTGTCGGCGTTCTTCGACCTCATCCAGCAGGACCCGGTGATCAGCCGCGTCAAGCTGATCGCCGAGCCCTGGGACGTCGGCGAGGGCGGCTACCAGGTGGGCAACTTCCCGCCGCTGTGGTCGGAGTGGAACGGCCCCTACCGCGACGCCGTACGGGACTTCTGGCGGGCCGAACCCGGCTCCCTCGGCGAGTTCGCCTCCCGGCTGGCCGGCTCGTCCGACCTGTACGGGCACAGCCGGCGCCGGCCGCGGGCGAGCGTCAACTTCGTCACCGCGCACGACGGCTTCACCCTGCGCGACCTCGTGTCGTACAACGACAAGCACAACGAGGGCAACGGCGAGGGCAACCGGGACGGCGAGAGCAGCAACCGGTCCTGGAACTGCGGGGCGGAGGGCGACACCGACGACCCGGCCGTCCTCGAACTGCGCGCCCGTCAGCAGCGCAACCTGCTGGCCACGCTGCTGCTCTCGCAGGGCATCCCGATGCTCTGCCACGGGGACGAACTCGGCCGCAGCCAGCGGGGCAACAACAACGCCTACTGCCAGGACAACGAGTTGTCCTGGATCGACTGGGACCTCAGCGACGAGCAGCACGCGCTGACCGTGTTCACCCGGCACCTCATCGCCCTGCGCGCCGCGCACCCGGTGCTGCGCCGGCGCCGCTTCTTCCACGGCGAACCCGCCACCCACGCCGACGAGCCGCTGCCCGACCTGATGTGGCTGCGGCCCGACGCACGGGAGATGACCGACCGGGACTGGCACCGGGACGACGCGCACTCGGTCGGCGTGTTCCTCAACGGCGAGGCCATCGCCGAACGCGACTTCCACGGGCGGCGCTTGATCGACGACTCGTTCCTGCTGCTCCTCAACGGCTACTGGGAACCGGTCGACTTCCGCCTGCCCGACGACACCTTCGGCGAGCGCTGGACCACCCTCGTCGACACCGCCGAGCCCGACGGCATCCCCGACGAACGCGAACGCAAGGCCGGCACGAGGCTCCGCGTGGAGGCCCGCAGCATGGTCGTGCTCTCGCGCCCACCGAGAAACCCCGGGTAACCGTCAGGCGGGCGCGCCACGTCGCCGGGTGCGGGTCCGTCGTACCCGCTCGCGCAGTTCCCCGCGCCCCTGAAGGGGCGCGGGGA
>NZ_JBEYVS010000113.1:0-3719 GCF_040644095.1 Streptomyces sp. NPDC047028
GAACGCTGCCTCGCCTCTGGCACGGGCTGCGACTCGCTGACGAAGGACACCCGCGACAACTGGCCGGACGTGCCGTTCGACGCGATCTGCAAGGACGGCGACAAGTGCACCGGCAATGTCGGCCCGACGTTCTTCACCCGTAAACGGCTTACTTCGATCACCAGCTACGCGTGGAACGCAGCAGCGTCGACTCCGGCCTATGAGTCCGTGGACACCTGGTCCCTCAAGCAGCTGTACCTGGATCCGGGCGACACCGGTGACTCCACCGACCAGTCCCTGTGGCTGGACGAGATCAAACACACCGGCAAGCGCGGCGCGGACCTGTCTCTGGACCCGGTCAAATTCAGCCATGTGATGCTGCCCAACCGGGTGGACGGTACATCCGACGACATCCTGTCCCTGGACAAGCCCCGTCTGAAGACCGTCACTTCGGAAACCGGGGCGCAGACCATCGTCTCCTACG
This sequence comes from Streptomyces sp. NPDC047028, assembly GCF_040644095.1. Taxonomy (NCBI): domain Bacteria; kingdom Bacillati; phylum Actinomycetota; class Actinomycetes; order Kitasatosporales; family Streptomycetaceae; genus Streptomyces; species Streptomyces sp. NPDC047028. The sequence goes on from NZ_JBEYVS010000113.1 coordinate 464, forward strand.
AGGAGGCGGACTGCACCGCAGCCGGCGCCAAACCGAAGGTGGACGAGAACACCAAGCGCTGCTACCCCGTGTACTGGTCGCCGAACGGGGAGAAGAACCCCATTCTGGACTGGTTCCAGAAGTACCCGGTCAGCTCGGTGTCCACCACCGACCCCTTCGGTGGTTCGGAGGCGGTCCAGCACACTTATCAATACTCAGGCGGCGGCGCCTGGCACTACGACGACAACCCGCTGACACCCGCCAAGGAACGCACTTGGTCCATCTGGCGTGGCTACCAGCGCGTCACTCACCTCACCGGGGTCTCCGGCCATCCGCAGAGCAAAACCGTCACCGTCTATCTGCGTGGTATGAACGGCGACCGTGTCCTCGGCGCGGACGGCAAGACCCCGGACTCCGACAAGCGCAAGAGCGTCGAGGTCACGGGCATCAAGGCCGCCAAGATCACGGACTCGGACCAGTACGCGGGCTTCACCCGTGAAGCGGTCACTTACAACGGTGACTCGGAGGTCACGGGCACGGTCAACGACCCATGGTCGAAACAGACGGCGACCCAGCACAAGTCGTACGCGGACACCGAGGCCTACTTCGTACGCACCGGAGCCACCCACACCCGCACTCCCATCACCAGCAAGGTCACCCCGTACGACCGGGTGCACACGGTCAAGACGACCTACGACACCTACGGCATGACCGAGACCGTCGAGGACGAGGGCGACGACGCGGCCACCGGTGACGAGAAGTGCACCCGAACCTGGTATGCCCGCAACGACGACAAGGGCATCAACTCCCTTGTCTCGCGCACTCGTACGGTTGCCGCGACCTGCGCCACCGCTGACTCCTCCCTAGACCTCCCGTCCGACTCCGAGCGTGCCGGTGATGTCATCACGGACACCGCCGTCGCCTATGACGACACCACTGCGCCCACCTGGTCGGCTTCCGAGAAGCCCACGACAGGTGACGCCACCTGGACCGGACGCGCCAAGGGGTACACCAGCGGCAACACACCGCTCTGGCAGAAGGTCGCGTCCACGACCTACGACACCCTCGGCCGACCGCTCACTGTTCAGAACACCCAGGACGTGAAGGTCTCCTCGACGACCTACACCCCCGCGACCACAGGTCCGCTCACGTCGACGGCTGCCACCGACGCCAAGTCGTTCACGACGACCACGGCACTCGACTTCGCCACCGGCGCGACCCTGAAGATCACCGACCCCAACCGCAAGGTCACCGAGAGCGAGTACGACAGCCTCGGCCGCCTCACCAAGGTCTGGCTGCCGAACCGGCTCAAGGTGCTGGGTGCCGACCCCAACTACGTCTACGGCTACCACGTCACCGACGCGGACATGTCCTGGGTGTCCACTGCGACGATCAAGGGTGACGGTTCCGGCTACAACACCTCTTACGAGTTCTACGACTCTCTGCTGCGCTCGCGTCAGGTCCAGACACCGACTCCGCAGGGTGGCCGGCTCGTCTCGCTCACCCTGTACGACTCCCGGGGCCTGGCGGTCAGCCAGGAGTCCGGGATCTGGGACAACACCTCAGTGCCCAGTGGCAAGCCGGTGCAGACCGACGCCGGCCAGGCGCCCCTTCAGACAGACACGACCTACGACGGAGCCGGTCGGCCGACGAAGGCGGTGACGAAGGTTCACGGCGTCACTCGCTGGTCGACGGACACCACCTACACGGGTGACACCGTCGCCACCACCGCCCCGACCGGCGGGCAGGCGACCGCGGTGGTCACCAACGCGCTGGGCCAGACGACGCAGCGCCGCGAGTACGCGGGCCCCACACCGACCGGCACCGACTTCACCACAACCGACTACACCTATACCGACGCGGGCCAGCAGAAGACGATCACCGGCCCCGACTCGACCTCGTGGTCCTACACCTATGACCTGTTCGGGCGGCAGGTCACGGCGTCCGATCCCGACAAGGGCAAGACGGCCACTGAGTACAACGACCTCGACCAGATCGTCAGCACCACCCCCAACGAAGACGCCTCGAAGAAGCTCCTCTACGAGTACGACGTCCTCGGCCGCAAGACCGGCATGTGGCAGGTCGACAAGTCCGACGCCCACAAGCTCGCCGCCTGGACCTTCGACTCCGCGGCCAAAGGCCAGCAGGACACGGCCACGCGCTACGACGGCGGTGTGAGCGGGAAGGCGTACACCGAAAAGGTCACCGCCTACGACGCGATGTACCAGGCTGCCCGCAGCCAGCTGATCCTTCCCGCCACGGAGCCCCTCGTCTCCGGCGGCTATGTGCCCCAGACACTGTCGTTCAGCACGGCCTACAACCTGGACGGCACGATCAAGCAGTACTCCGCTCCGGCCGCCGGAGGCCTTAGCGCGGAAACGGTGTCCTACACCTCCAATGCGCTGGGTGGTCAGCTCACTTCCCGTGGTACCACCGGATACCTCCAGGGAGCGGCGTTCTCCCCGCAGGGCGATGTGCGTCAACTCACGCTGGGAATGGACAGTACGTCCTCGGCGAAGAAGGCGTACCTGGACTGGGACTACGAGGAGGGCACCCGGCGTCTGACGCGTTCCTACGTCACCGACGACGTCCACGGTTACATGCCACAGGAGTTGAAGTTCACCCAGGACGACGCCGGCAACGTCACCTCGATCTTCGACGCCACCACGCAGGGCGGCACCACCAAGGCCGACTACCAGTGCTTCAGCTACGACGGCGAGCGCCGTCTGACCCAGGCCTGGACCCCGAAGACCGCCGACTGCGCAACGACCGGCCGCACCACCTCCAACATCGACGGCGCGGCCCCGTACTGGACGTCGTACACCTACACCACCGCCGGCCAGCGGAAGACCGAGACCCAGCACACTCCTGCCGGCGACAAGACCACCACCTACACCTACGACGCCGCCACCGACAACAAGCCCCATACCCTCGACGAGACCACCGGCGCACGCACCGGCACCTACATCTACGACGACGCCGGTGACACCACCTCCCGCCCCGGTCCCAAAGCCCAGCAGACCCTCGCCTGGAACACCGAAGGCGACCTCGCCCGCCTCACCGAGAACACCCACCAGACCGACTACCTCTACGACGCAGACGGCGAACTGCTGATCCGCCGTGCCAAGGGCGACGGCGACACCGTCCTCTACCTCGGCGCCGGCACAGAACTCCACCTCACCGTCAACGGCACCACCACCTCCGCATCCGGCACCCGCTACTACACCGCCAACGGCCAGACCATCGCCGTCCGCACCGCCACCACCGGAGTCTCGGG
>NZ_JBEYVS010000114.1:0-3446 GCF_040644095.1 Streptomyces sp. NPDC047028
GCGCTTGCGCAGCTCGGGCGGGTACATCGAGGGTCGTGCCATGACTCGGAATCCTTACACGGAATCGAGTCTCCACCTCACCCGGGGCGGTTCAGTGTGCCGTGACAGCCATGCCGCGGTCCTCCTCCTGCTTCGAGGTTTAGAGAGGTGGTGCGGCGAGGACGCCTGCCGGGTGGCGGGGGCCGAGGAAGACGGCGACGCCCTCGCCCTCGGGAGCGGGATGGGTGGCCTGTGTCCAGCCCTGGCGGCGGTAGAAGGCCATGGCCCGAGAGGCCCGGACCGAGGTGAGCAGCCAGGAGCGGCCCTCGGGAGCGTCCGCGGTGACCGCCTCCAGCAGTTCGGCGGCCAAGCCTGTGCCCTGTACTGCGGGGCGGACCGCGAGTTCGTCGATCTCGCCGGCTCCGCACAGCCATTCCGCGGTGCGTTGTGGGCCCAGGCCGACGGTGGCCTGGGGGTAACAGCGGTCGGTGGGGAAGGGGGCCATGGTGGTCCACGCGGTGGTGAAGCCGACGACGTCTGGCCCCTCCAAGGCGACGGCTGCGGTGAAGCCGGGGCGCTTGACGTCTTCTTCCAGTCGGCCGAGGCACGCGGTGGCCTTCCCCTGCGTCCTCGTTCCAGGGTGGGGCGCAGAAGGCATCGAGTAGACGGAATGCAGGGCGGCGGAGTGCGGCGACAGGTCCTCGCCGGGAAAGACGCGGATGTGCGCAGACATCAGGCGGCCGCCCCCGCCGTGGCCGTGGGATGCAGCGCCGCGTACTCCAGGGGCGCTGACGGGGCGATGGACACATCCAGGGGGCCGGTTCGGCTCCGGCCCGTACGAGGAGGTCGCCGACGGCGCCGAGCATCGCGCGTTGTCGGTACACAGCCGGAGGGGTGGTACGCGCAGAGCGATGCCGGCTGCCCGGCAGCGCTCCTCGGCCAGCGCGCGCACCCAGGAGTTGGCGGCGACCCCGCCGACCACGACCAGCGTGTCCACGCCGTGCTCCGTGCAGGCTGTCACCGCCTTGCGGGCCAGTACGTCGGCGATCGCCTCCTGGAGGGAGGCCGCCCCGTCCGCGACCGGCAGTACGGTGCCCGCGTGGCTCTCGGCCCAGCGTGCCGCCGCTGTCTTGAGTCCGGAGAAGGAGAAGTCGTACGACGCGGGGAGCGGGCGGGGGAGGGGGACGGCGCCTGGATCCCCCCGCGCGCTGCCCGGTCGATGGCGGGGCCGCCGGGATACGGCAGTCCAAAGACCCTGGCGACCTTGTCGAAGCACTCGCCCGCGGCGTCGTCGAGGGTGTCACCGAGACGAATGATCGGATCGCGTGCCAGGTCGCGGACGAGGAGCAGCGAGGTGCGGCCGCCGGAGACGATCAGCACCATGCAGGGATTGGGCACTGGGCCGTGTTCGAGGGTGTCGGCGGCGACGTGGCCGGCGAGGTGGTGGACGCCGTAGAGCGGGACGTCGAGCGCGTAGGCCAGGCCCTTCGCTCCGGCCAGCCCGACTTGGAGTGCGCCGGACAGTCCCGATCCGGTGGTCACGGCGGCCGCTCCGACGTCGGTCAGCCGCAGTCCGGCATCGTTCAGGGCGCGTTCGACCACCGGACGGACCGCGTGGACATGGGCGCGGGCGGCGATCTCCGGTACGACGCCGCCGTAGCGGGCGTGTTCGTCCATGCTGGACGCCACCGCGAGTCCAAGGAGCTGCTCTTCCCGGACGAGTCCGGCGCCGGTTTCGTCACAGGACGACTCGATGTCCAGCACGACGGGAGAGCCCACGCCCGCCGGTCGGGACCGCCGGGCGCATGGGCGCGGCCCCCTTTGCGTGCCTGGGCGATCAGTGGTTCCTCGTGCACGCAGCGGACACCCCGAGCCCACGCCATATGGAAGTGCCGCTCGGCCGGGGCCCTTCACCCTCTCGACGGGAAGCTGCTATCCCGCCGTAACCCACCGCCGCCCGTGAGGCGGGGGGCCTCGCGGTCGCCGTCCGACAGCCTCCTGCGTCCGCAGAGGTTCGCGGGGTGGACGACCCCGGGTGGGCGGGCCAGTGGCTCGACGCGTGCCTTGACCTGCGTTCTTTTCGAGTCGCTGACTGAATTCTGACGCCGCCTTTACTGCAAGCATCTTGTTGTTGCAACTCATTTGCAGAAACCTAGATGGTGCGGCTGAAAACAGCCGCTCGCCAAGTAGTAAGGCCCGCGTCCCCATGACAACCGCTCCAGATTCCGCTTCTCCCCGCCCCGCCTCCTCAGGCGCCGGCCGCGGTATCTCGTGGCACCGCATACGCACGTCCATGACCCGCAGGGAGTGGGCGAGCGTCGGCGGGATGGCCGCCTTCATCCTGGCTCTGCACGTCATCGGCTGGTTCACGCTGGTGGCGATCGTCGCTCCCGAGCACTACAGCCTGGGCACCAAGACCTTCGGCATCGGCATCGGCATCACCGCCTACACCCTCGGCATGCGTCACGCCTTCGACGCCGACCACATCGCCGCCATCGACAACACCACCCGGAAGCTTATGAACGAGGGCCGACGCCCGCTCTCGGTCGGCTTCTGGTTCTCCCTCGGCCACTCCACGATCGTCTTCGCCCTCGCCTTCCTGCTCTCCCTGGGCGTGAAGGAACTGGCAGGCCCGGTCGAGAACGACAGCTCCGAGCTGCACAGCATCACCGGCTGGATCGGTACGACCGTCTCCGGGACGTTCCTCTACATCATCGCGATCATCAACCTCGTGATCATGGTTGGCATCTGGAAGGTGTTCCGGCAGATGCGCTCCGGCCACTTCGAAGAGGCCGCGTTGGAGGAGCAGCTCAACAACCGCGGCTTCATGAACCGCATCCTCGGCCGGCTGATGAAGTCGATCACGAAGCCATGGCAGATGTACCCCTTGGGCGTCCTCTTCGGCCTCGGCTTCGACACCGCGACCGAGGTCGCGCTCCTCGTCCTCGCCGGCTCCGGCGCCGCCTCCGGCCTGCCCTGGTACGCGATCCTCTGCCTGCCCGTCCTCTTCGCGGCCGGCATGTCGCTGCTGGACACCATCGACGGCTCGTTCATGAACTTCGCCTACGGCTGGGCGTTCTCCAAGCCCGTCCGCAAGGTCTACTACAACCTCACCATCACTGGCCTGTACGTCGCCGTCGCCCTCATCATCGGCACCGTCGAACTGCTCGGCCTCGTCGCCGACAAGGCCGGTCTGCGCGGACCGTTCTGGGACTGGATCTCCGGCCTGGACCTGAACATCATCGGCTACGTCATCGTCGGCCTGTTCTTCGCCACCTGGGCGATCGCCCTGCTGGTGTGGAAGGTCGGCCGCATCGAGGAGAAGTGGACGGCGGACCTGGCCCCGTCGGCCCCGGCGGAGCAGACCGCCGACTAGAGCGTGTCTCTTTGATGGGTGATCAGTTGATCGGATGTGTCTGTCCGATTAGTGATCACCGATGCGATGTGGGACCGGATCGAGCCGTTGA
>NZ_JBEYVS010000115.1:0-3445 GCF_040644095.1 Streptomyces sp. NPDC047028
GCGGACCAGACGCTGGCGCAGATCGAGCTGTTCACCAAGCCCGACGAGTACCCGATCGGCGTGTACGTGCTGCCCAAGCACCTGGACGAGAAGGTCGCCCGGCTCCACCTGGACGCGCTCGGCGTCAAGCTGACCCGGCTCCGCCCGGAGCAGGCGTCGTACATCGGCGTCGAGGTCGAGGGCCCCTACAAGGCGGACCACTACCGCTACTGAGCAGCCGTTCCGAGACAGGCCCCCGCACCCCCGTGCCGGGGGCCTGTCCCGTTGGCCGGACCGACAGCCCCGTCAGAACCCAGGACCCCCATGCCCCGCGGCCGCTATTCGCTCCACGATCCGCACGATCACACCCCCTTGGCAGAAGAGCACTTCCAGTGCGCCCCCGGCCCGTCCGGCTGGCGCTACGTCTCGAAGCTGACCACCCCCACGGGCGACCACCGCGGTTCCGTCGACCTCGCCCTGGACGACCTCGGCCGCCCCGTCCGCCTCGAACTGCACACGGGAGGCTGGCAGGTCCGAGGCGCCGCCCTCGACGGCGTCACCTGGGTCCGCACCGACCCCACCGGCACCGATGCCACGGAAGGCAATGTGCGCGCCCACGCCTTCACCGGCACTTCCCCCGCGTTCCTCGTCGCCACCGCCCGTCTCCTGCGCCTCACCCCTTCCTCCGCCGCGACCCGCGTCCGTCTCGTCGCCTTCACGGAGCCCGTCCTCGCTCCCCGCACCGTGGACCAGTCCTGGGCTCTGGTGAACAGCGAAGCACACGCCACTGACAACGGCTCCCTGACCGTGGACGAATACCAGGTCACGGCCCTGGACACGGGCGAACGGCACACCGTCCACATCGCCGGGGACGTGGTCCTGTCGGCTCCCGGAATCGAGCTGGAGGACCTCGAGTCACCACCGTCGGGACTCACCTGAGCCCCAGGAGACCTGCCTGGCCGCAGGGTGCCGAGCCGCACCCGCCCTACGCCGGCGGCACGAACCCGGTCGCCGGGCGGCCGGACACCGACTCGTCATGCCCCGCCGACTCGGCCCCGGCCATGGGGAGGGGAGAGGGGGCCGACCGGTGCTCTGTGGGCGCTGGCTGCACCAGCGGCATTTGCGGCACCTGGGGCATTTGGGGCGGATAGGTAGGGGGCTGCGCGAAATAAGGAGGCTGTGCGGGACGGACAGGAACCGCCGGAGCCATCCCCGCGACGGCCGGGCCCACGCCCGCGCCGAACGTCCGCCGGACCTCACGGGCCTGCCGCTCCTGCACGACGGCCGCGAGGAAGGCGGCGGGATGCTCACCCTGCGGCACCTGGGCACCGGTGTGTGCCGCGAGATCCGCTGCGAACCGCTGGGCCATGCCCCACGCCACCTGCGGATCCAGCTGCCCCATCCGTGTCAGGTACTGCCGGACGGCCAGCCACAACCCGTCCGGCACCGCCGACAGGTCCAGCTGGGAGTAGCGGCCGGCGAGCCACGGCGGGGGAGGAGGAACGAACGCCGCCGGCCCGACGGGAATCCGCTCACGCACCACCAGGGTGCCGGCGAAGACGTCCCCCAGCCGGCGTCCGCGCGCCGACACCAAGGACGCGATGGAGGCCACGACGCCGAACGTCATGACGATCTCCACCATGCCGATCGCACCCCGCACCAGCGCATGACGGAAGCGGATGGGCCCGCCGTCGTCCCGCACCACGCGCAGGCCACACGCCACCTTCCCCAGCGAGCGCCCATGACTGAGCGTCTCCACAGCAATGGGCCCGCCCACGAGGACCAGCAGGAAGGCGGCGATCGACACCGCGATCTGGGCGGCCTCGTCCAGGGACGCCGTGGCCGCCAACAGGCCCACACTCACGGCGATGTACGCGAGCACGGTCACGCTCAGATCGAGCAGGATCGCCAACGCCCTGCTCGGAAACTGGGCAGGCCGCAGTTCGAGCGCCACCGCCTCGCCCGTCACCAGCTCGCTCACGCCCGCCCGTCCTTCCCCTGGTATGCCCCGAGAACCGCAAGTCTGCCAAGCTGAGGGCGCACCGCGCGCCGGTGCGACAAGCTGACAGCACCACAAGCATCCACGACGAACAGTCGAAGACAGCCGAGGAGCAGGCAGACCCCATGGACCTGGACGTCTTCGTCTCCGCACACCGAGCCGAATGGGACCGCCTCGACGCCCTGCTCCAGCGGCAGCGCCGGCTCAACGGCGCGGAAGCCGACGAACTCGTCACCCTGTACCAGCGCACCGCGACCCATCTGTCCCTCGTCCAGTCCAGCGCGCCCGACCCGCAGCTCACAGGGCGGCTCAGTCAACTCGTGGCCCGCGCGCGGAGCGCCGTCACCGGCACCCGGCGCGCCTCATGGCGGGACGTGACGCGCTTCCTGGGACACGGCTTCCCCGCCGCGGTCTACCGGGCGCGCCACTGGTGGGTGCCGACGGCGCTGATATCCACGGCGCTCGCCATCCTCCTGGGCTGGTGGATCGGCACCCATCCCGAGGTGCAGTCGTCGATCGCCGCCCCCAGCCAGCTGCGCGACCTGACCCGTCCCGGTGGCGAGTACGAGACGTACTACTCGAGCCACCCTGCGGCCTCCTTCGCCGCACAGGTGTGGACGAACAACGCGCGCGCGGCCGCGATGTGCCTCGTCCTCGGCGTCTTCCTGGGCCTGCCCGTCCTCTGGATCCTCTTCGAGAACATGCTCAACCTGGGGGTCGGCTTCGGCCTGATGTCGTCCGCGGGTCGGCTCGACACCTTCCTGGGACTGGTCCTGCCGCACGGTTTGCTCGAACTGACCGCCGTCTTCGTCGCCGCCGGCACGGGCCTGCGACTCGGCTGGACCCTCATCGACCCCGGCCCGCGCACCCGTCGAACCGCCCTCGCCGAAGAGGGCAGAGCGGCCGTCGGCATGGCCATCGGACTCGCCCTGGTCCTGTTCGTCTCCGGTGCCATCGAAGGCTTCGTCACCCCGTCCGGCCTGCCCACCTGGGCCCGCATCAGCATCGGAATCGCCGCCGAGCTGGCTTTCCTGGCCTACGTCTTCGTCCTGGGCGGACGCGCCACCCGCGCGGGCGAGACCGGCGACCTCGCGTCGGCCGAGCGCAGTTCCACCGTGCCGTCGGCCGCCTGATGTGCATCGGACGGCTGTGAGCTGCTAGTGTCCTCTTCGCCCCGCAAGAGCCGTTGACACGGATCGAGCGGGGAGGTAGATTCAAACAGTTGCCTAGAACTGGACACGGTCCGGCGGCAATCGCTAGGATCTATCAGCTTCCTGAGAAGCCCTGAATGGCGCTTCGAGAAGCAACCCCCCGATTACTCAGAAATGAGCGGCTGGTCAGACCGGCCAAGAACTTCTGATAAAGTCGGAACCGCCGGAAAGGAAACCGCGAAAGCGGAAACCTGGAAAGCGCCGAGGAAATCGGATCGGAAAAAGATCTGATAGAGTCGGAAACGCAAGACCGAAG
>NZ_JBEYVS010000116.1:0-3368 GCF_040644095.1 Streptomyces sp. NPDC047028
GTTCCAGGGCGGCGCCTTCGACCCCTGGGGCGGACCCGGCTACGACAAGTGCGCGGAACTGATCAACGACAAGTTCGCCGACGTGTTCTACAAGCAGAACATCGCCGTCGGTGCGACGTCGCAGAGCTTCTCCATGACCTACGGCGGCACCAACTGGGGCTGGCTGGGCATGCCGCAGAACTACACGTCGTACGACTACGGCGCGGCGATCCGCGAGAACCGCCAGCTGCACCCGAAGTACTACGAGGACAAGCTGATCGGCTACTTCACCCAGGCCGTGGCTCCCCTCACCAAGACCGACCCGCTGGCCGCGACACCCCCCGACAACACGAAGATCACGGACACGGCGCGCGTCAACCCCGACACCGGCACGCAGTTCCACGTCCTGCGGCACACCGACTCCACCGCCACCAGCACCGACAAGACGCACGTGACGATCGACCTCGGCGCCCACACCGGATACACCTACGACGACCTGGACCCGGCCCTGGACTACAGCGGCGGCTGGTCGCACGCCGGCGCGGAACAGGACTGGACCGAGGGCGACTACAAGCGCACCGAGACCTTCTCGGACACCGCCGGTGACAGCCTCACCGTGCCGTTCACCGGCACCGGCGTGAAGTGGATCAGTAACTACGACGGAAACCACGGCACCGCCGACGTCTACCTCGACGGCACCAAGGTCAAGACCGTCGACACCTACGGCTCCCCCCGGAAGAAGCAGGTCCTGGCCTACCGGGCGAGCGGCCTCAAGAAGGGCCCGCACACCCTGAAGATCGTGGTGACCGGGGAGAAGAACAGCGCCGCCACCGGCACGTTCGTACCGGTCGACGCCATCGACGTCACCAGCGGCTCCTCCGCCGACGCCGTCTACACCGTCCCCCAGCAGCCCGGCACCTCGCTCACCCTGGACGGCCGCGAGTCCTCGATCCTCCTCGCCGACTACGACCTCGGCGGCAACCACCTCCAGTACTCCACCTCCCAGCTCATGACCGACGCCACCATCGCCGGCAAGGACATCGCCGTCCTCTACGGCGACAAGGGCTCCGACGGCGAGACGGTCCTGCACTACGACTCCAAGCCCCAGTGGAAGACCACCGGCGGCGACGTCGACGTCAACTGGGACGAGAGCACCGGCGACCTGCGCCTCAACTACCGGCACGACGGCCTGGCCCGCGTCAGCATCACCGGCGGCGGCCACCCGCTGACCCTGCTGCTCGCCGACAAGACGGTCGCCAAGACGTTCTGGCGCCAGGACACCTCGCACGGTCCGGTCCTGGTGCGCGGTACCCACCTGCTGCGCGGCGCGTCGTACGACGGAACGACCCTGAACCTGACCGGCGACACCGGCACCGACGGCTCGGTGGAGGTCTTCGCCGACGCCCACTCCGTCACCTGGAACGGCAAGCGGGTCCACACCACCGCCACGGACGGCGGCGGCGTCACCGGCACCCTGCCCACTGCCGCCCCCGTCGAACTGCCCGCGCTGACCGGCTGGAAGCACACCGCGGAATCCCCCGAGGCACAGCCCGGATTCGACGACTCCACCTGGCAGGTCGCCGACAAGACGACCAGCCACAGCACCACCACCCCGGGCAACCTGCCCGTCCTGTTCGCCGACGACTACGGCTTCCACACCGGCAGCACCTGGTACCGCGGCCGGTTCACCGGCACCGGCAAGGAGACCGGCATCAGCCTCTCGACACAGAGCGGCGGCCGCGCGGCGGCCTCCTCGGTCTGGCTCAACGGCCACTTCCTCGGCAGCTCCACCCAGGACGGCCGCACGACCTACACCTTCCCCGCCGGCACGGTGAAGACCGGCGGCGACAACGTCATCTCCGTCCTGACCGTCAACATGGGCCACGAGGAGGACTACAACGAGTCCAACGGCAACAAGGCCGCCCGGGGACTCACCGGCGCCCTGCTCACCGGCGACCCGCTGAACACCGTCACCTGGCGGCTCCAGGGCGTACGCGGCGGCGAGAAGCCCGTGGACGACGTACGCGGCCCGCTGGCCACCGGCGGCCTGTACGGCGAACGGGCCGGCTGGATGCTGCCCGGCCACCCCACCGCCAAGTGGACCCCCACCACCCTGCCCGCGACCGACACCACCCCGGGCGTCTCCTGGTACTCCACCGACGTCACCCTCCACCTGCCCAAGAAGCAGGACACGTCCCTCGGCCTCACCCTCACCGACGACCCGTCCCGCAAGTACCGCGCGGAGATCTACGTCAACGGCTGGCACATGGGCAACTACGTCAACTACCTGGGCCCGCAGCACAGTTTCCCCGTCCCCGACGGCGTCCTGAACCCGCACGGGAAGAACCGGATCACCATCGCGGTCTGGAACCTGGACGGCTCCACCGGCGGCCTGGGCAAGGTCGCCCTGACGAACTACGGCAGCTACGCCTCCTCGCTGACCGTCGCCCAGAACGACAGCCCCCGCTACCACAAGTCCCAGTACGCCATGCCCGCCGCTCCGAAGGCGTCCGTCGCCCTGAAGACGCCCGGATCGGCCGCCGCGGGAGGGCACTTCACCGCCACCGCGACCTTCCAGGTCGCCGACCACGCCCCTGAGGCCTCCGACGTGACGGCTCGACTGGACGCACCCGACGGCTGGAAGGTGACCCCCAAGACGGCACCCGACGCGTCCGACGCCCGGCGCGTCAAGGCCGGCGGCTCCTTGACGTACAGCTGGGACGTCACCGCCCCGTCGGACGTCGCCAAGGCCAACGCACTGAAGGCCACCGCCCACTTCGAGCAGCGCCACAAGCGCAGCACCGCCCGTGACGAACGGATCGTCGCCGCCACCCCGCCCCCGCCGCCCGCCGGCACCGTCAAGGTCAGCGACCTGGAGTTCCTGTCGGCCACCAACGGCTGGGGCCCGGTCGAGCGAGACCAGAGCGTCGGCGGCAACCAGGGGAACGACGGCACCCCGCTCAAGCTCGGCGGCACCGTCTACGACAAGGGCCTGGGCACCAACGCGCCCAGCGACGTACTGATCAACCTCGGCGGACAGTGCAGCAAGTTCACCGCCACCGTCGGCGTCGACAACGGCGACCCCGCCAGCGTCACCTTCTCCGTCATCGTCGACGGCAAGACGCTAGCCACCACCCCGGTCATGTACGGGAGTTCGGACCCCGTCACCATCGACGTACCGGTGACCGGCGGCCAGATCCTCGACCTGTCGGTGGGCGACGGGGGAGACGGCCCCGGCAACGACCACGCGGACTGGGCGAACCCGGTACTGACCTGTTCCTGACCGTCCCCGCAACCCCCCGCACGGGCCGACCGGGCCGTCCAGCACGGCCCGGCTCGCGTTCCGCCTTGGCGGCCATCAGCTCGGAGAGATAGCCGGGCGCCTCCAA
>NZ_JBEYVS010000117.1:0-3272 GCF_040644095.1 Streptomyces sp. NPDC047028
GGCCCGGAAACAGGTGTGAACACGGTTGTCAGCCACTTCACCGGTGAAGGCCGTAAAGCGAAGAAGCTCACCGTGAGCCACGCTTTCCACTCGCCGCTGATGGAGCCGATGCTCGCCGAGTTCCGCCAGTTCGCCCAGGTGCTGAACCCGATGCGGCCAAGCATCCCGATCGTCTCTACGCTGACCGGCCGCGAGGTGTCGTACGAGGAGCTGGCCGACCCGGAGTACTGGGTGCGGCACGTCCGTGAGGCCGTACGGTTCGCCGACGCGGTCCGCGCCCTGGAGGACCAGCGCGTCACCACCTTCCTCGAGCTGGGCCCGGACGCCGTGCTGGCGGCGATGGGCGCCGAGTCCGTCACCGACGGCCGGCTGCTGCCCGCCCTGCGCCGCAGCCACGACGAACCGGCCGCCCTTGCCGGTGCCGTCACCGAACTGCACCTGCGCGGAACCGAAGTCGACTGGGCGGCCTACCTGGGCTCGGCCGCCTGCGCCAAGGCCCCCGAACTGCCCACCTACGCCTTCCAGCGCAGGCGCTACTGGCTGGACGCCGTCGCCGACGGGCCCGCCGATCCGGCCGCACTCGGCGTGACGGACGCCGAACACCCGTTGCTCGGAGCCGCATTGACGGTGGCGGGCTCGGAGCGGCTGGTCCTCACGGGCAGGCTGTCGGTGCGCAGCCACCCGTGGCTGGCCGACCACGCCGTCGGCGGCACCGTCCTGCTTCCCGGTACCGGGTTCGTGGAACTCGCCGTGCGAGCGGCTGACTTGGCGGGCTGCTCGGCCGTGGAGGAACTCACCCTCCAGGCACCCCTGACCCTGGACGACGGCCCCGAGGCGGGTGCCGACGTCCAGCTCGTTGTGGAGGAGCCGGACGAGGTCGGTCGCCGCGCGCTGACCGTGCACTCGCGCGCGGCCGGCACGGACTGGGCCGACCCCGACTGGACGGTGCACGCCCAGGGCGTACTGGCACCGGCCGCCCCCGCACCCGGATCGGAAGCCGAAGCCCAGGCCGGGATATGGCCGCCGCAGGGCGCCCAGCCCCTCGACGTGACGGACGCCTACGCCCGCATGGACGCCCAGGGGTACGGCTACGGCCCCGCCTTCCAGGGTCTGCGCGCCGCCTGGCGACGCGGTGAGGAACTGTTCGCCGAGGTCGCCCTGCCGGACGGCGTGGACCCGGTCGGCTACACCCTGCACCCCGCCCTGCTGGACTCGGCGCTGCACGTCATCGGCCTCGACGAGGACACCGAGGGCGCCGAACTGCCCTTCGCCTGGACGGATGTGACCGTACGGGCCGCGGGCGCCACCGCACTCCGCGTGCACGTCACCCCGGCCACCTCCGGCGTCCGTCTGCACCTGATGGACCCGGCCGGCGCGAGCGTGGCCTCGGTCGGCTCGCTGGTCCTGCGGCCGGCCGCCGTGGACACGGGCCGGACGGTCCCGCTGTACCGGGTCGCGTGGACCCCGGCCCAGGCCGACGCGTCAGTGCGTACGGCCGACTTCCAAGTGGTGTCCGGCACGACGGTGGCCGACGTGGTCACCGCCCTGCAGACCGCGCTCACGGGCGAGGCCCGGCCGCTGGTGGTGACCCGGGGCGCGATGCCCGTGCACGGCGAGGCCGATGTCCGCGACCCCGAGCAGGCGGCGGTGTGGGGCCTGGTGCGCGCCGCGCAGGCGGAGCACCCCGGACGCATCGTGCTCGTCGACACGGACGGCGAGGTTCCGGATGTACTGCCGGACGGTGAGGTGGAGTTGGCGGTGCGGGCCGGTCGCTGGCACGTGCCGCGACTGGTGCGGGAGACCGTGCCGGCAGTCGCCGACTCCTGGTCGACGGCGGGCACGGTCCTGATCACGGGCGGCACCGGAGGACTCGGCGCCCTCACGGCCCGGCACCTGGTGGCCGAGCACGGCGTACGGTCCGTGCTGCTGGTGGGCCGCAGGGGTGCCGACGCGCCGGGGGCCGCACAACTGGTGGACGAGTTGCGCACGTTGGGAGCGGCCGTCGCGGTGGAGGCGTGCGACGTCTCCGACCGGGGGTCGCTGGCGGGCCTCTTCGACGCCCATCCCGGCATCACCGCCGTCGTGCACGCCGCCGGTGTCCTCGCCGACGCCACCTTCGGCACGCTCACCCCGGACCGTCTGGAGGCGGTGTGGGCGCCGAAGGCCCGCGCGGCCCTGCACCTGCACGAGCTGACCGCCGACCGCGATCTCGACGCGTTCGTCCTCTACTCCTCGGCGGCGGCCACCTTCGACGCCCTCGGCCAGGCCAACTACGCCGCCGCCAACGCCTACTTGGACGCCCTGGCCACCCAGCGCCGCGCCCAGGGCCTTCCGGCGCTCTCGCTCGCCTGGGGCCTGTGGGACCCGGAGGCGGGCGGCATGGCGGCCGGCCTCGCCCCGGCCGACGTCTCCCGCGCCGCCCGCGCCGGTACGCCCGCGCACGGCGTCGCGGCCGGACTGGCGATGCTGGACGCGGCGGGCGGCGGCCTGCCGGACGCGGCGCACGTCCTGGCCCTTCGCCTGGACCAGGAGGCCCTGACCCGCCGGACCCGCTCGGAGGAGCTGCCGCCGGTGCTGCGGGGCCTGGTCCGGGCCCCGGCGCGCCGCACCGCCGGCTCGGCCACGGCCGAGAGCGGCTCCCTGGCGGACGAACTGGTCCGCCTGGACCCGGCCGACCGCGAGCGCCGACTGCTGACACTCGTCCGCACGCACGTCGCCGCCGCCCTCGGCCACGACGGCCCGCAGGCCGTGGACCCCGAGCGCGGCTTCGGCACCCTCGGCTTCGACTCCCTCGCGGCGGTCGAACTGCGCAACAAGCTGGGCGCGGCGACCGGCCTGCGCCTGCCCGCCACCCTGACCTTCGACTATCCGAACACGGCGGCCGTGGCCCGCTACCTCGACGAGCAACTCGTGGGCACGGACGAGGAGTCGGTGGCCGCGCCGACGCCGACCGAGCTGCCGGACGGCGACGACCCGGTCGTGATCGTCGGCATGGCCTGCCGCTACCCCGGCGGAGTGACCTCCCCCGAGGACCTGTGGAACCTCCTCGCGGCAGGCGGCGACGCGGTCTCCGAGTTCCCGGCCGACCGTGGCCCGCTGTGGCAGGAGTCGTACGACCCCGATCCGGAGTCGGTCGGCACCACGTACGTCAACCAGGGGGCGTTCCTGGACCGTGCGGCCGACTTCGACGCCGACTTCTTCGGGATCAGCCCGCGTGAGGCGCTGGCGACGGACCCGCAGCAGCGGGTGCTGCTGGAGACCTCGTGGGAGGC
>NZ_JBEYVS010000118.1:0-3201 GCF_040644095.1 Streptomyces sp. NPDC047028
TAGAGCATCGAGGCGACGGCGTCCACCCGCAGCCCGTCGATGTGGAACTCCTCGCACCAGTACACCGCGTTGGCGACCAGGAAGTTGCGCACCTCGGTCCGCCCGAAGTCGAACTCGTACGTCCCCCAGTCCGGGTGCTCGGCCCGGCGGTCGTCCCCGGGCTCGTACAGCGGCTCCCCGTCGAACCGGGCCAGCGCCCAGTCGTCCTTCGGGAAGTGCGCCGGCACCCAGTCCATGATCACACCGAGGCCGGCCCGGTGGCAGGCGTCGACGAAGTACCGGAAGTCGTCCGGGGAGCCCAGCCGCGGGGTCGGCGCGTAGTAGGAGGTGACCTGGTACCCCCAGGAGCCGCTGAAGGGATGCGCGGCGACCGGCATCAGCTCCAGGTGCGTGAAACCCATCTCCTTGGCGTAGGCGGGCAGTTCCGCCGCCAGCTCGCGGTAGCCCAGGCCCGGCCGCCAGGACGGCAGATGGACCTCGTACACGGAGAACGGCGCCTCGTGCACGGGGGTGTCCGCGCGGTGCGCCATCCACTCGGCGTCGCCCCACGCGTAGTCCGGGGCCGCCACGACCACCGACGCCGTGTCCGGCGGTACCTCCGTGCGCCGCGCCATCGGGTCGGCCTTCAGGAACCGGTGTCCGTGCCGGGAGGTGATCTCGAACTTGTACCGGGTGCCCTCGCCGATCCCGGGCAGGAACAGCTCCCACACCCCGGACGCGCCCAGCGACCGCATCGGGTACTGCGTGCCGTCCCAGTAGGTGAAGTCACCGGCGACCCGCACCCCCTGGGCGTTCGGCGCCCACACGGTGAAGCGGGTGCCGGCCACGCCCTGGTGGGTCATCGGCTCGGCGCCGAGCGCCGTCCACAGCTGCTCGTGCCGGCCCTCCCGGATCAGGTGCAGGTCCAGCTCGCCGAGCGAGGGCAGGAAGCGGTACGGGTCCGGCACCTCCTGCTCGCCGTCGGCGTACGCCACCAGCAGCGTGTATGACGGGATGTCCGGGTAGGGCAGGACGGCCGAGAACAGGCCGCCGCCATCGGAGGTCAGCCGGTTGCGCATCCCGTCGACCAGGACGCTCACCGAGCGGGCGTTCGGCCTGAGCGCCCGGAACAGCGTGCCGCCGGGCACCGGATGGGCGCCCAGCAGGGCGTGCGGATCGTGGTGCGCGCCGCCGAGCAGCCGGTCGCGGTCCCCGGGGTCGAGGGGAACGGTCGTGGCCGGGAGCGGGCCGGCGGACTCCGGGGGTGATGTGTCGCGCAGTGCCATGGCGTCAGCCTCCCCACACGGCGAGCCGCTGGATCGCGGCCATCGGAACCGGCAACCAGTCCGGACGGTGCCTCGCTTCGTACAACACCTCGTACACCGCCCTGTCCGTCTCGTGCGCGCGCAGCAGCGCGTGCTTCTTCCGGGGATCCCAGCCGGCCCGCGCGGCATAGCCCGCGCAGAAGGCCTCGCGGCAGCGGCGCGCCCACTCGGGCCGCCAGGGCCGGCGCTGCCGGGCCGCGTAGTCGAAGGAGCGCAGCATCCCCGCGACGTCCCGCACCGGGGACTGCGCGGCCCGCCGCTCGGCGAGCGGGCGGGACGGCTCACCCTCGAAGTCGATGACGAACCAGTCCCGTCCGGCCCGCAGCACCTGCCCGAGGTGCAGGTCGCCGTGGATGCGCTGGGCCGGCGGGCCGGTGTCGCAGCCAGCCAGCGCGCCGAACGCGGTGCGCAGCCCGGGGACGAAGGGCCGCAGCGCGGGCACCGCGTGCGCGGCGGCGTCCAGCCGGGCGCACATCGCCTCCGCCGTACGGCTGTGATCCCCGGGCCCGGCCGCGGGGAACGCCTCGGCCAGCGCGAGGTGCACCTCGGCCATCGCCCGGCCCAGCTCCCGGGCCTCGGCGGTGAAGTCGTCGCCGGAGGCGAGCGCGCGCAGCGCCAGCGTCCAGCCGTCGGCGGCGTCGGGCAGGAACGGCTGCAGCACGCCCAGCGTGGCCGGGTTCGGCGCGGTCGTGCTGAACCAGGCCACCGGCGCCGGCACCCGCGAGCAGCCCTGCGCGGCCAGCGCGCCCGGCACCTCCAGGTCGGGGTTGACGCCCGGCTGGATGCGGCGGAAGACCTTCAGGATGTACGCGTCGCCGTAGACGATCGAGGAGTTGGACTGCTCGGCGTCCAGCAGGCGCGGCGGCAGCCCCCCGGGCAGGTCGTCGGCGGCCGGGTCGGCCTCGAAGCGCAGGGGTCCGGCCGTGCCCGGCCGGCGCAGCCGCTCCAGGAGCAGATGCGCGGAGCGCGGGTCGTGCAGGGCGTCGTACACGGCGAGACCGGCCAGCGGACCCTCCTCGGCGCGGCCGATGTACGCCCGCGCCAGGCGCGGCGCCGGCTGCTGGCGCAGACCGAGCAGGAGCTGGTAGCAGTCGCCGGGCGGGGGCGTGCCGCCCGGCGTGGGTACCGGGGCGTGGCCGGCGTGGACCAGCAGGTGCAGACAGCCCGGGAACAGCTCGGTCACGGACAACACCGACAGGTCCGTGACGGGCCGGTCCTTGCCCGCGAACCAGCGCTGCTCCGGCAGCCATTCGCGCAGCAGCCCACCCAGCGAGGCCAGCGGCCCCCGCACGTCGGGCGTGGTTCTCGGTCGGAGGGTGATGGTCTTCGGCATGGTGACGCGTCCTTTCCTCGGCGCCGGGCGTCAGCGGCGGCGGCCGATGCGGGATGCGACTCGGGTGAGCCGGAACCAGTAGAAGCCGTGGCCGGCCAGGGTGAGGAGGTAGGGCAGTTCACCGATGGCGGGGAACCGCACCCCGCCGATCAGCTCCACGGGATGCCGTCCGTCGTACTCCCGCAGGTCGAGTTCCGTGGGCTGCGCGAACCGGGAGAAGTTGTTGACGCACAGCACCAGGTCGTCACCGTATTCGCGGAGGAACGCGAGCACCGCCGGGTTGGAGGACTGGAGTTCCGTGAACGAGCCGAGTCCGAAGGCAGGATTCTGCTTGCGGATCTCGATCATGCGGCGGGTCCAGTGCAGCAGCGACGACGGCGACGACATGGAGGCCTCGACGTTGGTGACCTGGTAGCCGTGGACGGGGTCCATGATGGTGGGCAGGTAGAGCCGTCCGGGGTCGCAGGAGGAGAACCCGGCGTTGCGGTCGGGTGTCCACTGCATGGGGGTGCGTACGGCGTCGCGGTCGCCGAGCCAGATGTTGTCGCCCATGCCGATCTCGTC
>NZ_JBEYVS010000119.1:0-2952 GCF_040644095.1 Streptomyces sp. NPDC047028
AGGGGTCCGCGCTGAGCGCGGACCCCTCTGACGTGATCGGATTTATGCGGCGGTTTGCTCGCACCGCTTCCACCAGGCGTCCAGGTCGCTGCGGCGGCAGCGAAGCTGTCCGTTGGGGAGCTTGATCAGGCGGGGAGCCTGGCCGCGTGCGCGCATGCGGTAGAAGGCGGCGCGGCTCATCTCGATCTCTTCGAGGACTTCGGGGAGCTTGAGCATCTTGGTACCGGCCAAGGCGGTGACTCCTTTGGTCTTCTTCCCTCTGAGGAATCCGCCACGTCCGCCACGCCGCCACACCGCAGGTCAGAGCCTTGATCGTGTGGCGGATAGCGGTTTTGTGGCGGATAGGTGCCGCCACACCCGGTCTGGTGTGGCGGCGGGGTGAATGCCGGGTGGGTCAGCCGGCGAGGGTGGGTTGCGTGGCGGTTTCCTTGGTCGCGTGGCGGATGATCGTGGCGGTATCCGCCACGGATTCACCCCCGCTGACCTGCGCTGTGGCGGACGTGGCGGACGTGGCGGATTCTCCGGGGGAGGGAGGGCAGTACCGCGTCCAGGCGTCGTTGAGGTCTTCCGCGTAGTAGCCCTTGGGGAACCCGGAGGGGGTGCGGATGCCGCGCGGCTTGATCGGCTTGTTGTTCGGAGTGACGTACTGGCCGAGCATCCGGGCGAGGGTCCGGGAGTTGATCGGCTTGTCGTCCAGGTCGCCCCATGGCGCGTCGTCCATGGCGAGCAGGCATTCGAGGATCGCGGCGGTGGGCATGCGGTCCTCGCCGCAGAACACCTTGTCGCGCAGGTCGGTCAGCAGCCGGACTCCGAGGGATGCTTCATCGTTGTCGTGGGCGGCACTGATGAGTTCGAGGCAGGCGGCACGGGCCCGCGTGGGCCAGTGGCCGCCAGCCGCGTCGGCGACGGCGAGCAGGGGTTCCCATACGTCCGCCGGCCGGTCGGTGACGCCCTCGGGCATCTCGGGCCAGGCACTCGCGACCTGGTCGCGGACGACGTCAGCCCACTTGGCGAGCCGGTCACGCACGGCGTGCCCCTGGCCCTCGTGCTTGCGCTGGCGGTACGGCTCCGCCTTCTCGTTCGGGGCGCGCTTCCGCATGCGGATGATGACGGAGCGGGTCAGAACCGTGTCAGGCAGGGAACCGAGCCCCGCCATGGCCACGGCACAGTAGGAGTTGAAGATCTGCGCGTTCTGGTTGGAGCCCTCACCCACGCACCGCAGCGCGCCGGCCGTGCGTCGGTACCCGGCGTTCAGGAAGCCGCGCAGGGCCTCATCGGTACCTGCCTTGGGGCCGAAGATGGTGTCCACCTCATCGAACAGCACCGTCGGGAGTCCGGCGGCGGAGTCGACCAGCCGGTACAGGGCGTTCGCGGACGCGGACACCGTGGTGACCGGGCGGGGGGTGAGGAGTTCCACGATCTCCAGCGCCCGGGACTTGCCCGATCCCGGCTCCGGGGACAGGAACGCGATCCGGGGGGTGGTCTCGAAGCACTCGATCAGGTGCGCGTGCGCGTCCCACAGCGTCACGGCGACGTAGGCCGCTTCGGTGGGGAAGACGTTGAAGCGCCGGTGGAAGACTTCCACCTCGTTGAGCAGTGCGGCTCCGTCGATGGTGGGGGTCATGCGGCGGCCCTTCCTTCCTGGGGGTTACGCAGCGGGCAGGCGGTTCGGTGAGCGGAGTGCGCCGCGATCAGAGCGGCCACGCGACCGTGACCGACGGCGCTTCGGTCCCAGCCGCACGCGCACGTCGAGGTGGCGGCAGGCGTCGCGCCGCGCGGCGCGTTGACGTGCAACCACGCGACGGCGAACCGTCCGTCTCCCTCGTTCGGGTCAGAGCGAAGTGCAGTTCGGACGCCCTGACGGGCGGCGACCTTCGGCCCGCCCACGGCCGGCACGGGTGCGACGGGTTCGGCGTCGTGGCGGTGGGCGGGTCGCAGGGGTTGGCCTTCCAAGCGGGGGGTTGCGGGGGCGGTCATGCCGCCTGCCGGGGCCGGGCTTTGCGGATGGAGCTGTCCAGGGCGCTGCGGACGGTCGTGCGGCACTCGGCGGCGGTGAGTCCGGCCGCCTCGCCGATCCCTTGGAAGGCCTCCTCTGCCACGTGCCGGGGGAGGTCGCCCCATGCGACGAACCGCCCCACCTTGAACGCGCTCCGGTTCAGCGTCGTGTTCCGCTCGCCGTCCGGCGCTGTGGCCACGACCGCGCACTCAGCGGCCAGTGCGGCCAGTGCCGCGCGGCTGCCGTCGACCGCAGGCAGCCGCAAAGGGGCCGCAGGGCGGGCGGGGGCGGGTTGCAGGATGGTTTGCAGCCACGACGGCAGAGGGACGGCCACAGAGCCGCACAGCGCCTCATACCGTCCGGCGGGGGTGGTGCTGCCGGCGGCGACCACGTATCCGCCCCATGCTCGGGTGTCGACCGAGTCGGCCACGGTCCCGGCCGTGTTGCCCAGCCTCAGGCCGGTGGGGGCGGTGAAGTACAGGTGGGTTCCACCGCTCGCGGTCCGCACCCGGTAGGTGTCGGGGACGGCATGGCCGGCGCGCTCGCAGAGCGCTGCAAAGGATGCCGCGCCGTCAGGCGCGTCCGAACTGCCCTTGTGCTCTGGCGTGTCCAGGTCGACCACGACCAGCCCAGAGGGGCCGGTAGCGATACCGACGTTGAACGGCGCATGCGACCACGCGACGCGGATGCGGTCGGGGTCGAGGGTGGCGCGCTGCTCCCACTTCACATGCCCGTTCGCGCACTCGCCGCTGCCGGTGCACGTCTTCTCGCCGTGCAGGGCGGGCGGCTTGCTGCCGGGGCGGAGGGGGAAGACGTGCCAGCCGCGTTCGGCGGCGTCCAGGGCGGCCCGCATCAGTTCCTCGCTCATGCCGCCCTACCTTCTTGAGTGCGTCCCGTGAGTTCGCGACTCTGGGACAGCGCGGGTGGGGCAGGGATGGTTTTCATGCTGGCTGCCC
>NZ_JBEYVS010000120.1:0-2628 GCF_040644095.1 Streptomyces sp. NPDC047028
TCTGCAAGCGGAAGGGTGTGATAGAAGCAGCAATCGAAAGGTTGTCTGAGCTGCGGAAACGCTGATCTCAGCGTCCGGAGCTGGGTAAATCAGGCTGAGGGCGCCCCGTGGAGTCGCACCCCGGGGTAGTCCATGCCCATGGTGGCCCAGAAGAGTTCCCGCTGACGCTTGCGCACCGCCCGGAGCCTCAGCGTCTCGTCTTCCTGGTTCTGCATGAACGCGGCGTAGTACGGCCGGATGAGTTCCACCTCTTCCCCGTCCAGCCGCTTGTTGCGCTCTTGGACGTGGGGCGGAAGGGGCGCCGCCGGGGACGGGTCGGACACTGCCGGGGCGTTCAGGTGGGCGGCGGAGTGGCGTCCGGGCTTGCTGCCGAACAGAGCGCTGATGAGTTCCAGGGCCCGCACGATAAGGTCTCGCATGTCACAGCTCCTTGGGCTGTTGGCCATGCCCCGGGACGGATCAAGGCGGGTACCAGCCGCCTCCGTCGCCGGGGTTCTGTCTGGGCTGACACTACCTAGACTTGTCTACCTTCGTCTATTGACGTACATCGACGTACAGAGGTCTGGCCGGATGTACGTACTTGTCTAGGCTGGTGGGATGCCCGAAATCGACCACGAGTCGCCCACGCCGGTGTACCGGCAGATCGCTGCCTTGATCGTTCAGGAGATCGAGAGCGGCGCCCTTCCGGTGAACCGGAAGATCCCTTCTGAGTCGGCCCTGACCCAGCGCTTCGGCGTGGCCCGGGAGACCGCCCGCAACGCGATCAAGCACCTTCGGGAAGAGGGCTGGGTGTTCACGGTGCCCCAGCGCGGCACCTACGTGGCGGAGCGGCCTCCGGAGGCTGAGAGCGGCAGCCAAGGGGGCTGAGAGGCCCCGCCCATGCGCCACGGGGGCAGCACACGAACGGGGCCCGGTGTGGCACCCTCACCGCTCCCGGGGGAGAGCGGCACCCCGCATACGAGGGCGGACCGGGGCGAGTGCCTGAGCACGTCAGCTCAGACGGAGTACGGCCTACTCCTGCACAGGGCTTGTCCGGTCGGGAGTGCCACGGTCCGGCACGGTGAGCGTTCGGACGGGGTACCGCCCGCCGTGCCGGGGTCCATGGGTCAGGCGAGATCTTCGGCCATGCGCCGGAGCGGCCCGACCAATTCGGGATGGTCGCCACGGGAAGCGGACTGCATGAGTTCCGTGATCACGATGAGCTGAGCGACCCGCCCCGCCTCCGTGTCGAGAACGGGGAAGGTCTCCCGTACCCGTTCCGCGAAGGCGGGGGCCAGCAACGAGTACGCCCACAACATGGCCGGGTCGTATCCGACCGGCGCCGCTCCGAAGCCCTCCCAGTCCAACAGGTAGGGCGTGCGGCTCGTCAGGTTTGCCGGCTGCAAGTCCCCGTGGGCCGTCTCCCACTCGATCACCTGGGGGGCGGGCAGGTTGAGGAACCGGGGGACGCTGCGGTCAACCCACTCCTGGCGAACGGCCACGCGGTTCGTCACGGCCTTCGCCACGGTGCTGAGATCCGCGCGGAGCGATTCCCACCACGGGTCAGGGGGAATCACCGCGTCCGGACTCAGCACCGGAGACGGGGAGAGCACCGGTTCCGGGACGTACTGGCTCAGCTCAGCCCGGTACGCGTGGCCGTGCACTTCCTGTTCCACCGCGTCGTACATCGCGGGCTTCTTGATCCCCAGATCGAACAGTTCGGCGGCCCGGAGATTGCCCTCCCAGATCTTCCCCGTGGCCTTGTCCGCCGGGGCGGTCATGAGCCGGAGCCAGCACCGCCCGAACTTCCCGCAGCGCACACGAGCGCTCAGGGTGCGCCCGTACCACCCCCAGACATCCGGACCGTCCAGGATGGCGCCCAGCTCGTCCACGGCCCCGTTGAACGCCTCCGTCATCCGCTGCCGGTCGGCTGGGTCAGTCGGAGGCGAGTACATCGAGCACCTTTCGGAGCGTGGCGACAGGGACCGCCGGCTCAGTGAGCGCCGCGCGGGAGTCGTTCCAGTGTGCCGACTCCGACGCGGACAGAAGAACCCGCGTCACCCCTGGGCATGACGCTACGGCCAGAAGACACGCTTGAGGGACGTTGAGGTCCGGGCGGATCAGCTCCGTCAGTTCGCGGGTCGCCAGTTCGTTCAGCTCCCCACCGAAGAGGGGTGCCGACGCGAACACGTCCCATCCCCGTTCGGCTGCCTGAGCGATGGGCCCCCGGTTGTCCAGGGCCTGGGTGAAGGCGTTGGCGGTCACGAGCGAGACGGGGAGCTGTACGGCGCGAAGGTGGTGGTACTCCGAGCCAGCGGCACGAGCGGCCATGCGGTCCAGGTTCGGGACGGAGAACGCTCCGTTGTCGAACCCCTCCCACGTGGCCACCCCGTACGCGTCCAGCGTCCCCGCACTGACTTGTTCCTCCAACGCGGTGAAGGCACGAAGGAGGGCTTCGTTCGGGTCTCCGGCGGCGCGCTCCGGATTGTGGGCGAAGACCATGTCAAGGCGGGGGCGCCCCAACTGGGTTCGGTTCTGGGCGCACTGCCAGTGAACGAAGCGGGTGGTAAGGCAGTGGCCGAAGGCGGCTTCGTCGGCGCTGAGCGCTCCGGCGGTGATTGCCATGGTGCCGGTGCCCTTGGCGACGAA
>NZ_JBEYVS010000121.1:0-2095 GCF_040644095.1 Streptomyces sp. NPDC047028
GGAATCACCACGCCAACGACGAGGGGCCCTGCCTCGTCACCACAGCCGCTGACCAGCCCATTTCACCCGCCAGCACAGGATGAAAGAGGTTCAGTAACCTCTTTCATTCTTGGGCTCTATAGGGTGAAAGAGGCTGGTCAGGGGCGGTGACGTGGCGAAGCCCCTCGTCGTTGGTGTGGTGATCTCACACGACACGCCGACGGCCGGGGGACTTCGTTGGGTCCGTATCTCTCCAAGCTCGACGTCCGGCACGAGCTGATCGAGCACGTCTCATGGCTCATCTACGCCCGCCGGTGTGAACGCCGCACTCGCTGGCGCAAGTTGAGCCGCTGCCGTCAGGCACAGCTCGCCCTTTCCCACCTGCGCAAGAACGAGACTCTCGCCCAGCTCAGCGCAGCGCTCGGCGTCTCAGAAACGAGGGCCTGGAGCTACGTGGACGAGACGGTCCGACGTCCTCGCCGCCTGGGCTCCCAAGACGGCAACAGGCCTTGACCGGCTACGGCGAGGACGACTTCGTGATCCTCGACGGCACCCTGATGGCAACCCACCGGGTCGCGGAACGGACGAGCTGTACTACTCGCAGAAACGCAAGAAGGCACGGCATGAACGTGCAGGTCGTCGCCGCACCCGACGGCACACCCCTGTGCTTCTCGCGAGCCCGAGCCCGGACGCGCCCACGACCTGACCGTCGCCCGTGCTCGCGGCGTGATCGAGAACTGCCATACCTGGAGATCCTGGTCCTGGACGATCACGCCTACCAAGGTGCCGGCGCCACCATCCGCACCCCCTACTACCACCACCACGAATTGCCTGAGCACTACCAGCAGTACAACCGTAATCACGCCCGACTACGCACTCCTGGCGGAGGCGCATTCGCACAGCTGAAAACCTGGCGCCTCCTTCGTCGAGCCCGGTGCTCGACGAACGGCAGGGGACGCATCGTCGCCGCCATCCACACCTTCCTGATCTGCGGATACGGAGGATGAAGAGGTTCAGTGAACCTTGTAGCGTGGCGACTGCAGCGCCGGTGGCCCCACGCAGATGGCCCCTGCACTATTGGAGGAGGTGTTCGAAGTCTCAACCCACCGCCGCAGGAGCCCTGTTGTTAGCCTGCCCTGCCGCGCTTGATCTGCCTCACGCTCTGGTCGAATGGGTGACGACGCTCATCGTCACCCGGAAGTGACCGCCGCTGCAAGCCGTCACCGCCCCGTGGTCGGTCTAAGTCTTGTCCCGTAACTGCTGGTCACGGATGAGATGATCTTGCTGTGGTTGGTGTGATCACGGCGTCTGAGCCGTCCTGGATAGCCCCGTTCACTGGGCTGAGTGCGCGTCAGTTCGGCAGACTGATCACCGCGTTGCGGCACGAAGGTGCGGATCCGGTCCGCAAGGGCCGGCCGTGGGGCCTGCCGCTGGAGGACCGGGTGCTGATGGTTGCCGCGTACTGGCGGACCAACCTCACCCTGCGCCAACTCGCGCTGCTGTTCGGGGTGTCGAAGTCCGCGGCCGACCGGATCGTCGACCACCTCGGCCCGGCATTGGCTCTGCAGCCCCGCAAGCGGTTCCGCAAGGACACCGTGCTGATCGTGGACGGCACCTTGGTCCCCACCCGCGACCACCAGGTCGCCGAGCAGTCGAAGAATTACCGGTACTCGACCAACCACCAGGTCGTCATCGACGCCGACACCCGGCTCGTCGTGGCCGTCGGCCGACCACTGCCCGGGAACCGCAACGATTGCAAGGCGTGGGAGCCTCCGGCGCCAAGGCCGCCGTCGGCCGCACCACGGTCATCGCGGACGGCGGCTACCGCGGCACTGGCCTGATCATCCCGCACCGCCGCGAACCCCGCCACGCCGAACTCCCGGCCTGGAAAGAGGAACACAACCGCTCACACCGCAAGGTCCGCGCCCGCGTCGAGCACGCCTTCGCCCGCATGAAGACCTGGAAGATCCTCCGCGACTGCCGTCTCAAGGGCGACGGCGTCCACCACGCCATGCTCGGCATCGCCCGCCTGCACAACCTCACCCTCACCGGATGACAAGGCAGACGGCCAGGTCAGCGGGCATGCCCGAAGTCATTTACGGGACAGCCCTTAGTG
>NZ_JBEYVS010000123.1:0-1628 GCF_040644095.1 Streptomyces sp. NPDC047028
CAGCAGCCGGTGCTGCGGGTCCATGGCGAGCGCCTCGCGCGGGCTGATCCCGAAGAACGCGGGGTCGAACTCGGCGGCCTGGGTGAGGAATCCGCCCTCGACCGAGTACGTCCGCCCGGCCGCGTCCGGGTCGGGGTCGTACAGGCTCTCCGTGTCCCAGCCGCGCTCCTCCGGGAATCGGCTGATGGCGTCACCTCCGGAGGCCAGCAACTGCCATAGTCCCTCGGGGGAGTTGACGCCTCCGGGGTAGCGGCAGGCCATGCCGACGATGGCGATGGGCTCGTGCGCGGAGGCGGTCAGCCGGCGGTTCTGCTCGCGCAGCCGCTCGGTCTCCTTCAGTGACGCCCGGAGAGCCTCGACGATCTTCTCGTTCTGTGCAGGCACCTTCTGTCCAGACACTTCTTACCTCACCCAATCCGCGTCGCGCGTCGTCAGCCGCGTCATCAGAAGTCCGATCCTTCGAGCGCCATCGAGATGAGGCTCTCCGCATCCATGTCGTCGATGTCGTCGACGGCCCCGGCCTCCACGGCCGGGTCGTCCGCCGACCGGGTCGAACCCGTCGACTCGGGCCGGTGGCCCCCGAGTTCGAGCAGCGTGTCCAGCAGGCCCGCGTCCCTCAGCCGGGCCAGCGGGATCGCCATCAGGGCCGCCCGTACGCTCTCCTCGTGCGCCGCGTCACCGGCGTCGGCCGCGTCGTCCGGAACCAGCTGCTGGAGCAGGAATCCGGCGAGTTCGGCCGGGGTCGGGTAGTCGAAGACGAGCGTCGCCGGCAGGCGGACCCCCGCTTCGGCTCCCAGGGCGTTGCGCAGTTCGACCGCGGTGAGCGAGTCGAACCCGAGTTCCTTGAACGGCTTGTCCGGCGTGATCTCGGGGGCTCCCGCACCGCCGGCGGTGCCCAGGACGGCGGCCACGTGCCGCTTGACCACGTCGAGCACCAGCCGCTGCCGGTCGGTCGCGGAGAGCCCGGCCAGCCGCCGGGCCAGCTCCTGCCCGCCGCCCGCGCTGGCCGCCCCGGCCGCCGCCGAACGCCGTACGGCCGTGGGGCGTACCAACTGCGAAAGCAGAGCGGGGACTTGACTGCCTGCCGCGCGGGCGAGGGCGGGCAGGTCCAGTCCGGCCGGCAGCAGTAGCGCCCGGTCCGCCGCGACGGCCGCGTCCAGCAGGGCGAGCCCGTCCGCCGCCGCTAGGGGCCGTACACCGGAGCGTGCCATGCGGTCGACGTCGGTCTCGGTGAGACCCGCGCCCATACCGCCGGCCTCCGGCGCCCACAGTCCCCAGGCGAGCGAGGTGCCGGGCAGCCCCTGCGCGCGCCGTTCGGCGGCCAGGGCATCCAGTGCGGCGTTGGCGGCGGCGTAGGCGCCCTGTCCGGCGCCGCCCAGCACACCGGCGGCGGAGGAATAGAGCACGAACGCCGCCAGGTCCCGGTCCGCCGTCAGCTCGTGCAGATACCGGGCGGCGTCGACCTTCGGTGCCCGCAGCTCGGCGAGCGTCTCCGCGGTGAGCGAGGCGACCGTGCCGTCCCGGACCACACCGGCCGTGTGGACGACGGCCGTGATGTCCGGATGGGCCTCCAGCAGCGCCGCCACCGCGTCCCGGTCGGTGACGTCACAGGCGACGACCTCGACCTT
>NZ_JBEYVS010000124.1:0-1505 GCF_040644095.1 Streptomyces sp. NPDC047028
CTCGCCCTGGCCGGTGGTGTGACGGTGATGTCGACGCCGGACACCTTCATCGACTTCTCCCGGCAGCGGGGGCTCGCGTCGGACGGCCGGTGCAAGCCGTTCGCCGAGGCCGCCGACGGCACCGGGTGGGGCGAGGGCGTGGGTGTCCTCGTCCTGGAGCGGCTGTCCGACGCACGGAAGAACGGCCACCGCGTCCTCGCCCTCGTCAAGGGTTCGGCGGTCAACCAGGACGGTGCGAGCAGCCAGCTGACCGCGCCGAACGGGCCGTCCCAGCAGCGTGTCATCCGGCAGGCCCTCGCCTCCGCCCGGCTTGCCACGACCGACGTCGACGCCGTGGAAGGTCACGGCACCGGCACCCGGCTTGGTGACCCGATCGAGGCGCAGGCGCTGCTCGCGACCTATGGTCAGGATCGTGCCGAGGGCGCCCCGCTGTGGCTGGGCTCGATCAAGTCCAACCTGGGGCACACGCAGGCGGCGGCCGGCGTCGCCGGGATCATCAAGATGGTGCTGGCCCTGCGCCACGAGCAGTTGCCGCAGACCCTGCACGTCGATGCTCCGTCCTCCCACGTCGACTGGTCGGCGGGGGAGGTGGAGCTGCTGACCGAGGCCCAGCCGTGGAAGGCGGGGGAGCAGCGGGTACGTCGGGCCGGTGTCTCCTCGTTCGGTATCAGCGGGACCAACGCCCACGTCATCGTCGAGGAGGCCCCCGCCGAGGAGCCCGCGAAGGCTCCTGAGGCCGGGCCGCTCCCGGTGGTGCCGTGGATCGTGTCGGGCAAGACCGCGGAGGCGGTACGGGCCCAGGCGGCACGGCTGCTGGAGTACGTCACGGAACACCCGGGGCTGGAGCCGGCGGATGTCGGCTGCTCACTCGTCACGCAGCGGTCGGCATTCGGCTACCGGGCGGGTGTGGTGGCGGGTGACCGTGAGGGGTTGCTGGCTGGGCTGGCGGCGGTGGCCGAGCGGGACATTCCGGCGGTCGCGGCCGGTTCCGTGGCGTTCCTGTTCACGGGGCAGGGGAGCCAGAGGGCCGGGATGGGCAGGGAGCTGTATGAGGCCTTCCCGGTGTTCGCCGCTGCCTTGGACGAGGTGTGCACTGCTCTGGATGCGCATCTCGAACGTCCGCTGAAGGACGTGATGTTCGGTGGTGAGGGGCTGGACGAGACGGGCTTCACGCAGCCGGCGCTGTTCGCCCTGGAAGTCGCCCTCTTCCGGTTGCTGGAGTTCTGGGGTGTGCGGCCGGATGTGCTGGCCGGGCACTCCATCGGTGAGCTGGCTGCCGCGCATGTGGCGGGTCTGTGGTCGCTGGAGGACGCGGCGAGGCTGGTCGCTGCTCGTGGCCGGCTGATGCAGCAGCTCCCTTCGGGGGGCGCGATGGCCGCTGTGCAGGCGACCGAGGACGAGGTACAGGCGGTGTTGCCGGACGGCACGGGCATCGCGGCTGTGAACGGACCGATGTCGATCGTCGTGTCCGGCCCGGAAACAGGTGTGAACACGGTTGTCAGCCA
>NZ_JBEYVS010000125.1:0-1430 GCF_040644095.1 Streptomyces sp. NPDC047028
GGTGGCGTCACCGCCGTCGTCCAGAATCATGTTCGGGCCGCCGGTGGCGCTGTCCGGCCAGGTCAGCGCCTGCTCCGTGCACCACCAGTACTCCTGAAGCGTCTCCCCCTTCCAGGCGAAGACCGGGATGCCGGCGGCGGCGATCGCGGCGGCCGCGTGGTCCTGCGTGGAGTAGATGTTGCAGGAGGCCCAGCGGACCTCGGCGCCGAGCGCGACCAGGGTCTCGATCAGCACGGCGGTCTGCACGGTCATGTGCAGGGAGCCGGTGATGCGGGCGCCGGCCAGGGGCTGCGCCGCCGCGTACTCCTTCCGGATCGCCATCAGGCCCGGCATCTCGTGTTCGGCGAGGGTGATCTCCTTGCGGCCGAACTCGGCCAGGGTCAGGTCGGCGACCTTGAAGTCATCGGTCGTGGCGGGCATGCGCGGGCCTCTCGGTGAGATTGCGGTGGATGTCCAGGGTCGCTGTGGAGCGATTGAGGGTGATGTAGTGCAGGCCCGGCGCGCCCTCGGCGAGCAGTCGGGCGGCGAGCGCCGTGGCGTGTTCGACGCCGATGCGGTGGGCGGTCTCGCGGTCGTCGCGTGCGGCGTCCAGGCGGGCGGCGAGGCCGGCCGGGAAACGTGCGTCGCTGAGTTCGGCGAACCGGGCGATCTGGCGTACGTCGGTGGCCGGCATGATCTCCGGGATGATCGGGGTGTCGCAGCCGGCGGCGGCGACGCGGTCGCGCAGCCGCAGGTAGTCCTCGGCGTCGAAGAACATCTGGGTGATGGCGTAGTCGGCGCCGGCCCGGCACTTGGCGACGAAGTGCCGGATGTCGCTGTCCCAGTCGGGCGAGCGCGGGTGGCGTTCGGGGAACGCGGCCACGCCGATGCTGAAGTCCCCCGCCGCGCGGACGAGTTCGACGAGCTGGTCGGCGTGGCGCAGGCCGTCCGGGTGCGCTGTCCAGGGGCCGCGCGGGTCGCCGGGCGGGTCGCCGCGCAGGGCGAGGACGTCACGGATGCCGGCGTCGGCGTACTGGCCGATGATGTGCCGCAGTTCGGCGACGGAGTGGCCGACGGCGGTGAGGTGGGCGACGGGGCGCAGGGTCGTCTCGGCGGCGATGCGCCGGGTGACGGCGACGGTCCTGTCCCGGGAGGTGCCGCCCGCGCCGTACGTCACGGACACGAAGGTGGGCTGGACGGCCTCGATGCGGCGGATGGCGTCCCACAGGGTGCGTTCGCCCGCGGCCGTCTTCGGCGGGAAGAACTCGAAGGAGTACGTCGTCACGCCCGCGGCGAGCAGGTCACGCAGGGAGGCGGTGGCGACGGCCTGGCCGGCTGAGGTGGTGGTCATGCGGTCCTACCTTCTTGAGTGCGTCCCGTGAGTTCGCGACTCTGGGACAGCGCGGGTGGGGCAGGGATGGTTTTCATGCTGGCTGCCCTAGATGGCTCAG
>NZ_JBEYVS010000126.1:0-1393 GCF_040644095.1 Streptomyces sp. NPDC047028
GCGCGGGTGGGGCAGGGATGGTTTTCATGCTGGCTGCCCTAGATGGCTCAGGTGGCTGATCCCCCTGCCCCGCCACTTCTTCCGGACTGCTGATTAGGCTCTGCGGACCATCGCTTGGTAGGGCGAGGACAGGCGGAAGGAGTCGCGCCAGACTCTGCACCGGGAGGGGACCGTGACCGCCAACGCAGGCTTCGACATCGCCAAGGAGTTCCACTGGCTCGCGGTCACTGACGACCGCGGCCGTCCGCTGCTCGGCCACCGGGTCGACAACACGCCCGACGCCATCACCGACGCCGTCACCGAACTGCTCGCCGTTCAGGAGGAACACGGGCAGGTCACCGTGGGCCTGGACATCATCGGCGGCATCGCCGGCCTGCTCACCGCGATGCTGCTGGCCGAAGGCCTGCGCTGCGTCCACGTTCCCGGCCTGGCCGTCAACCGCGCCCGACGGGCAACGCGAGGAGGAGAGAACAAGTCCGACCCCCGTGATGCCCGGACCATCGCAGAGCAGGTCATGTTCCGCGACGACCTGCGTGTGGTCGACCTGCCCGACGAACAGGCCGTGGAACTGCGGCTGCTGGTCAGCCACCGCACCACTCTCGTCAAGGAGGCCACCGCTCGCACCGCGCGTTTGCGCGACCTGCTGACCGGAATCCACCCCGGCCTCGAACGGGTGGCGGACCCCACCCGGCAGTCCGCTCTGATCCTGCTGGGCCACTACGTCACCGCGAGCGAGATCCGCCGTGCCGGAACCACACGCATCACCGCCTACCTGCGCCGTCACGGCGTCAGCAAGCAGACCACAGCCCAGTCCCTGGCCGAGGCAGCGGTCGCATCCGCACGAGCCCAGCACGTCACACTGCCCGGAGAGCGACGCACCGCCGCGCTCGTGCGTGAACTCGCCGACCAGCTCGCGGCCGGCAAGGTCCGCCTCAAGGCCCTGGAGGCCGAGATCGAGGAGCTGGTCGCCTTGCATCCTGACGGGGCCCTCATCCGCAGCCTGCCGGGGATGGGGGCCACCCTCACCGCCGAGTTCATCGCATCGGTCGGCAACATCCACCGCTTCACCAGCGCCGATGCCCTCGCAGCGGCCTCCGGCCTGGCACCCGTGCTGACCCAGTCCGGAAAGGTGCGCTACTCGCGATCCGCGACCGGAGGCGACAAGGCCCTCAAACGCGTCTTCTACCAGGCCGCGTTCTGCTCGATCCAGCGCGATCCCACCTCGCGGGCCTACTACGACCGCAAACGAGCCGAGGGCAAACGGCACCACCAGGCCCTGATCGCTCTGGCCCGCCGCAAGATCAACGTCCTCTACGCCATGCTCCGTGACCGCCAGCCCTTCCAGGCCCGAGCACCCCTGCGTCTCGTGGCTTGACAACAGCATTAGGCAGCC
>NZ_JBEYVS010000127.1:0-1389 GCF_040644095.1 Streptomyces sp. NPDC047028
GGACAAGCCCTCGGCCTATTAGTACCAGTCAACTCCACACCTTGCGGTGCTTCCATATCTGGCCTATCAACCCAGTCGTCTACTGGGAGCCTTACCCCATCAAGTGGGTGGGAGTCCTCATCTCGAAGCAGGCTTCCCGCTTAGATGCTTTCAGCGGTTATCCCTCCCGAACGTAGCCAACCAGCCATGCCCTTGGCAGAACAACTGGCACACCAGAGGTTCGTCCGTCCCGGTCCTCTCGTACTAGGGACAGCCCTTCTCAAGACTCCTACGCGCACAGCGGATAGGGACCGAACTGTCTCACGACGTTCTAAACCCAGCTCGCGTACCGCTTTAATGGGCGAACAGCCCAACCCTTGGGACCGACTCCAGCCCCAGGATGCGACGAGCCGACATCGAGGTGCCAAACCATCCCGTCGATATGGACTCTTGGGGAAGATCAGCCTGTTATCCCCGGGGTACCTTTTATCCGTTGAGCGACGGCGCTTCCACAAGCCACCGCCGGATCACTAGTCCCGACTTTCGTCCCTGCTCGACCCGTCGGTCTCACAGTCAAGCTCCCTTGTGCACTTACACTCAACACCTGATTGCCAACCAGGCTGAGGGAACCTTTGGGCGCCTCCGTTACTCTTTAGGAGGCAACCGCCCCAGTTAAACTACCCATCAGACACTGTCCCTGATCCGGATCACGGACCCAGGTTAGACATCCAGCACGACCAGACTGGTATTTCAACGACGACTCCACCCACACTGGCGTGTGGACTTCAAAGTCTCCCAGCTATCCTACACAAGCCGAACCGAACACCAATATCAAACTGTAGTAAAGGTCCCGGGGTCTTTCCGTCCTGCTGCGCGAAACGAGCATCTTTACTCGTAGTGCAATTTCACCGGGCCTATGGTTGAGACAGTCGAGAAGTCGTTACGCCATTCGTGCAGGTCGGAACTTACCCGACAAGGAATTTCGCTACCTTAGGATGGTTATAGTTACCACCGCCGTTTACTGGCGCTTAAGTTCTCAGCTTCGCCCAGACGAATCTGAGCTAACCGGTCCCCTTAACGTTCCAGCACCGGGCAGGCGTCAGTCCGTATACATCGCCTTACGGCTTCGCACGGACCTGTGTTTTTAGTAAACAGTCGCTTCTCGCTGGTCTCTGCGGCCACCCCCAGCTCACGGAGTAAATCCGGTCACCGAGTGTGGCCCCCCTTCTCCCGAAGTTACGGGGGCATTTTGCCGAGTTCCTTAACCATAGTTCACCCGAACGCCTCGGTATTCTCTACCTGACCACCTGAGTCGGTTTAGGGTACGGGCCGCCATGAAACTCGCTAGAGGCTTTTCTCGACAGCATAGGATCATCCACTTCACCACAATCGGCTCGGCATCAGGTCTCA
>NZ_JBEYVS010000128.1:0-1332 GCF_040644095.1 Streptomyces sp. NPDC047028
TGAACCGCCCCGGGTGAGGTGGAGACTCGATTCCGTGTAAGGATTCCGAGTCATGGCACGACCCTCGATGTACCCGCCCGAGCTGCGCAAGCGCGCGGTCCGCATGGTCGCGGAGATCCGCGACGACTACCGGAACGAGACGGCCGCGCTGAACGCGGTGATGGAGAAGCTCGGCATCGGTTCGCGCGAGACGCTGCGCAAGTGGATCCGTCAGGACCAGATCGACACCGGGCGGCGGCCGGGGACGACGACCGAGGAGGCCGCGCAGGTCAAGGCCCTGAAGAAGGAGATCGCCGAGCTGAAGCGGGCGAACGAGATCCTCAAGGCGGCCTCGGCTTTCTTCGCGGCCGAGCTCGACCGGCCACACACGCGCTCGTAGCGTTCATCGACGAGATGCGGGACCGCTTCGGCGGTGTCGAGCCGATCTGCACCGTGCTAGCAGCGCACGGCATCAGTATCGCCCCCTCCACCTACTACGCCGCCAGGAAACGCCAGTTGACACCCGCGCCGCGAACCGTGCGGGACGAGGAACTCAAGGGACGGATCAAGGAGGTCTACGAGTCCAACTACCAGGTCTACGGCGCCAGGAAGGTCTGGAGACAGCTCAACCGCCAGGGCCACGAGGTGGCCCGCTGCACGATCGAGCGCCTCATGCGTGAGCTCGGCATCGCCGGCGCCGTCCGCGGCAAGAGGGTGATCACCACCATGCCGGATCCGGCCGCCGCCAGGGCCCCGGACCTGCTCGACCGGGACTTCGTCGCCCCGGCCCCGAACCGGACCTGGGTCGCCGACTTCACCCATGTCGCGGCCTGGTCGGGCGTCGTCTACGTCGCGTTCGTCGTGGACACCTTCTCGCGTCGCATCGTCGGCTGGTCCGCGTCGATGTCGAAGGAGACCCAACTCGTCCTGGATGCCCTGGACATGGGGCTGTGGCAACGTGACCGCGACGGCCGCCCGCCGACTCCCGGCGAGTTGGTGCACCACTCGGATGCCGGGTCGCAATACACCTCATTCCGCCTCGCCGAACACCTCGACGCGGCCCGCATCGCGGCCTCGATCGGCTCGGTCGGCGACGCGTATGACAACGCGCTGATGGAGTCGACGATCGGCCTGTTCAAGACCGAGGTCATCAAACCGCAGCGGCCGTGGAAGACGCTCTCGCACGTCGAACTCGCCACCGCCGAGTGGGTCGACTGGTACAACCACCGTCGGCTCCACGGTGAGATAGGGCACATTCCGCCCGTCGAATACGAAGCCAACTACTACCGAGCAACCACGAAACCCCAGCTCACAGCCACCAACTGAGATCTCTAACGAACCCGGGGCGGTTCA
>NZ_JBEYVS010000129.1:0-1318 GCF_040644095.1 Streptomyces sp. NPDC047028
CCGGTCCGGCAACAACGGCTCGATGCGCGCCCACTGGGCGTCAGTCAGCGACACACCAGACCAACGATCCGATGATCTGAAAGAAACGGCCTAGGGCGGGGTGTGTCAGTTCAGGCCGCCCCGCTCGGTGACGCGGCGGGCCACCTCGCGCAGCTTGATGTTGTTCTCCTGCGAGTAGCGGCGCAGCACGTTGAAGGCCTGTTCCTCGGTGATGCGGTGGCTGCCCATGAGGATGCCCATGGCCTCGCCGATGGCGTGCCGGGTGACGACGGCCTGCTCCAGCTGGGCGTGGGTGCGGGCGCTGGAGAAGGCTACGGCGGCGTGCGAGGCCAGCAGCCAGCCGGCCGTCTCGCTGGCGTCGGTGAAGACGCCCGGTTCGCGGGAGTAGACGTTGAGCGCGCCGAGCTCCTCCTCCTCGGTGAAGAGCAGGAAACCCATCATGCTGCCGACGCCCAGCTTGCGGGCCTCGGGGACGTAGGTGGGCCACTTCTCGCTGGGCTCGTTGAAGTCGTGGATGCGGAACACCCGCTCGTCGTTCTCGGTGTGCGCTACGTCGTAGCAGGGGCCCTCGTGAAGGCGTTCCTGGAGGTTGTCGCTGTCGATGACGAGCTGGTCCGTGGGGGCGAGGGTCTGGGCGCCCTTGGGGTGCAGCAGGAGGATGCCGGCCGCGTCGCAGCCCTCGACGAGTTCGGTGGCGCAGCCGGTGATCCGGTCCAGCGTGGCGGTCAGCGAGTCCTGTGCCAGCAGCTCGCGCGCCATGTCCGCCATCTGTCGCGCGAAAGCGCACCAGTCCTCCATCGCCGGCCCTCCGTCCCGTCCGTGGTCATGGAACCGACTACTGCCCACTCCCCACCATCCCACCCCGACGGGCGGACGGTGCGACCACCTGGCCGTTGGACACGGAGAGTAGCCTTATGGTCGCGGGAGTGGGCTCAAGACGTGCGGAAGCGCGCGGCGCGGGGCCGTGCGAGGGGCCGCCTCAGTCGATTCCCCGGACGATGTGGGACTCGGCCGGGTCCTCGTCCACCCCGGCCAGGTGCAGCACGGGGAATTGGGCTTCTTCCTGGTGGTCGGGGTTCATGGCTGACTCCTCGGGGTGATGTGATCAGTAGCGGTAGTGGTCCGGTTTGTAGGGGCCGTCGATCTCGACGCCGATGTACGACGCCTGCTCCGGGCGGAGCCGGGTCAGCTTGACGCCGAGCGCGTCCAGGTGGAGCCGGGCTACCTTCTCGTCCAGGTGCTTGGGCAGCACGTACACGCCGATCGGGTACTCGTCGGGCTTGGTGAACAGCTCGATCTGCGCCAGCGTCTGGTCCGC
>NZ_JBEYVS010000130.1:0-1275 GCF_040644095.1 Streptomyces sp. NPDC047028
CTAGAGCGTGTCTCTTTGATGGGTGATCAGTTGATCGGATGTGTCTGTCCGATTAGTGATCACCGATGCGATGTGGGACCGGATCGAGCCGTTGATGCCGGCTGATCCGATCCGTGGCCGACGGTGGGCCAACCACCGCCGGACTCTGGAAGCCATCGCGTGGAAGTACCGCACGTGCTCACCTTGGCGCGACCTGCCGGAAGAGCTCGGCCCCTTTCAGACCGCGCACAAACGCCTGATCAGGTGGGCCATGGACGGCACCTGGGCAAGGGTCCTGGCGGCGGTCCTTGCAGTCTCGGATGCCGATGACGACGTGGGCTGGACGGTTTCGGTGGACTCCACCGTCTGCCGCGCTCACCAACATTCGGCCGGAGCCAGGAAAAAGGGGCGCCCGGCCGGTCCGAGCCCGAGGACCACGCGCTCGGACGCTCCCGCGGTGGCTTGAGCACGAAGGTCCACCTGGCCAGCGACAGCCGGGCACGGCCTCTGTCCATCCACGTCACCGCGGGCCAGGCCGGTGACGCGCCTGCCTTCGAGGCGATCATGGCCGGGATCCGGATCCCGCGGAGCGGACTTGGTAGGCCAAGAACCCGCCCTGCGGCCGTCCTTGCGGATCGGGCCTACTCTTCCCGCGCGATCCGGAATCACCTCCGTCGACGCGGCATCCGCGCGGTCATTCCGCAGCCCGCCGACCAGATCGGCCATCGCCTGCGGCGAGGCCGCGCCGGAGGCCGCCCGCCCAGTTTCGACGCCGAGACATACAAAGAGCGCAATGCCGTCGAGCGGTGCATCGCCCGACTCAAGCAGTGGCGCGGCCTTGCCATGCGGACGGACAAGCTCGCCATCGCTTACCAGGCCGCACTCCACCTTGCTGCCATCCTCATCTGGGCCCGCCGCTGAGTAAGGCGTCCGAAGGGTTCGTCAGGCCAGCCCATGGACGACGAGCCGGTTCTGCTCTCCGTCAAAGATGCTGGCCAGGACGTCAGCCTCCTGCCGGTGCCCGTCAAAGAGACCCTGCTGGTCGACGTGCACGCTCAGGACGTCGTAACTGTCGATCACCTCAGAGATGCCCCGGGTCTGGATCGTGTCCGACCACGCGTCCAGGTTTCGGCCGAACCACCCTGGCAGCCCGCACGGCTCGCTCACCGCGTCCCAGAAGTCGTTGAGTGTCTCGATCAGTCGACCCCGCAGGTCAACGATCAGCTCGCTGTCCGTCATCGCAGCAGACTAACCACCCCCCCACAAGAATCACCGGACAAAGAGACAGGCTCTAGG
>NZ_JBEYVS010000131.1:0-1272 GCF_040644095.1 Streptomyces sp. NPDC047028
ACGACGTACGGGCGGCCGGGCTGATGGGCCAGCTGCGGATCGCGCTGCGCGCCTACGCCGCCGAGGGCCACCGCCCGGACGCGGTCCTCACCCGCCCTCACCGGTGACCCGCACGCGCAGCGCCGTCGCCCCCGAGGCGTGGACGGCCACGTCGCTCCAGGAGAACGGCAGTTCGGCACGATCGGCCGCACCTGCGTAAGTGAGGACGTGCAGCGCCGCGTCCAGCAGAGCCGGGTGCAGCGCGAACGAGTCCGGGTCGGTCCCCTCGGGCAGCGACACTTCGGCGCAGACCGTACCGTCGGCAGCCCGCCAGGCGCTGGTCAGCCCCTGGAAGAGGGGACCGTAGTCCAGGCCCATGGCGGAAAGATCGTCGTAGAGCGTCGAGGCGTCGATAGGCTCGGCACCGGCCGGTGGCCAGGACCCGAGATCAGCGGGTTCGACGGCCTCGGCGGAGAGAGCACCTTCGGCGTGCAGGGTCCAGGAGGTCTCCCCGTCGGGACGCGAGTGAACCGTGACTGCCGGCTCGTCGCCCTCGCCCACGCGGACGCGCACTGCGACGGCGCCGGTCTCGGGTATGACGAGGGGAGCATGGAGGGTCAGGTCGCGTACGGTGCCGCAGCCGATCTGGTCTCCGGCGCGTACGGCGATCTCGACGAGGGCGGCGCCGGGCACGATGACCGTGCCGTTCACGGCGTGCTCGGCCAGCCATGGGTGGGTGGACAGGGACAGCCGGCCGGTGAACAGCACGCCCTCGCCGTCCGGCAGCTCCACCGCCGCCCCGAGCAGCGGGTGCCCGGCATCCGACTGCCCGAACTCCGATGCGTTGCCCGCCCGGGCCGCCGTGGCTGCCAGCCAGTACGTCTCGTGCTGGAAGGCGTAGGTGGGGAGGTCGACGGGGTTGCGGCCGGGGCCGAAGTAGGCGGTCCAGTCGACGGAGGGGAGGCGGGTGAGGGCTTCGGTGAGGGCTTGGGGTTCGGTGCGGTCTCGGCGGAGTGTGGGGACGGCTCGGGGATCG
Organism: Streptomyces sp. NPDC047028; assembly: GCF_040644095.1. Taxonomy (NCBI): domain Bacteria; kingdom Bacillati; phylum Actinomycetota; class Actinomycetes; order Kitasatosporales; family Streptomycetaceae; genus Streptomyces; species Streptomyces sp. NPDC047028. The sequence goes on from NZ_JBEYVS010000131.1 coordinate 1,016, forward strand.
GCTGCCATGGCGGTCAGGACGGCGTCGGGGCCCAGTTCCAGGAAGGTGGTGATGCCCTGGCCGTCGAGGGTGGTGATCGCGTCGGCGAAGCGGACTGCCTCACGGACGTGACGGACCCAGTAGGAGGGCTGGGAGAGATCGTCGTTGGAGACCGTCTGACCGGTCAGCGTCGAGACGATCGCGGTCGTGGTCTCGTGGTACGTGAGCTGGGCGGCGATCCGCTCGAACTCGGCGAGCATCGGCTCCATGAGGGGCGA
>NZ_JBEYVS010000132.1:0-1266 GCF_040644095.1 Streptomyces sp. NPDC047028
TGACCTGCCCCACGGTTTGGGTTCCAGCTGCGGTGGCTAACTGGCAGCGTGGATGGTGTCTTGTGCGGAGAGTAGTTCGTACTCGACGGGAGTGCGGTAGCCCAGTGCTGAATGTCGTCTCTGGCGGTTGTAGAAGATCTCGATGAACTCGAAGATCGCGTTGGCCAGTTCGACCCGGGTCTTCCAGCGCTTGCGGTTGAGCAGCTCGATCTGCATCGAGGACCAGAACGACTCCATCATCGCGTTGTCCAGGCCGTCCCCCACGGTGCCGAACGACGGCAGGAGGCCGGCGGAGCGGATCCGTTCCCCGAAGACCCAGGAGGTGAACTGGGTGCCGTGATCGGCGTGAACGATCCCGCCCGGCTCGGGGCGGCGGTTGCGGATGGCCATGTCCAGCGCGTTGACCACGAGGGTGGAGTCCTGCCGTGAGTCGATGGACCAGCCCACGATCTTGCGGCTGAACGCATCCAGGACCGCCGCGCAGTAGACCCACCCTTCCCTGGTGCGGTGCTGCGTGATGTCGGTGACCCACAGCTCGTCGGGACGCAACCGATGGAACTTGCGATTGACGAGGTCCTCAGCGGTGACGATGCCACGCAACCGCTTGATGCGTACCGGTCCAGGCAGGCCGTGGATCCCGGCCTGTGTCATCAGCACCGACACGGTCCTGGTGCAGACCCGGATGCCCATGCCCAGGGTGAGCTCGGCGTGGATGCGGCGGTAGCCGTAGGTTCCGCGGGAAGCAACGTGAACCTCTCGGATCAGTCCGGTCAGCCAGTCCCGCCGTAGCTGCCGTGGCGTGGTCGGTGTGCGCTTGTGCTTGTAGTAGTTCTGCCGGGCGATGCCAAGGATCCGGCAGCACCTGTTGACCGGTGCCCCGGCATCGACGAGTCGGTCGATCACCGGGTAGAGCCTTTTGGGGCCGGCTTGTCCTCGCCAAGGAACTTCGCCGTCTGCCGGACGATCGCCAGCTCGGTTTCCAGCTCATGGATCCGCCGGCGAGCGGCCCGCAACTCAGCAGACTCGCTCGACGGCGTTCCCGGTCGCCGCCCATTGTCGACGTCGTCCTGCCGCAACCACTTCGACAACGTGACGGGATGGATACCGAGCTCCACCGCCGTCTGTCTGGCCTGCTTGCCGGCGCGGACCAGCGCGATGGCACGCGCCCGGAACTCCGGAGGATAGGGACGAGGCATGACTGCCAGCCTTCCGTGAAGGGCTGTCAGTTAGCCACCAGAACTGGAACCTGGGAGGTGGGGCAGGTCA
>NZ_JBEYVS010000133.1:0-1260 GCF_040644095.1 Streptomyces sp. NPDC047028
CTGCTCGGGGCGGCGGTGGAGCTGCCGGACGGCGAGGGCGTGCTGTTCACCGGCCGGCTGTCCCTGTCCACCCACCCATGGCTGGCCGAGCACGCGGTCAAGGGGACGGTCATCGTGCCCGGCGCCGCCCTTGTCGAGATCGCCGTGCGCGCCGGAGACCAGATCGGCTGCGGCACCGTACGCGACCTGACCCTGCACGCCCCCCTGGTCGTGGCGGCCGACCGTGCCGTGGACCTGCGGGTGCGGGTCGGTCAGGGCGACGAGCCGGCCCTCACCGTCCATTCCCGCGGGGAGGGCGAGGACTGGACGCTGCACGCCGAGGGCTCCTTGACGGCCGAGGCCGTCGAGCCCGCCGATCTCGGGTCCGCCTGGCCGCCGGCCGGTGCCGAACAGGTCGAGGCCACGACCCTGTACGCCGACCTGGCCGCTCTCGGCCTGGAGTACGGCACCCTGTTCCAGGGTGTCGCGGGGGTCTGGCGGGACGGGGACGACACCGTGTACGCCGAGGTGGCCCTCCCCGAGGGGACCGACACTGACGGCTACGGCATCCACCCCGCCCTGCTGGACGCGTCCCTCCACGCCATCAGCCTGCTGACGGACGAGGACGACGGGACGGCGCAACTTCCCTTCTCCTGGACGGACTTCGCGCTGCACGCCGCCGGCGCCTCGGCGCTGCGGCTGCGCATCGGCCGTAGCGGCTCGGCCTACCGCATCGACGCGGTCGACGCGGCGGGGGCTCCGGTGGCCACGGTCGGCTCGCTGGCGCTGCGGCCGCTGGCCGTGGAGTCCGGCACGGTCCGCGACCTGTACCGCATCGACTGGACACCGCTCGCCGCACAGCCGACCGAGCCCACCACGTCGTACACGATCCTCCAGGCCGCCACGGCCACCGAACTACTGCCCCTCCTCCAGGCCCACCTGAACGACGAACAGCCCCTGCTCGTCCACACCCGCCAGGCCGCCACCGACCCCGACCAGGCCGCGATCCGCGGACTCGTACGAGCCGCACAGGCCGAACACCCCGACCGGATCGTCCTGCTCGACACCACCGGCGACCTGCCCGACCACATCCCGACCGGCGAACCCGAACTCGCCCACACCGACGACCGGTTCACCGCACCACGACTGGCGCGCGAGACCGTCGTGGCGGAAGGCTCCTGGTCCGCCTCCGGGACGGTGCTCATCACCGGCGGTACCGGCGGCCTGGGCGCGCTCACCGCGCGCCACCTGGTCTCCGCGCACGGCGTGCGCAGCCTGCTG
>NZ_JBEYVS010000134.1:0-1192 GCF_040644095.1 Streptomyces sp. NPDC047028
CGGAGGAACCTGAGACGCCTTGATCTTCGGGCGTTGAGCCCGCGCCCGATCGGGCAGTCAGATTCGCTCCGTAGGCCACCCAGGGGGCCCTGGGACCAGAGGTGTGGGGCATGTGAGTGTGAAGTAGACGGAATTCGCCTACCGGCGATGAGAAGGGGTCTGACATGACAGACGTCGACAAGGCCAAGCACCGAGAGCTGCTCTTGGCTCTGGAAACTCTGGTCAAAGACGACTCGGCGGCCGCGGCCCCGACCGGTAAGTGGTCCGAACTCATGGACAAGGTGATTGGCGATGCGGGAGTCGGAAGCCTCGACGCGGATTGCTTTGCTCCGCCGATGGACGATGATGCCGATCTGAACGATATGCCCGCCGACAACATGCATACGCTGGCTGCGGAGATCGACAGCCAGTTCACCGCTGATGGAGACGACTTCAAGCGGTACAACGGCCTGCTGGCAGTGATCGGCGTCAAAGCGAAAAGCGTGCAGCAGGCCGAAGGCTGGGGCCCGGCGCTGTGGCAGGCAAAGTCGGAGATCGACGACAGCGTCCGCTATCTGCACGCTCCTCAGGGCGAGGACGATCCGGAGTTCGAGGACGGGAAGCCGCTCGCCGATGATCTCCGCTGGGCGGAGGTGCCCCCGACACCCGAATACCTTGATCAGCCGGACGAGGCCGGGCTGAGTCTTGAGGATGCCGCCCGCGCGGCCGGTGCCGTACGGCTGGGCAGTGGCTTCCCGAACTGGTGGTACAAGGTTGACAGCGGGCAACACGTCTTCGCTCAGGCCGGTACCGCAGAAGCCTTCAGCCACGCGACGTGGACCGCCAAGGACCCGCGCACTGCCCCGTCGGCAGCGGGGCCGAGCATTGAGGAGGCGGCGCGCAACGCGGGCGCCGCACGGCTGGGCAGCGACTTCCCGGACTGGTGGTACAAGCAAGAGGGCGGGAAATTCGTCTATGCCCAGGCCAGTACCGCAGAATCCCTCCGCAGCGCGGTGTGGTCCGCCACCGACCCGCGTACGCCCGAGCCCGAAGAGACCCCGGAGCAGTATCTGAGCCGAGCCGTGTCCTACGTGGCCCGCGAGCTCAACCTGACCGAGGACAGCGCGCTCCGTCAGGCGGTCGCACAGGAGATCGTGCGGCAGACCGAGCACGTCTGAGGCATCGTCTTCGGCCCGATCAGGTGGCCTTCGCC
>NZ_JBEYVS010000135.1:0-1144 GCF_040644095.1 Streptomyces sp. NPDC047028
CAGGGCCGGGTGAGGACGACCGGAGGACACAGCACGTGATCGATACCGGCAACATCGACGTCTACCTCGGCCTGGACGTGGGCAAGGGCGAACACCACGCCACCGCGCTCACCCCGGCCGGGAAAAAGACCTTCGACAAGCGGCTGCCCAACAGCGAGCCCAAACTCCGCGAGGTCTTCGCCAAGCTGCAGGCCAAGCACGGCACGGTGCTCGTCATCGTCGACCAGGTCGCCTCGATCGGCGCCCTGCCCCTGGCCATCGCCCGCGAGCTCGGCTGCCACGTCGCCTATCTGCCCGGCCTGACGATGCGGCGGATCGCCGATCTCTACCCCGGCGAGGCCAAGACGGACGCGAAGGACGCGTTCATCATCGCCGACGCCGCCCGGGCGATGCCGCACACGCTGCGGTCTGTCGACCTCGACGACGAGACGATCGCCGAGATGCAGATGATCGTGGGGTTCGACGACGACCTCGCCGCCGAAGCGACCCGCCTGTCCAACCGGCTGCGAGGCCTGTTCACACAGATCCACCCACACCTGGAACGGGTCTTGGGCCCGCGCATGCAGCACCCGGCCGTCCTGCGACTGCTGGACCAGTTCGGCTCGCCGGCCCAGATCCGCAAGGCCGGACGCCGACGGCTCGTCGCACTGTTACGGCCGAAGGCACCCCGCATGGCCGAACGGCTGATCGACGACGTCTTCACCGCGCTCGACGAACAGACCGTCGTCGTCCCGGGCACGGACGCGGCCGCGCTGATCGTCCCCAGCCTCGCCTCCTCGCTCCAGGCAGTACTCGACCAGCGCAAACTCCTGGCCCACCGAATCGAGGAACTCCTGGAGGCCCACCCTCTTTCCAAGGTCCTGATGTCCATGCCCGGCATCGGCATCAGGACAGGCGCCCGCATCCTCATCGACGTCGGCGACGCCACCGCGTTCCCATCCGCCGCCCACCTCGCCGCCTACGCCGGCCTCGCCCCCGCGACCCGGAGCTCCGGGTCCTCCATCCGCGGTGAACAGCCCTCACGCAGAGGAAACAAGCAGCTCAAACGCGCTTTCTTCCTCTCCGCGTTCGCCGCACTGGCCGACCCGGCCTCGCGCACCTACTACGACAAGAAGATCACCCAGGGAAAGCATCACACCCAGGC
>NZ_JBEYVS010000136.1:0-1098 GCF_040644095.1 Streptomyces sp. NPDC047028
GCCGCAGACCCTGCACGTCGATGCTCCGTCCTCCCACGTCGACTGGTCGGCGGGGGAGGTGGAGCTGCTGACCGAGGCCCAGCCGTGGAAGGCGGATGAGCAGCGGGTACGTCGGGCCGGTGTCTCCTCGTTCGGTATCAGCGGGACCAACGCCCACGTCATCGTCGAGGAGGCTCCGGCCGAGGACCCCGCCGAGGCTCCTGAGGCCGGGCGGCTCCCGGTGGTGCCGTGGATCGTGTCGGGCAAGACCGCCGAGGCCGTTCGCGGCCAGGCGGCACGCCTGCTCGGGTTCGCCGCCGCCCGCCCCGACCTGGACCTCGCGGACGTGGGCCACGCCCTGCTGACGCACCGGTCGGCCTTCGCCCACCGGGCCGGCGTGGTCGGCGGGGACCGGGAAGGACTGCTGGCCGGCCTGGAGACCCTGGCCGGCGGCACCGCACCGGTGCCGGGCGCCGGACGCGATCCGCTGGCGTTCCTGTTCACGGGGCAGGGCAGTCAGCGGGCCGGGATGGGACGGGAGCTGTATGAGGCCTTCCCCGTGTTCGCCGCCGCGCTGGACGAGGTGTGCGCTGTCCTGGATGCGCATCTCGAACGTCCGCTGAAGGGTGTGATGTTCGGCGGTGAGGGGCTGGACGAGACGGGCTTCACGCAGCCCGCGCTGTTCGCCCTTGAGGTGGCGTTGTTCCGGCTGCTGGAGTTCTGGGGTGTGCGGCCGGATGTGCTGGCCGGGCATTCGATCGGTGAGCTGGCGGCCGCGCATGTGGCGGGTCTGTGGTCGCTGGAGGACGCGGCGAGGCTGGTCGCGGCTCGTGGCCGGTTGATGCAGCAGCTCCCTTCGGGGGGTGCGATGGCTGCCGTGCAGGCGACCGAGGACGAGGTACGGGCCGTGTTGCCGGACGGCACGGGCATCGCGGCTGTGAACGGACCGAACGCGATCGTCGTGTCCGGTCCCGATGCGGGTGTGAACTCGGTTGTCAGCCACTTCACCGGTGAAGGCCGTAAGGCGAAGAAGCTCACCGTGAGCCACGCTTTCCACTCGCCCCTCATGGAGCCGATGCTCGCCGAGTTCGAGCGGATCGCCGCCCAGCTCACGTACCA
>NZ_JBEYVS010000137.1:0-1082 GCF_040644095.1 Streptomyces sp. NPDC047028
GCCAAGCTCATCGGTGACGGCTCGACGTCGTTCACCGGCAGGCAGCCGCACCAGCCGGCCAAGCCCGAGCCGCTGGAGCCGGGGCAGACCCCGCCGCAGTTCGTGATCTTCTCCTGGGACGGGGCCGGCGAGGTCGGCAACGGCCTCTTCCCGCGCTTTCTTGACCTGGCCAAGCAGCACGGCGCGAGCATGACCTTCTTCCTCTCGGGGCTGTACCTGCTGCCCGAGTCGAAGAAGCGGCTCTACAACCCGCCGAACAACCCGCGCGGCGCCTCCGACATCGGCTACCTCACCGACGCGCACATCAAGGCCACGCTGGCCAACGTGCACCGGGCCTGGCTGGAGGGGCACGAGATCGGCACCCACTTCAACGGGCACTTCTGCTCCGGCCACGGCACGGTGGGCAACTGGACCCCGCAGCAGTGGAAGAGCGAGATCGAGCAGGCCAAGGGCTTCGTCAAGCAGTGGCGGACCAACACCGGCTGGACCGACCTGCCGTCCCTGCCGTTCGACTACGACAAGGAACTGGTCGGCGGCCGTACGCCCTGTCTGCTCGGCCAGGACAACCTGCTGCCCACCGCCCGCGAGCTGGGCTGGCGCTACGACGCCTCCTCGCCGGGCGGCCTCCAGGTGTGGCCGGCGAAGAAGACGGGGCTCTGGAATCTGCCGTTGCAGCAGATACCTTTCCCCGGGCACTCCTTCGAGGTGCTGTCCATGGACTACAACATGCTCGCCAACCAGTCGGTCAACTCGACCAAGGCCCCGCCCGCCAACTACCCGGCCTGGCGCAAGCAGTCGGCGCAGTCGTACATAGCGGGCTTCGAGCGGGCGTATACGACAAACCGGGCACCCTTCTTCATCGGCAACCACTTCGAGCAGTGGAACGGCGGGATCTACATGGACTCCGTCGAGGAGGCCTTCAAGCACATCGCGCGCGAGAAGGACAAGGGCGCGGACGTACGGCTGGTCTCCTTCCGGCAGTTCGTGGACTGGATGGACGTGCAGAAGCCGGAGGTCCTCGCCAAGCTCCGCACCCTGCCCGTGGGCCAGGCACCCGCCGGCGGCTGGAAGTCCTTCCTGGC
>NZ_JBEYVS010000138.1:0-1072 GCF_040644095.1 Streptomyces sp. NPDC047028
TGTGGTGGGTTTCGGGCTGCTTCGGGGCCGGGCCGGCGGGCGGGGTCGAGGGGGGCTTGGGCGGCCCGCCGGGCGGGGGTCTGAGTGGGGTGGGTGGTGGCGTATGGGGTCCGGCGGGTGGGTGATCGGGTTGGTGGTGTGGGTGTGTCGGTGGGTGCTGGTGCGGCTGTGACCGGGGCGCCGGCGGCGACCCGCCCGGCGGTGGGCGGCCCGGTGGGGTTTGGGGTGGGAAGGTTTGGGGTGGGTCCCTAATGCCTGGCTTGCCCCGGTCCGGGGATGGTGGTGATGGATACCAGGCCGAACCCCCCTTTCGGTCGTTCACCGTCTCGTGGATGTGATCGCGATGTACGCCACCCCCACCTCCCTCTCCCCGGCTGCCGCGCCCGGGACCCGTACCGGTGGCGCCACCGATCCGGCGGTGCCGGGACGAGACCCGGCGCCGCGCCCGCCCCGGGACGACGCCAGCTGGCCGCTGGCCCACCACCCGTCCTCGGTCGGCCGGGCCCGGCGGCTGACCGCCGCCGTCCTGGCCGGATGGGACATCCCCGCCGAACAGGCCGAGTCGGCGCTGCTGGTGCTCTCCGAGCTCGTCACCAACGCCGTCGCCCACGCCAGCCCGCCGCTGACAGTGCACGTGCACCGCGCACACGCCGACCACCGGATCTGGGTCGGAGTCACCGACGGCGGCCCCGCCCCGCACGAGGGCGCCTGGCACCGCACCTGCACCCCCGAAGAACACGGCCGCGGACTGACCCTGATCCAAGCCCTGACCGCCGCCCACGGCACCCACCACCACCCCGCCGGCGTCACCCACTGGGCCCGCCTCACCCCCTAAAACCCCGGCCCCCCGGCCCCGCACACCCTGACACCCCGGGGAGCCGGACCGGGCCCGCCGGCCCCCACACACTCCAGCCGGCGGGCCCCCCACCCCGACAACAAACCCCCCACTCCCGGCACCACCCACGCCGCCCACTACCGAGACCGGCGACTCCGACGCGGCTTTGAGTACCCCGTACTCATGGCCCCACCCCGCAACCCCGGTTCACTCGATCACAACGAAACAGCCCGAAAG
>NZ_JBEYVS010000139.1:0-1066 GCF_040644095.1 Streptomyces sp. NPDC047028
CTAGTGTTCTGAGTCGGGAATTCTGTTCAGATATGAGGCGAGGCGTTCAAGGATTTCGTCCGCGGTCTTTGTCCAGACGTAGGGCTTGGGGTCGGTGTTCCAGGCGGCGATCCAGTTGCGGATGTCCTTCTCCAGGGCCTGGACGGATCGGTGGACGCCTCGCCGTATCTGCTTGTTGGTCAGTTCGGCGAACCAGCGTTCGACGAGGTTTAGCCAGGAGGAGCCGGTCGGTGTGAAGTGCAGATGGAACCGGGGGTGTGCCAGCAGCCACTTCTTGATCGCGGGGGTCTTGTGGGTGGCGTAGTTGTCGCAGATCAGGTGGATGTCGAGATCGGCAGGTACTTCCTTGTCGAGCTTGATCAGGAACTTCTTGAACTCCTCAGCCCGGTGTCTGCGGTGCAGGGAGCCGATCACTTTGCCGGTGGCGACCTCGAGGGCGGCGAACAGGGTGGTGGTGCCGGCGCGGACGTAGTCGTGGGTCGCCCGCTCGGGAACCCCGGGCATCATCGGCAGCACGGGCTGGGACCGGTCCAGCGCCTGGATCTGCGACTTCTCGTCGACGCAGAACACCAGGGCCCGCTCGGGCGGGTCCAGGTAGAGGCCGATGACATCGTGGACCTTGTCGACGAAGTACGGATCGGTCGACAGCTTGAAGGTCTCGGACCGGTGCGGCTGAAGGCCGAACGCTCGCCAGATCCGTGACACTGAGGACTGCGAGAGGCCCATCTCCTTCGCCATGGACCGTGTCGACCAGTGCGTCGCGTTCTTCGGAGTGGATTCCAGCGTCCTGGCGACCACCGCGGCGACCTGCTCGTCCGTCACCGTCCTGGGACCGCCCGGACGTGGCATGTCCCCCAGGCCGGCAATCCGGTACCGCACGAACCGGGCCCGCCAACGGCCTACCGCATGAGGGGTCGAACCCAACCGCTCCGCAACGTCCTTGTTCGACGCGCCGGTTGCGCAGGCCAGGATGATCCGGCACCGCAAGGCCCACGCCTGCGGCGTGGAACGACGCCGCACCCACTCCTCGAGCGCGGCCCGTTCCTCGTCCGACAGCGTCAACTCG
>NZ_JBEYVS010000140.1:0-1012 GCF_040644095.1 Streptomyces sp. NPDC047028
GAGAACCCGGCGTTGCGGTCGGGTGTCCACTGCATGGGGGTGCGTACGGCGTCGCGGTCGCCGAGCCAGATGTTGTCGCCCATGCCGATCTCGTCGCCGTAGTAGAGGATCGGCGAGCCGGGCAGGGAGAGCAGCAGGGCGGTGAAGAGTTCGATCTGGTTGCGGTCGTTGTCGAGGAGGGGCGCGAGGCGGCGGCGGATGCCGATGTTGGCGCGCATACGCGGGTCTTTCGCGTATTCGGCCCACATGTAGTCGCGTTCCTCGTCGGTGACCATCTCCAGGGTCAGCTCGTCGTGGTTGCGCAGGAAGATGCCCCACTGGCAGTTGGAGGGGATGGCCGGTGTCTTGGCCAGGATCTCGGAGACCGGGTAGCGCGATTCACGGCGTACGGCCATGAAGATGCGCGGCATGACGGGGAAGTGGAAGGCCATGTGGCACTCGTCGCCGCCGGAGGCGTAGTCCCCGAAGTAGTCGACGACGTCCTCGGGCCACTGGTTGGCCTCCGCCAGCAGCACCGTGTCCGGGTACATCGCGTCGATCTCGCGGCGCACGCGTTTGAGGAACTCGTGCGTGGCGGGGAGGTTCTCGCAGTTGGTGCCCTCGGCCGAGTAGAGATAGGGGACGGCGTCCAGCCGGAATCCGTCGATGCCAAGGTCCAGCCAGAACTTCAGCGCCGCCAGGATCTCCTCCTGCACCGCCGGGTTCTCGTAGTTCAGGTCCGGCTGGTGCGAGAAGAAGCGGTGGAAGAAGTACTGGCCCCGGACGGGATCGAACGTCCAGTTGGAGGCCTCGGTGTCGACGAAGATGATCCGCGCGTCCTGGTACTGCTTGTCGTCGTCGGCCCACATGTAGTAGTCGCCGTAAGGCCCGTCGGGGTTGGTGCGTGACTCCTGGAACCACGGGTGCTGGTCGCTGGTGTGGTTCATGACGAAGTCGATGATGACGCGCATGCCGCGCTGGTGGGCGGCGTCCACGAACTCCACGAAGTCGGCGAGGTCTCCGAACTCCGGCA